>NZ_CP166245.1:1650810-1980972 GCF_033597815.2 Staphylococcus sp. KG4-3
ACCATCGCCACCATCACCGCCAGCTGGACCACCGAATGGAACATATTTCTCTCTACGATATGCTGTTATACCGTTACCACCATCACCTGCTTTAAGTGATATTTTTACTTGATCGACAAACATGATTTCACCTCTTTTTCTTAAAATTCATTTTTTTATATCATTCTGTATATTATATCATTATCTCATTAACTAGAAAATAAAGACAAAAAATAAACACCAGAAGTGATCACTTCTGGTGTTAACGATGACAAATTACTCAGCTGCTGCGTAAACAGAAACTTGTTTTTTGTCGCGACCTTTGCGTTCAAATTTAACCACGCCGTCGATTTTAGCGAATAATGTATCGTCGCCACCACGACCTACATTTTCACCAGGATAAATTTTAGTACCACGTTGGCGGAATAAGATTGAACCACCTGTAACGTGTTGACCATCAGCACGTTTAGCTCCTAAACGTTTAGAAACTGAGTCACGTCCGTTTTTTGTAGAACCAAGTCCTTTTTTAGATGAGAAGAACTGTAAATTTAATTTTAACATTATGATTGCACCTCACTTATAGTTTAATCTGATATTTTCTTTATACTCTTCTTCAATGGTTTGCAACGAAACTAACATTGCTTGAAGAATTAATTGCGCTTGTTCATTAGAAGTATCTACACTTCTAATATGGAAATGTCCACCGTCATCATTGTAATCAATATCGGGCTTCTCATTTGTTAATCCCATTATAGCATTAACACTTCCGAAAAGCACTGCGGATGCACCTGCACAAACTATATCATGTCCATATTCGCCATGTTCTGCATGGCCATCCATGATAACATCAGTGATTTGACCGACATCGTTCAATGTAACATCAACAGTAATCATAATTATGCGTTGATTTTGTCGATTGTTAATTTAGTGTAAGGTTGACGATGACCTTTTTTACGTTTTGAGTCTTTACGACGTTTATATGTGAATACAGTAATCTTCTTACCGCGACCTTGTTTCTTAACAGTAGCAGTAACTGAAGCACCTTCAACAGTTGGCGCACCAACTTTAACTGCGTCTCCACCTACAAATAATACTTTGTCAAATGTGAAAGAGTCACCTTCGTTAACATCTAATTTCTCAACAAAGATTTCTTGTCCTTCTTCTACTTTAACTTGTTTTCCACCTGTTTCAATAATAGCAAACATACTTTGCACCTCCTATAATTTAAGTCACGCCAAATTTAGGTGACATACATGTTCTTTAACCTAAATCCGAGCGGTTGTATGTAGCTAAAAACTACTCAACTACTGCATTTTAGCATTAGGCTTTCTTACTGTCAATCTTCAATTGCACTTTTCTAAAGAATTTAGTAATAATCGGATAGAAAATAATAAGTAATATAAAATTAAGCACCAATGTAGGAATTAATCTATACAACACAAAATCAAATAAATTAAATGCTATCAACCCCAATATGCTATAAATAGTAGCTACATAAATTTCTAAGAAAATTGTACTTAATAATACTATAAAGAATAACATTGTATAGTCTCTATAAAATGTTTTGAAGAAAAAGTCTTGAATTACAACGAACAGTATATAACCAAATAAATACAAGCCATAAAAACTACCAAAATATAAATCAGTAATTAGGCCTAACACCGTAGATAATATAATAGCTACACCAAAACTTCTGTGAACACATATTATTAGTAAATACATTAAAGTCAAGTGTGGAACAAAAATTATGTCTTTCGTGCCAATTTGCATTGGTATAATTAACCCAATTGCAGTATCAATATAAAATAATACAATACCGATAAGAAAGTAGTATAACGCACGCATTAATTATCACCACTTTCATTATCCGGTATTGTCTTAGGGTCTCTTTTAGCTACATATACATGATTTAAATCTGATAAATTAGCAGCTGTTTTAACTCTAACTTCTTTTGATAAGCCATATTCATCATTTTCTACTTTTGAAACTTCACCTATGTATATACTACTTGGTAATTGATCAGCTAAACCACTTGTAACAACCTTATCTCCTTTTTTCACACTGTCTTTATTATTAATATCAGTAATAATAAGTTCTTCATTTTTAGAATCATAATGATCGATTAACCCAAATACATTTTTATCATCATGTTGAATATTTACTGATAAACGGTTAGCGCGTGTGTTTGTTGAAATTAAATCAACTTGTGAGGAAAATTGATTTACTTTAGAGATTCGACCTACCAATCCTTCTGAAGTCATCACAGCCATATTATTTTTTATACCATCTTTAGCACCCTGGTTAATAACTAGTGTATTCATCCATTGATCTGGATTTCTAGATAATACTGTACTAGAAATTGGTTCGAATTTAGATATATCTTCTATATCTAATTCTTTTTTATACTTTTTGTTTTCTGATTTCAGTCTTTCGTTTTCAGCTTCTAATTGTTTAACCTTGCTTTGTTGCTCTTTTGAACTATCTTTTGCAAAAAGGTTATTGATTGAACCTGTTACGAAATGAACAGGATAACTAACCGCCTTTTGACCGAATGCAACTGAATCTCCTACGTATTGTTCTACTGGTGATTGTGATTGCGAACGTAAAGATACACCAATTAAGGCAATAAATACAATGATTGCACATAAAATAACAATCAACTTGTTGTTTTTAAAAAACTTTGACAACCTAAACACCTCTATTACCCGACTATTTTACTACTTGATATTATTTTATATTACTCATAGATCGAAATAAAGTAGTAACCTTATTATTCACAAATTAAATTCTAACCACTCATTTAATATATTAAAGCTAGAACAAATATTGCTGAGATTCTACTTTAAAACATAAAATGTAGTGTTAATTTGTATTATAACAAGTTTCAAAGTAAATAGTGTACTAAAGTCTTAGATTTTCCAATTTTTTAAATCCAAAATTATGTATATAAGTTAAATGTGTTTTTAAATAAAAAAGGAAAAATTGCTATGATAATAAATTTATGCTAGTTAAACAGTGAGTTTTATTATTTTTCCAACCATTTATATTCTCACGCTTTTGCCCTTAGACAGTTTACGTTTATTTATCATTAACTATACATTAACGTTTTGTATAAAAGCAAAAAAGCTGACACATGAAATCATGTCTCAGCTTTCGGTATACTTTTTACAACAGTACTAGAATGGAAATTGCATTTTCAATTATTGTAAATTTTAAATTTAGACCTGTCCAACGTCAAGTCATTGAATATCCGCTAAAATTTTAAATTTCAGTTTCGATTCAAATAAATTCATTTCTTAGAAATAATTTAACGTCCATTAATTTCAGCAAAAATATAATTATTTTTCTTCTGCGTCGTTTTTTTCTGTTTCAGCAGATTTTTCAGCTTCTTTTTCGTCTTCTTTATATAAAGTTTCTTCTTTACGCCAACGTGCGAATAGATTTTGTGCTTTTGCTTGTTCATCTACTTTTTTATCTTTAGACTGTTCACTCATAATTGACACCAACCTTTTACGTTTTTACTTATATAAGGCTAACGCATTTTTGCTGAGAATTCAAACCACTTACTCGTATTTAGATGGTGGCTGTAGTTCAATATGCTCCCCAAGTTGATTTAGGTCTTGCTCCATTTCTATTTCAGTTTTATAAACACGAATGGAGTCTGAACCAAATTTATAAATTATAAATTCATCGCCACGTTGGCCTGCTAGATATTTATCGCTATATCCCATTCTACCAATTCCTGAAACAGACATAAATTCTTTCTTATCTATCCAATCAAATACATTTTTAGCCTGACTGCGAGGGACATTTTTCAAAATATCATTGTCTTCTACAGAATAACGTTGACCACCTGTTAAACCACCTTCTGATTGGGTGTTGCTCGTAGGTGGCTCATTATTATGTACTGGGTTCCATTGCTGGTCTTTTAAAAACGGCGCATATTTCAACGCGAAGAATACAATGATTATAATTGCTATAATAGCTATAAAGTTTTTAATAA
Organism: Staphylococcus sp. KG4-3; assembly: GCF_033597815.2. Classification (NCBI taxonomy): domain Bacteria; kingdom Bacillati; phylum Bacillota; class Bacilli; order Caryophanales; family Staphylococcaceae; genus Staphylococcus; species Staphylococcus halotolerans. The sequence continues at coordinate 1,654,793 of NZ_CP166245.1, forward strand.
TACTAAATATAAACCGCATGAACCACCCTCCCATAATTTCACCCTATATTATAAAATCAATTAATTTAAATATCATCAGTCTGTAGTAGTATCCAAAAGTTAACGATAGACTGATGCATACATGCTTTTTTCATAGTACAATTATGTACAAAGGGAGTGAAATATAATATGAGTATTATATCTATAATCCTACTTGCCCTCTTAGTTATATTATTATTTAGAGTAGGTTTATCAATTTTAAGATTTTTAATATACGTTGGAATTATTGTATTATGTATATATCTAGGTTATCAAGGTATTCTTTGGATAATGGAAAACTTTAATAATTACTTTAGTTTTATATAAATAACACAATCTATGCATGTTATCACAGATATAGATTATTCCAGTAGCAGACTATAGTATTACTTAAATATACTTGTAATATTATAATTTGGTTGTTCAGACGGAGCAAGGAATCAAAAATGGATTCCTTGCTCCGTTTTTTTTAACATTCAACTATAGTTACATCTATGGAAATTGAGATGTTAAACATATTTCATAATCAAAAATATTTTCTAACCTTAATATAAAAACTAATGTTTCACAAACATTATAGTTATTTTTTAACATTATTTGATAGCACTTGATAAAAATAATAACAAGCACACAATAATAATGCCCATATAACAGCTATAATCAATGAACCTATTAAATATAACCAAAAAGATGTGTGATTCGTACTAAAAATAAAGAATAGCATAGTAGTTAATAAGACACCTACAACTGAAATAACTACTGTTTTTTTAGTACTGTTAAAATCAATAGGCTTTTTAATTCTAACTAATTGCATTAAATAAACTACCGGCAGTAACAAACCAATCAATAATATCGTTCCCACTTGATAACGCCTCCTTAATTATCAACTTGATTATACCGTAACTGAGTGAGTACAGAAAGCCAAAATTAATACTAAAGCATGCAATAAAAATATAATAATGCGTTAATCAGTCTATGCGTTTATGTAAGCAACTTCGTATATCATGTTTTAATCAAAATAGCCGTCCTCTACCATACTCATATAAGTATGATCTCCAATAATAATATGGTCCAGTAAATCTATTCCTAGAATTTCTCCACATTCTCTTAATCTATCAGTTGTCCTAATATCTTCTTTGGACGGTGTAGTATCACCTGATGGATGATTGTGAAGCACCACAATTGCATTACTTGCACATTTTATAGCTTCGCTAAATATTTCTCGAGGATGAACGATTGATGAATTTAATGTTCCAATAAATATTGTTTTCTGCTTAATAACAACATTCTTAGAATTAAGAAATAACACAATAAACTTTTCCTGAGTTAAATGCTCCATTTTTCCCATCATAAAATTAGCAACATCTTGAGGACTAGTAATTTGTATCTTCTCATCTAAACTCCCCGAATGCATGCGTTCCCCTAGCTCAAAAGCAGCTTTTAGAATCAATGCTTTATATAAACCAATTCCCTTCACTTTATTCAAATCATTGATGGATAATGCCTTTAACTGTTTTAAACTTTCTACTGACTTTAACAATTCATTAGCTATATCTAAACTTGAAAACCCTTTTCTACCTGTATTAATTAAAATGGCTAGTAGTTCACCATCAGATAAATGTGCAGGTCCATTGTTTAACAATCTTTCTCTAGGTTTCTGATTATTGGCGAGTTCTTTTATTTTCATTTTTAAAAACCTCCAAAGTTTAAATTTTGAGATGTTATAAGCATTATATTAAATGCGATATAAATAAAAGGAATAAGTGGAATTCTTGCTCTTTCATTACGAGAAACAAGTAACACGAGCAAAGCAAAAACACCACCACAGATAAATGTAAACAAAAGAGTGATTAAAAACTCTGAAGATGCTAAAGCTAAAGCTAGCAAAGAAAAGATAATTATATCTCCATAGCCAATGGCATTATGAAATAGTAAATAAAATATATGAAGCAAGCTCGTTACGAAGAAAAATGACATGATATGAATTGGAGTAATAAAACAAATGCAAATAGCAAAAACGACTACCACATGCAAAGGAACTGTGTATGTCTTAATATCAAATATAGAAAAGGTGAGGAGGAATAAATAAATTAGTATTAAAGTAGTGTTGTCAATCGTTAGTTTGTGAGGTAAATAAATCATGTAAAATACAGGAATCAAAGAAAGAAACTCCCCAAGCAGATAAAAAACACTTATTCTGCGATTACAGCATTTTGAAGTGCCTCTTAAAAAAATAAAGCTTAAAATTGGTATTGTTTCTATTATAGTTATTTTTTTGCGACAATAATCACATCTTGAACGGGTTGTGAGATAACTTATTTTCAGGTTTTCTACAAAACATAGCTGATATAAAAAACTAAATAATATAGGACAAATTAAAAGCAGCGTTATCAACACTTCACCTCCTAACAAATATTATAGCATCAATCCATAATACCAATAAGAAAAATAACACTATTGAAATAATTTCAACAATGCTCAATCAACAAACCAAATTTTGTATATAGTTTAGTTTGTTGATTGAGCATTATCACCACATATTATTTCATTAATGAATTATATTTTAGAATAATAAAACCAGCTCAACAATATAATGAGCTGGTTTTATAAGTATAAAGTTACTAATAGTTTTAATTTTGTAACATTAATAAAAATGAATCATTCAAAAAAAGGTTTTAGCATCTAATCTTGTTGAATTTCATCGACAGTTTCTTCTACTTCTTTTCTGGATATCTTCTCTCTACCATTTTTCATTGCTTTAAGTGATTTGTGAGCCAGCGCTAATGGTAAACGACAAAAGAGTAAAATAGTTTTTTTATTAATATCTTTCATATATGCATCTGCTTTAGCTAAATTATCTTCAGCATATTTAAACAAATCATCACGTGTCCAATCATCCGGTACAAAACTTACACCACGTTCTGCTAAATCTTCTTGTTCATTTCTAAGAATGTTAACAGCTTGCAAGCCTCGTCCGTAACCAATTGCCAATTCCCTATCTGTTTTAACATTTGCACATAAGTCCCACAATTGCGAGAGCATGACACCGACAAGTCCCGCTACATAATATGTATAATCATCTAAATCATCCTTGGTATGGATGTCCCAGTTTGCTTTAGCCCATTTTGCCATACCAAATGCCATTTCGCTAGAAGCCTCTAATACAATTGATACTGTCTTATTTGGACAAGCTTCTATCCACTCACCTAATCTTAAAGTGACTTCAGGCATTTTATCCTTCACGGGTTCAAGAATTTGCATGTATTTCGCTTCATCAAAAGGAGCTTTAAATAACTCACTTACTTGCATCAGTATTGAATGTTTTAAATCGTTATCCAATTCCTCGTGATCTTCAATTTCATCTATTGCTCTTAATACTAAATAAGCAGATGCTACCGTATGTTTTAACTCTTTTTCTAAAAAAGTTATCGGAATATAAAAAGTACGACTTGTTTCTTTTAAAACACGCATTGCATCTTTTGGGAATTTCTTTTCAGTCATTTTAATCTAATACCTCCCCTTTTTTAAATATTATCATATAATTACAAAATAAAATAGGAAATGCTTGTCACCTAATTTAATCAAAATAGACTCGTCAAAAAATTGACAAACCTCAAATTTTCAAACTAACTTTTTACTCTTTATTAAAATTATATTTAGATATCACTTTTTTATTTAACACAAAAATAAGCGAATGATTCAACAACCTATCGAACCGTTCGCTTACTTATTAAATATATATTTAACTAAAATTAACTTTAGCTTTTACTTCACTTATAAAGTACAAGCTTCCAGTAATAATTAAACCGTCGCCTTCATATGATTCGATAAACTTCACATAATCATCAACAAGTACTTTTTGATCAAATCGAACTTCATCAAAAATCGTTTCTTTTGTTAAAGCTTTCGGAAAATCAAAATCTGTTATATAGAATGTAGAAGCAATCGTTTTTAGTTGATCCACCATAGCATTTAAAGGTTTTCCTTTGATTGCAGAAAATAAAATATCAATATTTTCAGTATGATAATAATTTTTCATCGTACTTATTAACGCTTCTACACTTTCAACGTTATGTGCGCCATCGACAATCATCAAAGGACGTTCTTTCACTTGTTCAATTCGACCAGTCCAACTCACCGATTCAATACCATCAATCATTTTATTGAAATCTAAATCAACGATATCTGACTCATTTAATTCAATAAGTGCGGTAATTGCTAACGCGGCATTTTCTTTTTGGTGTTCACCTAACATATTTAATAAAAGCGTCTCAAGTTCATAATCTTTATAGCGATAAGTGAATTCTTCATCTTCAGAGATAACACTAATATCTCTATCCAACTCAATTCCTTCAGCATTTTGTTGTTCAACATAATCACGAATAACTTTAAGCGCTTCTTCGTTTTTCACAGCATAAATAATAGGTGTGTTTGGTTTTACTATCGCACCTTTGTCTTTTGCAATATCTACATACGTGTCGCCCAATATATCAGTATGGTCTAAACCTATACTTGTCAATATTGATAAGATTGGTTTAAAAACATTGGTAGAATCATTTTTAATACCTAATCCCGCTTCAACAATTACAAAGTCAACTGGGTGGATTTCACCAAAATATAAAAACATCATCGTTGTAATAATCTCAAATTCGGTTGCAGTTCCAAGGTCAGTTTCCACTTCTAAGGCTTCGCTTACTGGTTTTACTCTTTGAACTAATTTAACAATATCATCATCACTTATTGGTACACCATTCAAACTAATACGTTCGTTGAATGTTTCAATAAATGGCGATGTGAAAGTGCCCACATCATATCCGTTATCAACAAGTGCTGAACGTAGATACGACACCGTGGACCCTTTGCCATTTGTGCCACCAACATGAATACCGTTTATATTAAATTGAGGATTATTTAGTCTATCCAACATCCACTCCATACGTTTGACGCCTGGTTTAATACCAAATTTAGTTCGTTCATGTATCCAATATAAGCTATCTAGGTAATTCATTTTAAGGACTCCTATGCTTTTAATTGATTAATTCGTAATTTAACACCGTCATATTTCTCTTGATATGTTTGTTTCTTCTCACGTTCTTCATTAATAACTTTTTCAGGTGCTTTATTGACGAAGTTTTCATTTGCTAATTTCTTATTCACGCGATCGAGCTCTTTTTCCCATTTCAAGAGTTCATTCTCTAAACGCTCAATTTCTTTATCCATATCTATTAGACCTTCCAATGGTAACACAACTTCACCAGCAGTCGTAACAGAGGTCATGGCTTTTTCAGGAATTTCAATATCCATATCAATTGTCAATTCACTTGGATGACAGAATCTATCAATATAATTCGAATTGTTTAACAATGTCTCTTTGATATTATCATCTTTTGCTTTAATAAAGATTGGAATTGCCTTTGAAAGCGGCGTATCTACTTCAAGACGTGATTGTCTAACTGATTTAATAATTTCAACAAGTTGTTGCATCGTTTCTTTACTGTCATCAAATGTGAGTTCGTCATTCACTTTTGGCCAAGATGCGTTTACAATTGTTTCACCTTCATGAGGTAAGTTTTGCCATATTTGCTCAGTAACAAATGGCATAAATGGGTGTAACATTCTCATTGTGTTATCGAGAACATACGTAAGTACTGAACGTGTAACTTGCTTTTGCGCTTCATCTTCACCGTTCATAGGTATCTTACTCATCTCGATATACCAATCACAGAATTCATCCCAAATAAAGTTATAAAGAGTACGACCAACCTCACCAAATTCATATTTATCACTTAAATCCGTAACATTTGCAATGGTTTCATTTAATCGAGTTAAAATCCACTTATCTGCAAGAGAAAGGTTTCCTGATAAGTCTACATCTTCTACCTTAAAGTCTTCACCAATATTCATAATACTAAATCTCGCAGCATTCCATATTTTATTAATGAAATTCCATACAGATTCAACTTTTTCAGTAGAATAACGTAAATCATGACCAGGAGATGAACCTGTAGCAAGGAAGTATCTTAAGCTGTCTGCACCATACTCATCAATGACATCCATAGGATCCACACCATTGCCAAGTGATTTACTCATCTTCCTCCCGTCTTCTGCACGGACTAATCCGTGTAATAATACATCGTTAAAAGGACGTTTTCCAGTAAATTCTAAACCTTGGAATATCATTCTTGCAACCCAGAAGAAGATAATGTCATATCCAGTTACTAATGCATTAGTTGGGAAGTAACGTTGGAAGTCTTCTGCTTCTGTATCTGGCCAACCTAATGTTGAAAATGGCCATAAAGCACTTGAGAACCAAGTATCTAATACGTCTTCATCTTGAGTCCAATTTTCAATATCTTCAGGTGCTGATTCACCCACATAAATTTCGCCCGTTTCTTTATGGTACCAAGCTGGAATTTGATGCCCCCACCAAAGTTGACGTGATATTGTCCAGTCTCTAATTTCTTCCATCCAACGATTAAAAGTTTTTTCAAAACGTGCAGGAACAAAATCAATTCTATCGTCTGTTTTTTGATTATCTAGTGCTTGCTCAGCAAGTGGTTTCATTTTAACAAACCATTGTGTTGATAAATACGGCTCTACAACTGCGCCAGAACGCTCTGAATGACCTACTGAATGTTCATGTGCCTCAATTTTAATAACAAGGTCTTCAGCCTCTAGATCTTTCACTAATTGCTCACGACAATCAAATCGATCCATGCCTTGATACTTACCAGCTTTATCATTCATTTTGCCTGATTCATCCATTACGATAATGCGTTCTAAATCATGGCGATTTCCTATTTCAAAGTCATTAGGGTCATGTGCTGGTGTTACTTTCATTGCACCACTACCAAATTCAATATCAACATATTCATCTGCTAATATAGGTAGTTCTCTACCAATGATAGGTAAAATTACTTTCTTCCCAATAACATCTTTGTAACGTTCATCATTAGGGTTTACGACAATCGCAGTATCACCTAACATTGTTTCAGGACGTGTTGTAGCAATTTCAATAAATCCATCACCATCTGCATATGGATATTTAAAATGGTAAAACTTACCTTCAACATCTTCATGTATTACTTCAATGTCAGATAAAGCAGTACGTGCGATTGGATCCCAATTTATAATATATTCACCGCGATATATTAAACCTTTATTATACATATCCACAAATACTTTTTTCACAGCTTTACTTAAACCTTCGTCTAACGTGAAACGTTCTCTACTGTAATCTAAGCCTAGGCCAAGTTTCGCCCACTGTTCTCTGATAAAATTAGCGTATTCTTCTTTCCAATCCCAAGCTTGTTCAAGGAATTTTTCTCGACCTAAATCATGTCTTGATAAACCTTGCTCGTTTAACTTTGCTTCTACTTTTGCTTGCGTAGCAATACCTGCATGATCCATGCCTGGTAAATATAAAGTATCATAGCCTTGCATACGTTTCATTCGCGTTAATATATCTTGTAATGTAGTATCCCATGCATGCCCTAAATGTAATTTACCAGTTACGTTTGGTGGTGGAATTACAATTGTATATGTCTCTTTTGAACTATCTTCTGTCGCTTTAAAATAACCATTGTTAACCCATTGGTCATAACGTCCAGACTCGACTTCGTTCGGATTATATTTTGGTTTCATTTCCATTCGTTAAAATCCTCCTTAAAAATAAAAATATCCGCCCTATCAATATAGGACGGATATTCCGTGGTACCACCTAAATTCAAGAAATTATAGTATAATTTCAAGCACTTAATTATATGATTAACGCTCAAACACGCTTTAGCCTATGCTATAATTATTTAAAAGTATTATATTTCAGCTAAAGTTCAATGTGGGCTACCTTCAATAAGTAAAATTGTACATTTACACCAACCATGTACTCTCTTCTAAATTTCAGCTTATTTACTCTTCCCAGTAGACAATATTCTTTTACTTAATTATAGTATAATGGATGTTAAAATAAGTCAATGCACTGGAGTGAAATTTATGAATGAATGCGCATTTGGAACAAAAGATCCCCTTTACCTCCACTATCACGATGAGGAATGGGGACAACCTATTTATGATAGTTTGAAATTATTTAAATTAATTGCACTTGAATCACAACATGCGGGCCTTTCATGGTTAACTATTTTAAAGAAAAAAGAATCTTACGAACAAGCTTTTTATAATTTTGATCCAACTAAAATTTCAAAAATGACAACTGAAGATGTTGATCGATTAATGACTTTTCCCAATATCGTGCATAATCGTAAAAAGATAGAAGCAATAATTAGTCAAGCACAAGGTTATTTCAATATAGAAAAGGATTATGGAAGCTTTAGTGACTTTTTATGGTCTTTTGTAGATTATAAACCGATTGATTGCGCCTATGCTACACCAAGTGAACGCGTTACAGTAGATGACCGTGCTACAAAACTTTCAAAGCAACTTAAAAAATATGGTTTTAAATTTTTAGGTCCTGTTACTGTTTTTTCTTTTTTAGAAGCAGCTGGTTTGTATAATGCACATTTACAAACGTGCCCGAACAACCCCAATCATTATAAAGGCAAAGGTTTTGAGTAATATTTAAATTTCAATCTTCCCACAGTGTTTGCCCTTTTCTCGAAAATCTGCCTTTTTTTGCCCTTAAAAATGCCCACCTATTCACTTAGGTGGGCTTTTGCGTATTCGTATAGTTTACTAACTTTACATGTACTAGTAACACACAATAATATATAGGCAATTACTGAAGTAAATTAACCATCCTTAAATAACTGCTTTATTAAGAAACTAGCCAAACACAAAATTATAAATACTAAAACAATTGATAGTATATCGCTTGACGTATATTTGGGTATAATAATAGCACACAAATAGGTAATAACTATGATGTATAATATAAATGCTAAAATTTTCATTATTTACACTACCGTTTTTATTATTGAACAACAATCCTAGAGACAGAACCATCAACTTTATCTTTTACAATAATGCCGTTTTTATTTACAGCTTTGGAAGCATAGATACTAATAACAGAATGTGAAAAATTGGAAATCGCACCTGTTGCTGATACTGATATAACGGCTCCTAAGAAAGCCGCCGATTCGACTGTTCCAATTCGTAATAAATTAGTTGTTGCTGCAGGAGACAAATATAGATCATTGTGCCATTTATTCCGTACGTAGCTTTAGTAACTCCGCTTTTTTAGCTGCTTCTGTGACCATTTTATTAGACGAAACTTTAGATTCTATTAAACCTTGCTTTACTAATTATTGATCAACTTCAGCATCAGATAGATATGTTACTGATTCTTCATTTTCAACTGTAACATGTTTTGCACCTTGAACACTTGGGTTAATTTGATTAACATTACTTTTTATGTTTTCTACTTCTTTAGATGAAGCATCAGTATCAGTTTTAAATGTTTCTTCATCTGTTCAATACTTTTCCGCTATACTTCGGTCAATGCCTTCAGTCGCAACAGTAACAAAAGTTATTTTTCCTGATAATAAAAAAACACATTGATTTTGCATCATAATATTACTTAATAATTCATATAAAAAGCTAATAGAATCAACTACTTAGTATATTTTTATGTGATGTTATTAATAAACGTACTACCTAATACATCTCTTACATCATGTATAACTAAAAATGCTTTTTCATCTTCTTGGTAAACTAAATTTTTAATTTTAGTAACTTGAGATTGATGAACTACTACATAAAGCATGCCTGTCTCATTTTTTGAATATCCCCCTTTGCTAGGCAATATTGTAGTTCCTCTTCCGGTGAAATTATTAATTTTATCTGCTATCATTTCATTTTTTTCAGAAATAATAGTTACTGCTTTTTTAGGATTAAAACCTTCAATGATAAAAGATGTTGCTCTTTCAGTAATAAATAACATAATAATCGTAAATAACACATTTCTTAAAGGTAGAACAATTAAAAATGATAAAACTATTAAACTGTCTAATAAAAATATAGATTTAGACGTTTTAAAACCAAAATATTTATTAAGTATTCTAGCGATAACAGCTGGTCCACCTACTGTACTTCCTGTAGACAATACTAATCCTACACTTATACCAATTATCGCTCCACCAAACACCGAATTAATTACAAAATCATCAATCCCTAAATTCACGCTTTTAGTCAACTCTAAAAACAATGACAACGCTGTATTAGATATGACTGTATATATTGCTACTGTTTTACTTAAATATTTCCATCCAATAATAATAAGTACTATATTTATTATTAATGAAGTTAACGCTGGTGATAAACCCAGTGAATATTTCAAGGCTAAAGAAATACCAACAGTTCCTCCATCTCCTAAATTAGATCCTAGTAAAAACCCATTTACGCCAATAGCATTTATAAAAGTACCAACTAAACATATAATAATGTTTTTATAATGATTTACTATCATTGCCTTCATAAGTAATCCCTCTTTTTTAATAATTTATACGTAATATCATATTCAAATACTTAAAGGATATATTTTATATATTCTTTTTTATGTAAAACTAGCTCAACAAATTGAAAATTGAGCATTGTAGAAGTAATAGGTTACATACAGTTATATACCGGCCATAGAATAAATATAGCCAATCTTAGTATGTTTTTACTTCAAAAAAATACTTTTCAATAGCTCTCATTTGGTAGGATTAAATGAGAACATTGAAAAGTACATTTTTTATAACGAATAAGTTATTTATCTTGTTGGCTTTCTGAATACCACCATAATGAATCTTTAGGATTTTCAACAGCCACTTTAAATTCTTTTGCATTTGAAACAGTTGGATAAGAACCTTTTAATGATTGTTTTGAAGTATCTTTAAATAAAAATACTACAACTATAAGTCCAATTATACTAACAAATAACCAATAAAAGCCAGGCGCTAGATTGTTTCCAGTTTCATGTACTAACCAAGTAGCTACTAAAGGCGTAGTTCCACCGAACACGGATACAGCAATGTTAAATGTCCAAGATAACGTTCTATAACGAACGTTGGTAAAAAATAATGTTGGTAACGTACCCGGCATTGTACCTTCATATACAGATAACACGATGCCGATCATTAATAAGCCCATAAATAAGAAGGCTAAATTACCATTATTTAAAAACTGGAATGAGATTAATGAAAATACAATTCCTAATGTTAAACCTATACTGATAATTTTTTTATTACCAACTTTATCGCCTAATCGACCGAACATTATTGCAAATGGTAACATGATTATGAGTACCACTGCTGTAATTGGTGTGCTAATCGTATCTTTGATGCCTACATTTTCATCCAAATAAGAAGGCATATAACCTAACAATAAATAGTTTGTAATATTAAAGAAAGCAACAAAAACAATGCATAACAAAATATCACGTTTATTATCTTTAATTATTTGTAAAATATTTTGTGTTTCTTCTTTACTGTCAGCTAAATCATTTTCAAAAATAGGTGATTCCTCTAAATGTGTTCTCAAATACAAGCCAAATAGTCCAATAGGAATACTAATGAAGAAAGGTATTCTCCATCCCCAACTTTCCATGCTACTGCTTGGTATTAACCAAAACATTATTGTCACTAATATTGAAGCAAGTATGTAGCCAGATAACGTACCTAACTCTAGTCCACTCCCTAATCTAATACGCTTATTATCAGGTGAAGATTCAGCAATATATACCATTGCACCAGCATATTCTCCACCAACAGAAAAACCTTGTAATATGCGAGCTAACAACAATATTATTGGCGCCCATATACCAATTTGATCATATGTAGGTAGAATACCTATTAAAAATGTCGAGAATGCCATTAATATAATCGTAGTTGTTAAAACGATTTTTCTTCCATATTTATCACCAATTTTACCAAAAAATATACCTCCGACTGGTCTAAGTAAAAAAGCAATAGCAAAAGTCGCAAATGTAAAAATCAATTTTATTTCATCATTATCAACTTGACTAAAGAAATTTTTACTTATAATCACTGCTAAATATGAATATAATGCAAAATCAAACCATTCCATAGCATTACCAATGCCAGTAGCAAATACGCTTTTTTTCGCTTGGTTAATGTCTACAGTATTAATTTTCCTTTTATTAAATTTCATGATACATACACTCCTTTTACTCACAATAAGACATTTTAGCACGTTTTAATTGCACGTCAATAAGCCAAATGATCCAAAAAGAAAATGTATTCGCTTACTCCTTAGAGCAATAATGTAAAGAATGTTTTAAAAATTTTTAACAAATTTTTAATTATAAATTTAAAATTACACATAAACACACAAATTATCATTATGTATTTTTATAAAAAAATTAGCACTTCCATATTTAGAAGTACTAATTAAAAATTTTTATTTATTATTAAAGTGGAATATCCTAAAAGTTAGAAATATAAATAAAGACTTTAGTTTTAAGAATGTGATTTATTTCTAAACTTTAGGAAATAACTTAATAATGGTGCAATTAGAAATAGTATAAAGAATATTCTAAAGATGTGATAACTTGAAATCAATGCTACATCTGCACCAGTTTCAATTGCAACTAATACGATTTGACTCATACCACCTGGCGCAGCACCTAAAAACAATTCATTAACAGAATGGTCGGAAACCATTGCAATAAATAGCACCATTACAAAAGTTAATAATATTAATAGTATATTTTGAAATGCAATTGCTACAGCGATTCTACCTTTCATTTGGTCTAATAATTTAGCAATTTGTATACCTATACGTATCATATAAATAACTTGTGCTGCAGCAATAATATAATTGTCTAAGGTAAATGTAACACCAGTTAATAAATTCCAACATATAAGTACTAATATCGGTGCAAGTAATTGTCTGGTCGGAAAATTAATTTTCCCCATAATGACATATACTAAAAATACTGCAAGTGCTAATAAAAGTATATTTGGAATAGTCAATGCTTCGGTTAGTGTATTGACCATACTACCACCTGACGAATGACTACCAACACTGTCTTGAAAGAAATACGAAATAAATGGCACAAGAATAACAACAAATATAATTCTTGATGTTTGTGTTAAACTGACGACCATAATATTCGCTTTCTTATTTTCCTCTGCCATTATAAGCATTTGACTTAACGCGCCTGGAATCACACTTAATATTGCAGTTTCAGTATTTACCTTAGCAATTTTTTTAAAGAAAAAGGCTATTATTAATGCAAGTCCTAATAGCATAACTGTGATTAATATAATAGTCAGCCAATCATCTTTGATATCAAAGATTACATTTTCGGTAAAAGTTGATCCTATTTGGACACCTAATAATACCAATCCAATTTGACTTAGCCAAAACGGCCATTCAACTTCCATGTGAAAGCATCTAACACAAATGACACTTGCAATTATAGGTCCAAACATAAATGGTAATAGTATATTTGCTGCATTTAAGATTAGACTTAATAAAATAGCTAGCAATAAAACGATGATATTATTTCTTAATTGTTTACTCATGTTCTCACAACTTTCGTAGTTATCGTCATACTTAACTGAGCTATCCATATTAAAACCCGATCAACGCATTGGTTGTTCGGGCATAATTTAAACTTTATACAATTCGACTTAGAGCAGTATCGAACGCTTCTATAGTTTGTTTAATATCTTCTTCGGTGTGCGCGGTTGAAAGAAATGTACCTTCAAATTGTGATGGTGGTAAAAATACTCCCTCATTTGCCATTTCTCTGTACATTTGACTAAACATTTCTAAATCACTATTGTTTGCTTCTTCAAAGTTTGTAACAGGCCCTTCATTCAAGAAATATCCTATCATAGAACCTGCTCGATTTACAGTGATTGGCACATTATGTTTTGCAAACACTGTTTTTAATCCTGCTTCTAATTGATCGCCTAATTTATTAAAATAATCATATGTTTCTTGTTTAAGTTGTACAAGAGTCTCATACCCACTAGTCATAGCTAAAGGATTACCTGATAAAGTACCAGCTTGATAGATATCACCTGCTGGGGCAATATGGTCCATGATTTCTTTTTTGCCGCCAAAGGCACCTACTGGTAGACCTCCTCCAATTACTTTACCTAAACAAGTTAAGTCTGGGGTCACATTAAAGTATCCTTGCGCACAATTATATCCTACTCTAAAGCCTGTCATAACTTCATCAAAAATTAATAATGAACCATATTCAGTTGTAATATCTCTTAGTCCTTGTAAAAAGCCTTCAATCGGTGGAACGACACCCATGTTACCAGCAACGGGTTCTACAATAACGCCTGCAATGTCGTCACCAAATTCTTCAAATGCAACTTTAATTGCCTCTAAATCATTATAAGGCACTGTAATTGTATTTTTAGCGATCCCTTCAGGCACGCCTGGAGAATCTGGTAATCCTAAAGTCGCAACGCCGGAACCAGCTTTAATTAGTAAAGAGTCACTATGACCATGATAACAACCAATAAATTTAATGATTTTATTTTTTCCAGTATAACCACGCGCTAAACGCAAAGTATCTAGTGTCGCTTCTGTACCAGATGATACCATACGTACCTTCTCAATAGATGGTACTCGATCTATAACAAGTTCTGCTAATTTATTCTCTTGTGTTGTTGAAGCACCAAAACTTGTACCCTTATCTACCGCCTCATGAATCTTATCAATAACTTGCTTGTTTTTATGACCTAAAATTAACGGTCCCCAACTTAGTACATAATCAATATAAGCATTGCCGTCAATATCATATATCCTTGAACCTTCACCATGATCCATAAAAATTGCTGGTGTATCTACAGATTTAAATGCTCTAACTGGACTATTTACACCACCAGGCATTAAATGTTCTGCTGCTTCCATTGCTTTTTCAGAATTACTGTAACGCATTGTATCCATCCTCCTATTGTTCTTCATCTAAATATCGACAAATATCTTTTGAAAAATAAGTGATAATCATATCTGCACCTGCACGTTTCATAGAAATCATTTGTTCCATAACCACTGCTTTTTCATCTATCCATCCATTAATTGATGCAGCTTTGGTCATACTATATTCGCCACTTACATTATATGCAACGACAGGTACATTTGTTGTATTTCTGACGTCTCTAATAATATCTAAAAAGCTTAATGCAGGTTTAACTATCATCATATCTGCACCTTCATTTAAGTCACTATCTAATTCTCTTAAAGCTTCTCTACGATTTGCTGGATCCATTTGGTATGTTTTACGGTCGCCAAATTGTGGTGCAGATTCAGCAGCATCACGGAATGGCCCGAAGAAACTTGATGAATATTTAATCCCATAACTCATAATAGGTATATTATGATAACCTGCTTGATCTAAGCCTTCACGAATCTCTGCTACAAAGCCATCCATCATATTACTTGGAGCAATGATATCAGCTCCTGCTTCAACTTGAGAGATTGCAGTTTTTACTAGTAATGGTAATGATTTATCATTGTCGACATCTTTCGTTTCTTCATTAATCACTCCACAGTGTCCATGGTCTGTATATTCGCATAGACATGTATCTGCTACAATTAGTAAATCACTATACATTGATTTTGCTTTTCTAGTGGCTTCTTGTATGATACCGTTATGATCATAAGCGCCTGTACCTACAGCATCTTTTTCATTTGGTACACCAAAAAACATAATACCTCTAATACCTAAATCATAAGCTTCTTTAATTTCCTCACCAAGTAAATTTAAACTTATTTGATATATACCTGGCATTGATTTGATTTCTTCTTTAACATTATCACGCTCTACAACAAAAATAGGATAAATTAAATCTTCTTTTCTTATATGTGTTTCACGTACCATACTTCTCATTGATTTACTACTACGTAATCTTCTGTGTCTATCAAATTGCATTTGTTTCCCAACTTTCTATTATTTTGCTAACTAATGATTCTAGCGTTTGAATTTCTGATACCGTGCCTTTAGCATGATATTGATGTAATGTTTCCAATGTTTGTAGACCAATTACAAAATAATGGTCAAAGTTCACTGTCATTTCATGATTAAAATAATAACGTACAGCTGATGAGCTTGCGAAAGCTACAGCATCTATTTCACCTTTTTTAATCATCATTTTAACATCATTGATATTATCAGTATGTGGAACTGGTTTATACAAGTCAATTTTCTGAACTATATAATTTTGATTATATAGTTCATCTTGTAACAAAGACCTTGCCGCATTACTGGAAGGCAACAATATTCTACTACCTTCTTCAGCACAAAACGACTCAAGAAATCCCTCTTGAGAATAGTCTTTTGGGCAGAAAGATACCTCCAATCCCAATGACTTACAGTAGTTCGCAGTTTTCTCACCAATAACTGCTATCTTACCCACATTAACATGTTTTAGATATGGTTGAAAAAACTTCACCGCATTTTTGGACGAAAAAATAAGCCAGTCATAGTTCACATTCAATAAATTTAAGTCGAATGATAATGCCTCTACACGGATAAATGGTCTGTGTATGATACATGCATCATTTCTTTTAAATTCACTGGTTTGTGTCATAACTATAACTGGTCTCATCATTTTCACCTCGAAGGATTATTGTTCTTCGTTTAGTGCTTTAATTATTTCGTAAGCGCCTTGCGCATTTAATACTTCAGTAACTTTTTCCCCGAGTTCAACTGGATTTGTACCACGCTCTGTGTGTTCATAACGTTCTTTGCCATCAGGCGACATAATTAATCCAGTGAACTCAATTGTACCATCACTTTCTTTAGTTGCATAGCCACCGATAGGCACTTGGCAACTACCGTTCATACGAGTTAAAAATGTTCTTTCAGCAGTCACACATGAAGCTACATCATCGTTGTGAACTTTGCTTAATAAATCTAGTAACTCTTTGTCATCTGAACGACACTCAATACCTAAGGCACCTTGTCCAATTGCAGGGATTAATGTTTCTTTATCTAAGTAAGTCGTGACGATATCATCAGACCATCCCATACGTTTAAGACCAGCAGCAGCAAGAATAATAGCATCATAATCTTCAGTTTCCAATTTACTTAATCGCGTATCAATGTTACCTCGAATCCATTTTATTTGTAAATTCGGGTATTTTGCCAAAATTTGTGCGCCGCGGCGCAACGAACTAGTACCTACAATACTATTATCTGGAAGTTCATCCAATTTAATGTGATTTTTAGCTATATAGGCGTCATATGGATTTTCACGATCTGGTATACAACCTAATGTTAAACCTTCAGGTATAACGCTTGGTACATCTTTTAAAGAATGAATCGCCATATCAATTGAATGGTCGAATAATTCGTTTTGTATTTCTTTAACAAATAATCCTTTGCCGCCAACTTTTGATAGCTGTTTATCTATTATTCGATCACCTTTTGTTACTATTTCTTTAATCTCAATATCTAACTCAGGCTCTATTGCTTTTAATTTATCTATAAACTGTTGGCTTTGTGTCATAGCTAATTTACTTCTTCTTGAACCAACGACTAACTTACGCATCATGCGCAACCTCCTAAAAATACAACTATTTATCATTTAATTTTTATAATTATATCCCTGTCCATTGATGAAAATCAGAAACATGTGAAGCAAAAAATAAATTTATCATACTCAAACAAAATAAGATGATATTAAAATAAATTAATTTATGTTTAGTTAACATATGCTTCACTCTAAAAATGATATAAATGCCATATAGCAAAGTGATAACTATCGACATAACCACTTTAGGATCAATCAAAATATTTAATCCTAAAGCATTGAATCCCCACTGAGCACCTAAGATAATACTTAAAATGATAAATAAAAAACCAATTAAACTACTATAGAATACAATTTGCTCAAGCGTAGCAACGCTTGCTATTCTAAAATATTTTTGATCAAATCGTTTTTGTTTTAAATTTTTATACTGAATTAAGTATAAAATGCTATTTACAAAAGCAAAAGCAAATAGGGCGTAACTAATAATTGCAAATGTGACATGGACAATAAGCAATTCGTTGATTAGGTTTAATTTTTCACCTGTACCATGGTAATGCATTGGTTGAAAAGTACTCATCGCAATAAATATAAAACCAATTAAATTGAATAAAAAAATTGAAAAATCTATTTGTTTAATAACACTAATCACAATAGAAATAGAAATAATCAACCATGCCAATGCAAAAAACACATCAAAAATATTACCTAAGGGTACTTGTTTCGTAGCATTAATATAAAATGATAAAGAGATTGTTTGTAACACCCAAACAATCCCTAATGTAACAAATCCAATTCTTCTTACTTTATAAAACTTTTTGATAAAATCAAAAAAGTAACAAGCGATACTAAAAAAATAAAATAATAATATAAGTTCATTTAACCTTATGAACATAATTTCTTGCATATCATCACCATTTGAATATGCTTATTCAAAACTCAATATTTGGCTGTTTACCACCTTATTAGTAGTTTCTTTTTTAGATTCATATGCATTTTCAGCCTCAATGTCAAAAATGTTTTGAAATAGCTCTAATTTTTCGGTACTTTTCTTATCACTACTTAATTCTTTAGCTTGTTTTATAGGATCTTTCAACATTTGATTGATAATACTTTTCGTGTGTTTTGAGATTATTTTTCGTTCTCTTTCTGATAATCCAGGTAATTTGCGATCTAAACTATCCATAGTATCTTCTTGAATATTCATTGCTTTTTCTCTTAATGCACGAATAACTGGTACAACACCTAGCATGTTCACCCATTCATTATGCGCTGAAATTTCATTTGGAATACTTTGCATAATTTGATCAGCTGCATTTTGACGTTCTCTCAAATTGGCATCTACCAACCCTTTTAAGTCATCTACATCATAATTAAACACATCTGCTATTGCATCAATTGTAGGTTCAATATCCCTAGGAACTGCAATATCAATTAATACTAAAGAATCATTTTTACGTTCAGACGCACATGATTGCAACATTTTATTCGTTACAATATATTCATCAGAACTTGTTGAACTGATTACTATGTCCACGTTTGCTAAAAGTTGCGGTAAAGATGTCATTGCTTCAAATTTCACGTTATGTTTCATTGCTAGATTTTGAGCTTTACTCAAAGTTCTATTTACAATCGTAATATCTGTTACACCTGAACCGATTAAATTAAGAAGTGATAGTTCACTCATATCCCCTGCACCAATGATTAAAGCTTGCTTATTACTAATTTTGCCAAACACTTTTTTACTTAGTTCAACTGCAGCATACGAAACACTTACTGCATTATCAGCAATATCTGTTTCATTATGTGCTTTTTTCGCAAAAGTAATTGCTTGTTTAAATAAATGATTAAAGATTGTACCTGTTGTATCTTCTTCTTGAGCAATAAAAAATGCATTTCTTATTTGTCCAAGAATTTGTGTTTCTCCTAGAACTACAGAATCTAAACCTGAAGTAACTTGCAATAAATGTTTTACTGCATCGTCCCCCACTTTTACTTCAGTCATTTGTTTAATTTCTTCAACATCAAAACCAAAGGATCTCGCTAAAAATCTTTGAATATAATAGCGACCCGTATGAATTTGATCTGTTACAGCATATACTTCTGTACGATTACAAGTTGATAATATCACGTTTTCTAATATAGATTTCGTTTCATATAAACCAACATTGGCTGAACGTATGGCATCATCCTTAAAAGCAACTTTTTCTCTAAGTGCTACATCTGCTGTGCGATGATTTATGCTAACCGCAATTAAATGCATTTATAACGCCCTCCATACATATTACAATAAGTAAATTATAACACAATTATAGCTTGAGTTAAGTAACTTGCACCAGTAAATTAGAAGAATTATAATTTACATTCATATTGTTGTCATAATTAAACTCAAATACAATTCATCCTTAATAGTTTTAATAACTTTTTTATTAGTTACTAAAGATATTTAGCAATAATATTCCAAATCTGTTGTTGATTATTATTTTTGATTGAAGAGTAGCTTATAATTTCATCTTCAGGTTCCATTTCTAATTTTTGTTGTACATTAGCTAAATGTTTTTGCACTTTACCTTTAGCAATCTTATCTTCTTTTGTAGCTACGACAAAGGTTGGAATCTCATAATATTTTAAATAATTATACATTAAGATATCGTCTTCAGTCGGATTATGTCTTAAGTCTACAAGTTGTATAACTAGTTTTAATTCTTCTCTTTGTGAGATATATTTTTCTATCATTATTCCAAAAGCTTCACGTTGCTTTTTACTTACTTTTGCATACCCATAACCAGGCACGTCTACAAATACAAGTTGGTTGTCTATATTATAAAAATTCAGTGTTTGAGTTTTACCTGGTTGTTGTGACGTACGCGCCATATTCTTTCTGCCAATCATACTATTTATAAATGTTGATTTTCCCACATTAGATCTACCACTTAAGCCAACTTCACTTAATCCAGTTTCTGGATATTGTTCTGGCTTCACAGCACTTATTAATAATTCTATTTCGTTAGGATTAATTTTCATTATCGACCCTCTTTTCTTCTAAATTCACTTGTTAATTATATTACACAAAGTCTAATATGAATATGTATTTTTTAAATATCACATTATTTTCATAAAAAATGAGGCCGGACATCATAAACGTGTCGGCCTCAAATATGATATTGACAATAATAAACAAATTTGAAAAAGTATTTATTTAAACTCAATTCAAAGTTTGTTTCTTATGCCAAGTTTGCATTATAAAATGAATATTCTTAAAAAGTATATACTATAAATACTTTCTTACTTTATAGATAAATTACGCAGAAGTTTGTTCCTTGTTTACAAGATTACCTTCTTTATCATATAGTTCAGGATTTTTTTCTTCAGTTATTGTTTGGTCTGTGATGACAACTTTTACAACACCATCTGTAGATGGTACATCATACATAATGTCAATTAAAGCTTCTTCAATAATTGAACGTAATCCACGTGCACCTGTTTTACGTTCTATTGCTTTGTTACTAATTGCAGATAACGCTTCGTCTGTAAACACTAACTCAACATCATCCAATTCAAGCATTTTAGTATATTGTTTTACCAATGCATTTTTAGGTTGCGTTAAGATATTTTTTAACGCATCAACGTCTAACGTTTCAAGATTAGCTACGATTGGTACACGACCAATAAATTCAGGAATTAAACCATATGATTGTAAATCTTCTGGTCTAATTTGTTCAAGAATAGCATCTTCATCGTATTTAGAAGCTTCACTACTTGAGAAACCAATAACTTTTTCGCCTAATCTACGCTTGATAACTTCGTCTATTCCGTCAAATGCACCACCAAGTACAAACAAGATATTTGTAGTATCGATTTGTATTAACTCTTGGTTTGGATGTTTACGTCCACCTTGTGGCGGAACACTTGCAGTTGTACCTTCTAAAATTTTAAGCAAGGCTTGTTGTACACCTTCACCAGAAACATCACGGGTAATTGATGTATTTTCTGATTTTCTTGCAATTTTATCAATTTCATCGACGTAAATAATACCTTTTTCAGCTTTATCTACATCAAAATCTGCTGCTTGTATTAAACGGAGTAAAATGTTTTCAACATCATCACCGACATAACCAGCTTCAGTTAAACTAGTAGCATCTGCAATCGCAAATGGAACATTTAATGTTTTAGCTAATGTTTGTGCTAAAAGTGTTTTACCACTACCAGTTGGACCAATTAATGCTACGTTACTTTTTTGTAGTTCAACTTCATCCTCATTTGGACCTAACTGTTGAACACGCTTATAGTGATTATAAACTGCAACAGCTAATGATTTCTTAGCTTTTTCTTGACCAATTACATAATCATTTAATTTGTCCATAATTTCTTTAGGTGTTGGTAATTCAGTTAAACCTTCAGGTTCTACTTGAGCTAATTCTTCTTCAACAATTTCTGAGCATAGCTCAATACATTCATTACAAATATACACGCCACTTCCTGCAACCAATTTTTTTACTTGGTCTTGATCTTTACCACAGAAAGAGCATTTTAAATTTTCTTCATCTTCATTGAATTTGAACATTCTATTTACACCCCTATTCCCTAAAGACTATACTAGATAGTATTTTAATATGCAACTTGCACCTTTCACAAGTTATTTGCACAAAATAGTGTAGCAGATACATCTTTGAATGCATCTGCTACTAGTTTACTATATTAAACGACTAACATATAATTCACAAAATAATTTGCTCACTCTATATTTAGTTACGCTTCTGAGTCATCTTTAGATGGTTCTACTAATTTAGCTTCTTCAACTAATAAGTCAATCACTTTTTGGATACGTACATCGTTTTTAACAATGTCAGTATTACCAAGTGTTTGTTTAATATCTTCAACAGAGATATTAAATTGTCCACTCATTTTTTCTAATTCTTTGTCGATGTCATCATCAGATACTTCAACTTCTTCAGCATCTGCGATAGCAGTCAATGTTAAGTTTGTTTTAACACGTTCTTCTGCATCATCTTTCATTTGCTCTCTTAATTGTGACTCATCTTGGCCAGAAATTTGGAAATAAGTTTCTAGATTAAGACCTTGTTGTTGCATACGTTGACCAAATTCTTGAACCATACGGTCTAACTCAGTGTTAATCATTGCTTCTGGAACATCAATTGTAGCATTGTTTGCTGCTTTGTTAATTGCTTCTTCTTTTTGATTGTTTTCAGCATCAGTTTCTTTTTGTTCAGTTAGACGCTTGCGTAAGTTTTCTTTGAATTCATCAACAGTGTTTGCTTCTGCGTCTAATTCGTTAGCAATTTCGTCTGTTAATTCTGGAACATCTTTGAATTTAATTTCATTTACTTTAGTTTTGAAAGTAGCTTCTTTTCCAGCTAATTCCTCAGCGTGGTATTCTTCTGGGAAAGTAACGTTAACGTCTTTCTCTTCACCAGTTTTAACGCCTACTAATTGCTCTTCAAATCCAGGAATAAATGAACCTGATCCAATTTCAAGATCATAGCCTTCAGCTTGTCCACCTTCAAATTGTTCGCCGTCAACATAGCCGTCGAAATCGATGTTAACAGTGTCGCCATTTTCAATAGCGCCGTCTTCTTTAACTACCATTTCAGCTAAATGTCCTAATTGATGATCAATTGATTCTTCTAATTCTTCATCAGTTAGTTCAACGTTTTGTTTTTCAATTTCTAAACCTTTGTAATCACCTAATTGTACTTCTGGTTCTACAACAACATTTGCTTCAAATGTCATTTCGCTACCTTTTTCAATAGATGTCACATTAATTTCTGGTTGATCAACTGGTTTTATGCCAGTTTCATCTATAGCTTCACCATAAGCTTCTGGTAATAAGATATCAACTGCATCTTGATATAATGCTTCTACACCAAAGCGTTGTTCAAAGATTGGACGAGGTACTTTCCCTTTACGGAAGCCCGGTACGTTTATTTGTTTAACCACTTTTTTGAAAGCTTGATCAATTGCTTTGTCTACTTTTTCTGCTGGAACTGTAACGGTTAAAACACCTTCGTTACCTTCCTTTTTTTCCCAAGTTGCTGTCATGTATAAAAACCTCCATGATTATCCTATTTTATTTTTTCAACTTCACTATTATAGCACACGTCTATGCTCTACACAAACACTCTGTTTATAACACGTGATTTAAAATGTAAACTTGAAAATTTTTATTATAGCTACTTTCTTCCATTACCCGAAAATCAAATGATTAATTATTCTACACTATCAATGTTAGTTATGAATTTCACAACCTCATTTGACATATCTAAACTTTCTAAACCTAGCATAGATTTAAAATAATTTACGTATGCTTCAATCCATACTGATTCTAATGCTATGCGTTCTAATTCTAATGGATAAAATAAAATCGCATGATTATTCATTAAACGAAATGCCTCTTCAATCATTTGTGGCGCACTATCTTCAATTTGGTCAATTACTTTCGGTATTAAATTGGTTTTAAACACTGTATGTTCTAAACCAGATAAATTGACTGGAACAACTTCTATATTAAATCCAAATTTTTGAATTTGAATGGTCTGATTGTAACCACCAAAACGTAAATATTCAAGCATTAGACTTACCACATTAGGTGGTAAGGTCAGTTCATTGATAATATTGACAATCGTCTCTTGATATCTAAATTGACTATGGTCAATTAACGTTAATATAGTATTGATTTGTTCTCTAAGAGAGATAGCATCAAAATTTTGCAACATATGTGTAGCATGTTCGTTATGTTTATCGATTTGGCTTAATGCATATTCTTTAATTGGAAACAATTCCATACGTGTTCTATGATCATGGACTTCATCAATAATTTGATTAATAACTTCCACTACTTCAAAATATTGCCCTAGACCATTCAAACTTTTAATATAATACATCATCAAATCATCATACTTAGTTGTTCCTTGTTTTAATAAAATAATAGCTTCTTCACGTAGTTCGAGAAAATGACCCATCTTATATAACATTGAACATTTTAACAAAGACAGTTGTTCATCTAGTTCAAATTGTTCTTCGAAGTCTTCAAATAAGTCATAAGTATGCTCAAAATTGTTATCATTAAATGATTGCTTAATTTCTCTCACTAATTTATCTTTTGAACGTGGAAAAGGAATGATATCAGACATCTTCAGACACCCCTATTTTATAGCTTGTAATATTAAAGCGCTCCATGTTTCAAACTCATCATAATCTTCAATTTTACTTTGATCTACCCATTTTATACGTAATGTGTCTGTTTCCATAGCTTCTACGTCATTACTGTTTACATGAATTTTGAACACAACACCTAGATGGACCTCACCGACTTCATTCGTATCATCATTGATAAAACCTATGTAAGCTAAATTCTGAGACTTACTTTCTGATAAGCCTACTTCTTCTTCTAATTCTCTTTGCGCATTAATTCTCAATACTTCATTAATTGACTCTGCACCTTTAACATCATTCATATGACCACCTACACCAATAGATGATTGGCCGTGCAAACGAGATTCTCCTCCACCAGATAAACGTTCATATACTAATAACTCATCGTTTTCATTTTCCAATATACAATAAGAAATTAACTGCTTGTATGCCGGATCTTCTTCCATATCTCCACGACGTTTAACTTCAAATTTAGAAAGTGTGTCAAAAATTTCTTGCCCTTTAACAGTATTTTTATCTAAGAAACCATTGAATTTATTCTTTTCATCATTAAATAAAATATTTCTCGGCACTACTGTAATCATTTCATCGAATTTAGACATTAGTTTCTCCTCCATTTATGACTTCTAAGCTATTTTATCAAATGATGGTTATTTATCAAAATGATAATTCGTATCTTAAAATGCAACCAGATAGATTCATTGGCGCTTATATCAAATATTTAAAACTGTTTATTAACTAAAAATAAGGAGTGCGACAGAAATCTATTTTTTATAATAGTATTTCTGTCGCACTCCCTCTATAATTAGATACTATTTTAAAGCATCTTTAGCTTTAGTTACTAATTCAGCGAAAGCTTTTTCGTCTGAAATAGCAATTTCTGAAAGCATTTTACGGTTAATGTCGATTTCAGCTTTTTTCAAACCGTTCATAAGTCTTGAATAACTCATGTCGTGTTGACGAGCTGCTGCGTTGATACGTGTAATCCATAATTTACGGAAATCACGTTTTCTTTGACGACGGTCACGGAATGCATATTGACCTGATTTCATAACTTGTTGTTTTGCAACTTTATATAATGTACGTTTTGAACCGAAGTAACCTTTAGCTAATTTAATCGTCTTTTTACGACGCGCTCTTGTTACTGTTCCACCTTTAACTCGTGGCATAATAAATTCCTCCTCTAAATATGTTCAATCTTTCAAATTGATACGTTATGACATTTTAGTCATTATTTTTTGTAAGCTAATAATTGTTTTACGCGTTTCATATCTGATTTAGATACTAATGAAGCTTTACGTAATTTACGTTTTTGTTTAGTTGTTTTGTTTGCAAACATATGAGATGTGAAAGCTCTAGAACGTTTTAATTTACCTGAACCAGTTCTTTTAACACGTTTAGCTGCTCCACGGTGTGTTTTCATTTTAGGCATGATTCATTTCCTCCTGTAATATCTTATTATTATTTTTCATTGATTGGACTTAATGTAATAAACATTTGGCGTCCATCCATTTTGGGTCTTTGTTCAACTGTAGCGATATCTTTACATTCATCTGCAAATTTTTCTAAAACACGTTGACCAATTTCTTTATGCGTAATCGCACGACCTCTGAAACGAATTGAAACTTTACATTTGTCGCCTTTTTCTAAGAATTTACGTCCATTCTTCAACTTAGTTTGGAAATCATGTTCCTCAATAGTTGGACTTAAACGTATTTCTTTAAGGTTAATTGTTTTTTGTTTTTTCTTCATTTCTTTTTCTTTTTTCTGTTGTTCAAATTTATATTTACCATAATCCATAATTCTAGCAACAGGTGGTTTAGCATTCGGAGCCATGATAACTACGTCTAAACCTACTCTATCTGCCATTTCTAGAGCTTCTGTCTTAGTTTTTACACCAATTTGTTCTCCGTCTTGACCGATTAAGCGTAATTCTTTTGCACGAATCTTTTCGTTAACTTGAGTCTGATCTTTTGCTATGGTTGACACCTCCAAGATTTTTACGAAATTATCCCAAGCAAAAAGAGCGAGTATATAATATACCCGCTCTTCTCTACGCATGACTACATCATGCATATATAAGACCTGCCAACAGCTTTTGCGTCGCAACAGGTGAGAAGCGGGAGCTTCTACTTGGTTCGTTTCGTATTCAACATTACCTATCATAACAACAATAATGACATTAGTCAACTGTTTTTTTATTATTTATTAATTTCATCCATATCAACATCTTGACGTAAATCCACTTGTTCTAACGGAACGATTTTCGTTCTGTATCTCAATTTATGATAAATGAAAAATGCTAAAAATACAGGTATGCCCATATAAGTTATAACGAATCTATTTAGATTGAAATCGCCCGTTTTTATAAAGTCTACGTCTTGCCCTATTATAACAAGTACGCAGAGTACACCTGCAAATATTGGACCAAACGGGAATAACTTAGCTTTGTATTTTAATTTTGATTTATCATAATTTTGTTTATCAAACGCTTTTCTAAATCTATAATGACTGACTGCAATACCAACCCATGCAATAAATCCAGTCATACCACTAGCAGCAACAATATATTCATAAGCGTCACCGCTTAAATGTTGTAATACAAATATACCTATTACAATAAGTGCTGTGACTAATAATGATACATAAGGCACACCGTATTTATTTGTTTTACCAAATACAGGGTATGCTAATTTATCTTTACTCATTGAATACAACATACGCGTTGATGCGTACATACCCGAGTTACCCGCAGACAGAACTGAAGTCAATATTACAGCATTCATAAATGACGCAGCAAATGCCAATCCTGCATTTTGGAATACAAGTGTAAATGGAGATGTTGATACATCATCGCCTCCACCCATTAATGCTGCACTGTCATAAGGAATTAACATACCAATAACAAAAATTGCCATAATATAGAAAATCAATATTCTCCAAAATACTTGTTTAATTGCTTTAGGTACAGCACGTTCTGGATTTTCTGATTCACCTGCAGTTATACCAATCAATTCAGTTCCTTGGAAGGAGAATCCAGCAACTAAGAATACACCTAAGATAGTTAATAAGCTACCACCTAGTCCATCACCAAGTATTGGTCCGCCACCTTTAGTAAAGGTATCAAAACCAACAAATTCTCCACCCATAATACCTAAGATTGTTAGTAAACCAATTCCTATAAATATGATAACCGTAACTACTTTAATTAATGCGAACCAGTATTCACTTTCACCATATACGCGAACAGATAATGCATTAAGACCAAAAATAATTAATAAGAATAGACAACTCCAAGCCCAAGCTGGCATACCAGTTAAAGGTGTCCAATATTGTATAACTTGCGCTGCAATTGTAACATCTGCCGCAACCGTGATAACCCAGTTGAACCAATAATTCCAACCTAATGCAAATCCTAATGAAGGATCAACAAAACGTGTGGCATAAGTACTAAATGATCCCGATACTGGTAAATATGTCGCCATCTCTCCTAATGACGTCATAAGGAAGAAGACCATCGCTCCAATAATTGCATAAGCTAACAACGCACCTAAGGCTCCGGCATCGTGAATCGCTCCACCCGAAGTCATAAATAGTCCTGTTCCAATACATCCACCAATCGCAATCATGGAAATATGACGATCTTTTAATCCTCTTTGAACTCCATTGCTTTGATTTTCTTGTTTTGCCATAGAAGCGTCCTTTCTTTAAACTTAGAGGCTAACTTACTATTATGATTAAAGAATACAGTTTTTAATATGAAAAACCTAAACGTAGCACTAAATATTTTCTCAACTACATTTACTACAATTTTCACTCTATCCCGTAAAAGTATTATTTTAATCACTCAACCAAAACAAAATGGTTGCATACCTATTAGATATGCAACCATTTTAATAATAGCATTTATATAGGTAGCACATCACATATGTGACAGTCCAGTCTCTTTCGATAACTGTCCCAACTGATATTGTGTAAATGGTCAATACCAGTTTCGGCATTTTTACCTTTCATGAATTCAACATACGCCCCATACAGCTTCTGAATACTTACTCTTTAAAAATGCAACCTCTAACTCAAATTTAATTTTATATTTAACTCACTAACCTGTAATATACATGATTTCTACATTACTTTCAAGACTATCTTTGCTTTTTCAATCTAATCTCATCGACCAAGTTCCAAATAAACTCGTCTTTCTCTATAGTTTCTTGATCTTGTGAGCCATATTTTCTCACATTAACTTCACTATTTTCTACCTCTTTATCACCTACGACAAGTTGGTATGGGATTTTTTGCATTTGTGCTTCTCTAATTTTATACCCCATTTTTTCGTTTCTGTCATCAATTTCAACTCGAACACCTTGTGACTTAAGCTCATCTTGAATAAGTCTCGCATAATCATAATGTAAATCTACATTCACAGGAATGATTTCTACTTGTTTAGGTGCTAACCAAGTTGGAAAAGCTCCTTTTGTTTCTTCAGTTAAAAACGCAACAAAACGTTCCATTGTTGAAACAACACCACGATGAATAACCACTGGTCTATGTTGTTCTCCATCATTACCAATATATGTTAAATCAAATTTTTGTGGTAATAAGAAATCAAGTTGTGCTGTAGATAAAGTTTCTTCTTTACCCATTGCAGTTTGTACTTGTACATCTAATTTCGGACCATAGAATGCAGCTTCACCAATGGCTTCTTCATAATCTAAGCCTAACTCATCAACCGCTTCCTTCAACATGCTCTCTGCTCTATTCCACATTTCATCGTCATCGAAGTATTTCTCTTTGTCTTCTGGATCTCTATAACTTAGTCTGAAGCTATAGTTTTCAAAATTAAAGTCTTTATATACATCAATAATTAGATTAACAACACGTTTGAATTCTTCTTTAATTTGATCTGGACGAACGAAGATATGTGCATCATTTAAAGTCATACCACGTACACGTTGTAAACCTGACACAGCTCCACTTGCTTCATAACGATGCATTGTGCCTAATTCAGCAATTCTAATTGGCAATTCACGATATGAATGCGGTTTATTAGCATAAATCATCATATGATGCGGGCAATTCATTGGTCTAAGTACCATTTCTTCATGCTCATCAAGTTTCATTGTCGGGAACATATCCTCTTGATAATGATCCCAGTGACCAGATGTTTTATATAAATCAACATTAGCCATAACTGGTGTATAAACATGATCGTAACCCATGCTTACTTCTTTGTCTACGATGTAACGTTCAATTTCTCGACGAATTGTTGCACCATTTGGTAACCAAAGTGGTAAACCAGCGCCTACTAATGGATTGTTTGAGAATAGCTCTAATTCCTTACCAATTTTACGATGATCACGTTCTTTTCTTTCTTCGAGCATTTGTAAATGTGCTTTCAAATCCTTTTTATCGAAAAATGCTGTACCATAAATACGTTGCAACATTTTGTTGTTACTATCACCACGCCAATAAGCTCCAGCTGTCGATAATAGTTTAAATTCTTTGATTTTTGAAGTTGAAGGTACATGCACGCCACGACATAAATCTGTAAATTCACCTTGAGTGTATAATGTGACATTCTCATCTTCAGGGATTGCATTTATAAGTTCTAATTTATAAGGGTCTTCTGAGAAAAATGCTTTAGCTTCATTACGAGAAACAACCTTACGTTCAATTGGGTAATTCTCATTAACAATCTGCTTCATTGTCTTTTCAATTTTCTCAAAATCATCTGAAGAAAGACTCTCTTCCATATCAAAGTCATAATAAAAACCGCCTTCAATTACGGGACCTACACCAAAGTTCACATTTCCATATAAACGTTTTAATGCTTGCGCCATAAGATGGGCCGTTGAATGTCGTAACACTTCCAAAGCTTCATCTGTACCAGGCGTAACGATTTCTATATCGCCATCTTCTTCAATCGGTCTAGTTAAATCAATTAATTGGCCATTCAACTTTCCAGCTACGGCTTTTTTTCTTAATCCTGGACTTATTGATTGTGCTATATCTTCTGTTGTTGTGCCTTTATCGAACACTTTCGTATTACCATCTGGAAATTTTATATTAATTTGGTCCATTTAACATTCCTCCTATTTATTCAAGCACTTAAATCAAAGCGAAATACAATTTATCAATAATTGCAGAGAAAATAAAAAGACCCCATCCCTAAAAAGGGACGAGGTCTTCGTGGTACCACCCTAAATTAAAGCTTTTCTGCTTAGTTACAAAATAGCTTCTCTCTACGTAAGATAACGGTCTTGAGCCGGATGTTCATTACAACATCACTGACGAAGGAGTAATCAATAAATATACTTACCATATCTCAACATCTAATGGCTCTCTGTGAAGTAGTGAAATATCAATCGTATCTTCGTTTAATTTCGTTTGATTTAGATTTAATTATATTATACAACATTTATTTTAGATTTCAATCGTTCCTATAATTTTTTCCTTCTAAATAATAAGGTGTCGCCAAAGTTTTGATACGTTCCATGATTCGAGCCGCTTTAGTCTTTTCAGTACCATCCCGTGTTACAGAAAGATGATACTCTAATTCTTCAAAGCTTAGATTAGAGCTAAAAAATGTTGGTAATTCCTGTACCATTCTGTAATGTAATAGCGGTCCTATTACTTCATCTCTAGCCCATGGCGTAATTTCTTCAGCACCGATATCATCTAACATTAAAATATTCGCTTCTCGTACTCTGGATAATTTTGTTTCAAAACTTCCATCCTTAAATCCGCCTTTAAGTGAACGAATAAATTCAGGTAAATAGACAATAGTAGAAGGAATCTTTTCGGTTTTTAACTGATTCGCAATTGCACCTAAGATAAATGACTTTCCTGTTCCAAATGGGCCGTGCAAGTATAATCCTTTAACTTGAGGATCGTGCTTCGTGATTTTATCACAAATTTTGTTTGCTGCCATTGCAACATCTAATCTATCTCTTCTATCCATGTAAATATCTTCAAGTTTAGCGTCTAAAGTATCACGTTGCATATGGTGCGAAGTAATTAGATGAGAGTTAAACCTTTCTTCATCATACTTTATCTTACACGGGCATGGTAAATAACGAATTTTGATCTGGTTACTTTCAACATATAGTTCTGGAACATGACCTTTTACAAAGTTGGGACAATCCTTATAATCATGTCCATCATAGTGTTTCACTTGGTCTTTGTATTCTTGTAAAATATTTAAGTCTTCATCTATCATGGCATTTGTCAATTCTGATTGATGCTTATTTAAAAAGCGTTTAACATCAGGATCATTAATCACATCTTTTTTTATTTTTTCTATGCGTTTTGATAAATCATCTGACTCTCCCATGATATTATTAAAAGATTTCATTTATTCGTCCTCCTTCCATCTATTTTTTAATTGATTTAAAAATTGCTCTCTGTCATTTTTTAGCTTCTCATCTTCTTCGTCGTTATGCTGTTGGTTATCTTTTTCTGTTTTCTCATCTCGCTCTTCTAACCATTTCGGTGTCATCTCTCTAGAAGCTAATTGTTTTTGTTTATATCTATTTTTGGTAGGATAAGATTCTTTTTTAGGTTGGTTAACTTTCATTGCATATTCATATGCCTGTTCAGCCGTTTTAATACCTTTTTTCTTCCAATTTGATGCTATTTCAAAAATATAAGTTTTAGGTAATTTCATATCTTCCTTCAACATAACAAATTGCAATAGAATATTAATAACACCAAAAGATAAGTTTTCACGTTCAATCAATTCTTCAATCATGAATTTTTGCTGTGTAGTAGGTTCTGATTCAGACCACGATGCTAACATATCAATCGGGCTTGTTTGCTCCAATTGTACCAACCAATTATCAGATTGACTTGACGTTTCTTCAGAATTGGTTACTTGTAAAGAAGGGACATTATCTTTCTCTGATTTAACTTGTAAATTTGGTAACTGTTGTTCATGTTCCATTAAATAATAAGTACGTGCGTGTTTTCTTAATTCTTCAAAAGATAATTCTTGAGCACTAGTTATCGATTTTAAAATAATACGCTTCATCGATTCAGGCGTCAAACCATATAATGTTGCAATTTGTGTTATTAACGCTTTAGCATCATTCGTAACTATTTTTGAACTAATAAAATGATTTTGTAACAAATCATATAATGTTTCAAAGTCAAAGTGAACACGTGTAAGGTCTAAACCTTCATACGGTTTATCATCTTGGATGTATGCTGTATCTTGCGCTAATGCTTTATTAGGAATTTTAAAAACATCAGTAAATGTGCGTGTTATATCTTGATAACTACTTAAGTCTACAGCCTTTTTAGTTTCAAAGTGACGTTTTAATTGTTGGTAACGTTGTTTACTC
Organism: Staphylococcus sp. KG4-3; assembly: GCF_033597815.2. Taxonomy (NCBI): domain Bacteria; kingdom Bacillati; phylum Bacillota; class Bacilli; order Caryophanales; family Staphylococcaceae; genus Staphylococcus; species Staphylococcus halotolerans. The sequence goes on from NZ_CP166245.1 coordinate 1,687,782, forward strand.
ACCTCACTATATAGATAAACAGATAGCATAGGATCACTGAAAAACTGTTTCGCAGTAGGTGGTTGATTAAGAACATAAACAAATGAGGAATGCTGCTCGTTATGATTTACATAAGATTTTACCAATCCAATACCTTCTAACAAATCCATTTCTTTTCTGAATTCTAATAGATTAATTTTCAACTCACTCATAATAATATAGTGCGTCAACACCGCATCTACTTCGTGGTCCACAAATTGGTTTAAATAATGATATAGTCCTGTCGCATTAGCGCCTATCATTGGTGTAAACAATCTGTTCAAGATTTCTAAATGATTATTATTTAAATAAAATTCACGCACGATAGTAAAATTATCATGTGGTCTCAATCCATAATCATATGATTGTAACCCCATTTACGAATCACTCCGTTTATTATTTACTAATATACCTTGCATTGATTGTAATAATTGATCTACATCTTTGAATTCTTTATAAACAGAAGCAAATCGTACATAGGACACTTGATCTACGTGCATAAGTAAATTCATCACGTGCTCTCCTATTTCTCTAGAAGAAATTTCTGCGTGTCCCTCATCTCGCAACTTCCATTCTACATTATTAGTAATATCTTCTAACTGTTGGTAACGAACTGGTCTCTTTTCACAAGAACGGACTAAACCATTTAATATTTTCTCACGCGAAAATTGCTCCCGTGTTCCATCTTTTTTCACCACGATAAGTGGTCTTTTCTCTATATGTTCAAAGGTTGTGAACCTTGTTTCACAATTTTCACATTCTCTTCTACGACGAATCGCATTAACTTCATCTGCATGTCTAGAGTCTACAACACGAGAATGAGTCGAATTACATTTCGGGCATTTCATCGAATTATCACCCTCTCATTTATGATTATCTTCTATTATACTATAAATATGCATGTCACAAAAGAATCGCTATTACACAATTTAGCATATATGAATTAATGCTAAATTATTTAAAACTAACTCTTACACATTTTTTCTGATGACAACTCTTACTATAAAAGGATACTCTCATTACACCAAGCATTTGAATATATCTAGCTTCTTATTCATCGATGTGTTAATAACATTAATAAAACTCCTTTTAAATTAGTATGCTTAAATGCAAACTAACTTAAAAGGAGTTTATAAATTAATACAATCATATTGTTGTTACAGGTATGATTGTAGTTTTAATATGTTACGGCTGCAACATCACTTTTCAATAATTGACCAATTTGAACGGCAACATCCACAACTCTATTTGAATAGCCCCATTCGTTATCGTACCATGCAATTACTTTTACTTTATTATCACCCATAACCATTGTACTCTGTGTATCAATGATAGCTGAATGTGGATTAGTATTGAAATCCATTGATACTAATGGTGCATCTTCAGTTGAAATAACACCTTGTAAATCATTGTTTTTAAATGCTTGATTCACTTGCTCTGCCGTTACATCTGCATCTAAATCTACAACCAAGTCTACTAAAGATACATTTTTTGTTGGTACTCTTAAAGCCATACCATGTAATTTTCCTTCTAATTCAGGTAAGACTTCTTTCAACGCTTTTGCAGCACCTGTAGAAGTTGGTATAATACTTTCATTACACGAACGTGCACGTCTTAAATCTTTGTGAGGGTTGTCGATGTTGTTCTGATCATTAGTAATAGCATGAACAGTAGTCATTAATCCATTTTGAATACCAAATTCATCATTTAAAACTTTAGCGACTGGTCCAATGCAATTTGTTGTACATGAAGCGTTGCTAAAGATATCGTATTGCTCTATGTCTAATTGATCATTATTTACACCCTTGACGATCATTTGTACATCGCCACCTTTTGATGGTCCTGTTAACAATACTTTTTTAGCACCTGCATTAATATGCGCAATTGCTTTATCTCCATGATTAAATTTACCTGTTGCCTCTATTGCTATATCAACATTCAATTCTTCCCAAGGTAAATTTTCCGGATTTCTATCAGATACCAATTGGATGACATGGTCATTCACTTTAATACCCGCTTCCGTTGGCTCTACTTTTAAATCATAAGCACCATGCGTTGTGTCATAGTTAATTAGGTGAGCAATTGTTTCAGCTGGGTAGCTAGCATTAATTGCTACTACATTCAAATCTTTATTATTGAGCGCAATTCTCAATACCATTCTACCTATTCTACCCATTCCGTTAATCGCAATATTTGTCGTCATTCGAAGCACCCCTCGTCTTAGTGTTATACTTTATGGAAATAGTATAACATAAATTAGATTTTAAGAAAGCGTTTTCTGAAACAAATGTAAAATTTTTTAATTTCAAATAATCTATACTTTTAGTTACACAAATACATACAATTCAATTTCAATTCTCTTCTTTAAAACATCAAATGTAATTTTATTGATTGTTATAGTATACGCTGTTAAATAACTACTTGGTGTTGTTATATATAAAAAATCACCCAATTTCGTAATGAAAACTGGATGATTTTACAATTCTATTATTGTGCTTCTTCAGTACCACTCTCAATGTAACCTTCTTCAAGCAACAAATTTTCTAAGTTTTGTTTAAGTTCTAATTTAGTATCTCTGTTATCTATAACATGATCTGCCATTCTACGTTTTTTATCAATTGATATTTGACTATATACACGTGCTTTCGCTTCTTCCATCGATAAGTCATTGCGTTCCATCAATCGATCTATTTGAATGCTCTCAGAAGTGTACACTAGCCACACTTCATCTACAGTTTCTTGTAAATCATTTTCAAATAACAATGGAATATCCATAATCACATTATAACCTTGCTTAAGATATTCTTCCTTGTCTTTTTCCATTATATCACGAACAATTGGATGAACGATTTCATTTAAAATCAATCTCTTCTCTGGTTGATTAAAAACAACTTCACCAACATAAGATCTATTCATATTCCCATCTTCATCTATTGCTTCATCGCCAAATACCTCTTTGACGCGTGCTAGTCCTTCAGTTCCTTTTTCAACAGCTTGTCGAGATGCAATATCTGCATCTACAACTTTAAATCCATGTGCTGTTAAAAGTTCTGATACTGTAGATTTACCTGATGCGATACCACCAGTTAGTCCTATAACTTTTGGCATATTCTCACTCTTCCTTTATTTTTGGCAAGAAGGACAGAAATGACTGTTTCTAGTTGCAATTACTTGTGTTTCTATGTCATTTCCACAAACCTTACAAACCTTTTGTTTATAAACATTAAGGTGCTGTTGCATCGTCCCAGTACTGCCATCTGCATGACGATAGTCGGAGATGCTTGTTCCACCATATTTTATACCCGATTCTAACACATCTCGAACATAATAAAATAAAATGTCGCGCTCTTGATTGTTTAATGATTTTGTTAATCGAGCTGGATGTATGCCCGCTCTAAATAATGCTTCACAAGCGTATATGTTACCGCAACCTGAAATCACTCTATGATCTAAAATCATTTGTTTAATAGGCTTATTTTGATACATCTTCTTATCAAACCAAGCTAAATAATGTCCTTTTGCATTTTCCTCAAAAGGTTCTGGAGCAATTTCTAAAAATGAAGGATACGCCTCAAAATCAGGTACATTCCTAATTTCTCCAAATCGTCTAATATCTGAATAAACTAGCAATTTATCATTATCTAACTTAAATATGACATGCCAATGCTTTCTATAATTTGGCACACTAATATCTTCAATTTTATTAACCACAAAGAATCCACCAGCCATACCTAAATGACTGATGAGTATTCTTTCTTCGTTATCTTTTTCCAGGTGAAACACAATATATTTACTACGACGTTCAATCTCTTTAATCACATATTGTTCTGTGAATTTTTGGAATGTATCTAATGCCATACCTTTAATTATGGTTTCACGTTGACTTGCCTTACCTTCTTTAACTTTCTCTGAAAATATAACAGATTCAATTTTTTGACCGGTAGCAAACGGTTCAATACCTCTTTTTACATGTTCTACTTCTGGGAGTTCAGGCATTTAAGTACCTTCTTTCTATTTTGCATCATACCATGTAGCACCATAACTAGACTCTACTTTTAATGGAACATCTAGTTCAAGCGCATTATCCATGATTTCTTCTATAAATTTACTGAATGCTTCTACTTCATTCTTCGGTAATTCAAATATTAATTCATCGTGTACTTGTAATAATAATTTTGCGTGAAAATCTGTATTCTTAATTTCTTTATCAAAGTTAACCATAGCTAATTTAATTATATCAGCAGCACTACCTTGAATTGGCGTATTCATTGCAGTTCTTTCAGCAAAACCACGTAAATTGAAATTTCTACTTGTTATATCCGGAATATATCTACGACGATGTAACAAGGTTTCGACATACCCTTGTGCTTTACAATCTTTGACGATATCTTCCATATATTGTTTTACGCCAGGAAAACTATCTAAATAATCATCAATAAATTGTTTAGCTTGTTTCCGAGTAATTCCTAAACTTTGGCTCAAACCATAATCACTGATACCATAAACAATTCCAAAGTTAACTGCTTTAGCTTGTCTTCGCATCATGCCGTCTACTTCATCAGGCTCTACCCCAAATACTTTCATCGCCGTTGCCGTATGAATATCATCATCATTAATAAATGCTTGTTTCATACTTTCATCTTGGGTGATATGAGCTAACACTCTGAGTTCAATTTGCGAGTAATCTGCAGAAAAAATAACATTTTTTTCATCAGTAGATTTAAATGCTTTTCTTATTTTTCTGCCCTCTTCTAAACGGACAGGGATATTTTGTAAATTTGGGTCGATAGACGATAATCTACCTGTTTGTGCTAATGTTTGATTGAATCTTGTGTGGATTCTATTATCACCACTTATAACTTTCTGCAAACCTTCAACATAAGTGGATTGTAACTTTGCAAGTTGTCTGTATTCTAATATATATTCAATGATTGGATGTTGTCCTTGTAATTGTTCGAGCACATCTACTGCAGTAGAATATCCTGTTTTTGTTTTCTTAATTACTGGTAATTCTAATGTTTCAAACAATACGACACCTAATTGCTTTGGAGAGTTAATATTAAATGATTCTCCTGCAGCTTGATATATATTATCAATCAATACATCCAATTTTGTTTGAATTTCTTTTTCCATTTCTTCTAAATCACTAACCGCAGTATAAATTCCCGTTTCTTCCATATCACTTAATATGCGTGCTAATGGTAGTTCTAAATTATTTAATAGATCCGTTTGATTATATTCGGTTAATTGTTCTTGCATAATTGGTTTAACTTGATTAATCGCTTCTATAACTGTTGCAACATAACGATTCAAAACATCGTCTTCAGGTAAATGTCTCTTTTTACCCTTACCATATACCTCAATACTTTGTTGAACATAATGTTGACCGTAATTGCTAACTACAGAGTTTACATCATCAATAGCTCGAGATGGATCTATAATATAACTTGCAAGCATCACATCAAAAATAATATTTTTAATCAATATATCCAACCTGTGCGCAACAACATACGTCTTTTTAGCATCATAAACATTTTTTTCTGTTGTATCATCCTCTAACCAAGCTATAAGTTCAGGATAATCATGAATGGTTGTTGCATCAATAACAACATGATGGTCACCATCAAACAATGCAAACTTCAAAATATCATCTTTCAAATAATTGGAGCCGTCCAATTCAAAATGAACAGTTGCAGAAGTTAAAGATTTAAAGTCAATATTTGTAAAGTCAGATTCTACATTCAGTTCTTTTTCCTCAGTCGTAGAATGTGTCCCGTCTACATCTATTTGTTCAAGCAATTGTTTAAATTCTAGTTTTTTGAATAAATCAATTTTAGCTGAAGTATCTGGATTTTCTGGCAGCTTTGTATCTTCGAGTGACACTTCAATAGGACTTGCACAATTAATTGTTGCAAGTTCTTTACTCATCAAGGCATCATCTTTACTATTTTCTAGTTTTTCTTTCAATTTCTTACCTGATACTTCATCCAAATGTTCATAAACATTTTCCACGGTTGAAAATTGTTTTAGTAGCTTGATTGCAGTTTTTTCACCAACTCCAGCTACACCTGGGATATTATCTGATGCATCCCCCATCAAACCTTTCATATCTATGATTTGGTTTGGAACTAAACCATCATATTTTTCCGCAATAAAATCAGGTGTGTAATGATCAACATCTGTCACACCTTTCTTAGTATAATAAATAGTAACATCATCCGTCGCTAATTGTGTTAAGTCGCGATCTCCTGTAACTATAATAGTTTCAAATTGTGCGTCATCAGCCTCTTTACTTAATGTCCCAATAATATCATCTGCTTCATAGTTTTCTAATTCATATCTTTTAATTTGATAAGCGTCCAATAACTGTCTTACATAAGGAAATTGCTCGCTCAACTCGGGTGGCGTTTTTTGACGTCCACCTTTATATTCACTATATTTATCATGTCTAAATGTAGTCTTTCCTGCATCGAACGCAACAAGAAAATGTGTGGGCTGTTCTTCTTTGATTATTTTTTCTAGTAACATTGCAAATCCATACACAGCATTAGTGTGTATACCTGCTTTATTTTGTAATAATGGTAAAGCATAAAAGGCTCTGAAGCTCAGACTGTTACCATCAATTAGAATTAATTTATTCACTATTTTAACCTCCAACACATATTTATTTAACATTTTAGCATAAATTACTAACTTACCTATATCGAAACATTATCATAACTTATTTTATAATCATCATTTTAACTGTAAGCATGTAGTTTCTTGCGATTATCATATATAAGGATTTTAATTCTATTACTAGCATAACACGTTTGTCCTTTTTAAATATACGTTTAAAATTTCGATGTTATGCTAGGTATTACTCTTAAAAAGCATAAAAAACCGACGCCGAATTTAAATTTCAGACGTCGATTTCTAACTCACGTACAATACTTAATTAGTTCAGTACACAAATACGATGGCTTTTTATATGTTTTTTGAATTCAATACATATCATTAAAATCATCCTATTTATAATTCAATCATCATAACTTTTATTTACAACCACTATTTAAAAAAAGTAACTCTGAATGTCGAACCTTTACCAACTTCACTACATACATTAATTCTTCCACCATGCGCTTCCATAATATGTTTAGTAATAGATAAACCAAGCCCAGTACCGCCTGAATCTCTACTTCGTGCTTTATCAACACGATAAAAGCGTTCAAAAATATGTTTTTGATCTTCTTTGCTTATGCCAATACCAAAATCTTGTACTTCCATGATACGCTTCTGTTCATCTTTATAAACACGAATTATTACATCACTATCTTCTTTAGAATAACTAATTGCATTTGATAATAAGTTAAGCGCAACTTGAGACACTTTGTCTTGATTTGCATTAATAACAATATCAGAATCGATTTCATTAATTATAGTAATATTTTTGTCTTCTGCAATTTTTTGCATGTTTTTAATTGTTGTTTCTGCAATATCTGACAAACTCATATACGCTGTTTCTATTTCTGTTTGTTGTTCTACATGTGATAAATCCAATAAATCAAATACTAAAGTCTCTATACGATCGGACTCTTTAGAAATAATTTTTAAAAACTCATTGAGTGTTTGTTCATCGTTTTTAGCACCATCTAATAATGTTTCAGCAAATCCTTTAATTGACGTAATAGGTGTTTTCAATTCATGAGATACATTAGCTACAAATTCACGTCTTAAATTCTCAAGTTTTTTTAGATTTGTTATATCATGTAAAACAATGACCATGCCATAAAGGTTTTTCCTAGTTCTTGATAATATTGGAACGCAGGCTGTATCAAAATATTTCTCATGCACTTGATTTATAGTTAATTTAATTTGATCATAAATAGGTTTCTCAACTTTAAAAGCTTCAGTAATTAACTTTTGTAATTTAACATCTGTAAAGTCAACATAGCTTTTATGTTCAACAGCTTCATCTGGCGTAAACACATGATAAAACGATTTATTTGCTACAACAATTTCACCGTATTTATCAATCATTAAAATCGAACTTGGAATATTTTCAACAGTTGTTTTCAACCTATTTGATTGCAGTTTCTGTTTATGATTTAGTCTTTGCAACCTACGCGCTAGCTCATTAGTAGTTACAAACAGTTCTCTTGTCTCTTTGACATTGCTTTCTGGTACTCTTACATGATAATAGCCTTCAGCCAATAAGTTTGTGGCGTAGGTCACCTCATTGATTGGTCTGATATATGTTCGATTAATGCTTCTAACAACTAAAAATATGATGATTAATACAAATAAACCAATAATCGCTATATATTTCCAAACTTCAATCTGTATTTCTAAAATCTCATTATTTATACCACTAATTAAAACATCTTTATCATTTATAGATGTCTTAAATGTAAATCTATGGTCATCATTTTGCTTATCATAAGTCAATTTAGAAGGAATAGCAGGATTATTTATATCATTATTAATTTGCGTCCCTTGTTTTGTCGAAAACAAGACATCGTTATTTTCTTTAATATACACTGTAAGTTCTTCACTTTTAGCGACATCTCTCATTTCATCTTTTTTATGATCACTATAAAGATTAACAAAATGCTGAGCTTGATGTTCTAAATTGCCTTCTTGACCAGTTGTAATAGTGTTATGGATTACATGTGTAATAATAGTACCCAATATTAAAAAGCTAATAATAACGATGGTACATAATAAAAATAAAAGTCTTTGGTGAAACTTAAGCATTAGACTTTGGGTCTTTCCAATTTATACCCTAATCCACGAACGGTTTTAATGAGTTTCGGTTGTTTAGGGTTTTCTTCTAATTTATCTCTCAAATGACTAATATGTACGTCCACAATTCTAGAATCGCCTGCGAATTCATAATTCCATACTGAATTCAACATATGCTCGCGAGTAATCACTCTGCCCTGTCTTTCAATAAGATATAATAATAATTCAAACTCTTTTGGAGTCAATTCTAGCAATTCATCTTCTCTGTACACTTCGAAATATTCTGGTCTAATTCTTATTGAGCCAATTAATATATCATCTTCATCATTTTCAACTGGTACTGCTTCATTGACTATGGCTGATCTTCTTAATATCGCCTTTACTCTTGCTACCACTTCTCTTGGTGAAAATGGCTTAGTCATGTAATCGTCTGCTCCTAACTCAAGTCCTAAAACACGATCAAATTCATCATCTTTGGCAGTTAACATCAAAATAGGTACTAAATTTTTATCAGAACGAATTGTTTTACAAACTTCTATACCATCTTTTTGGGGAAGCATAACATCTAACACAATCAATTCAGGATTTGTAGAGTTAACTTTTTCTAATGCATCCTCTCCATCATAAGCCACTTCTACTATGTATCCGGCTTGCTCTAAATTATATTTTAATAAGGTTACGATTGATTGTTCATCATCTACTACAAGTACTTTTTGTGACATAGTATACCTCCATAATTGTGTTTACAAATTAATTATAACTTATATTTTAATAAAAATAACATAGTTTAAAATTTTTTAACATAAACTTTACAATGCGTTTGTTACTAAACTATGCCAATATACACGCGATTTTTGCAACGTTAGCCTATGCAAAGAATCAAACAAATCCGCTTGAATTATTACACCATACTAATTACCCGTTATTAATAAAATCTTAACATTTAATTAATAATATGAACACTTATTACATGATAGTCAAGCGAGCCTCAACTAACATCATGAAAAAATTACACTTTTACAATAAATCAAAGATTTTATTTTTACTCGCTCTAGTTCTTTTATCCCTATAAATTTAAATATAAAAGAATTAAAAATTTTCATTTGTTATATATGGGCTAACTAGAAAAAGAAAAGCCCGAGACACCTAATCATGCCCCAGACTTATCTGTTGATTTTAATTCAAGGTAAATTACCTTTGATTATATATAATTATAGGTTTTTAATTAATTCGTCTGCGAAGTTAGAAGTAGAAACTTCTGTTGCACCATCCATTAAACGTGCAAAGTCATAAGTTACAACTTTAGAAGCAATCGTTTTTTCGATTGAACTTGTAATTTTATCAGCAGCTTCTTGCCATCCAAGATGCTCTAACATTAATACAGCACTTAATAATTCAGATGATGGGTTCACTTTATTTAATCCGGCGTATTTAGGTGCAGTACCATGTGTAGCTTCGAAAATGGCATGTCCAGTTTCATAGTTGATATTGGCACCAGGAGCAATACCAATACCCCCGACTTGTGCAGCTAATGCATCTGATACATAATCACCATTTAAGTTCATAGTAGCTACTACATCGTGATCAGCTGGACGTGTTAAAATTTGTTGTAAGAAAATATCAGCAATTGAATCTTTAACGATAATTTTTCCTTCTTGTTCAGCTTTATCTTGCGCAGCATTTGCAGCGTCTTTACCTTCTTTTTCAACAATTTCATCATATTGTTGCCATGTAAATACTTTATCTCCAAATTCATTATGTGCTAAATCATAACCCCATTGTTTGAAAGCACCTTCAGTAAATTTCATAATATTACCTTTATGTACTAAAGTTAATGATTTACGATTATTATCTATAGCATATTGGATAGAAGCACGAACTAAACGCTCAGTACCTTCTTTAGAAACTGGTTTTACACCAATACCTGATGTTTCAGGGAATCTAATGTTTTTAGCGCCCATTTCGTCTTGTAAGAAGTCAATTAATTTTTTCGCTTCTGGCGTACCTTCTTTAAATTCAATACCAGCGTAGATATCTTCAGTGTTTTCACGGAAAATTACCATGTCTGTATCTTCAGGACGTTTTACAGGTGAAGGTACCCCTTGGAACCAACGTACTGGACGTAAACATGTGAATAAATCTAACTCTTGACGTAATGCAACATTTAGTGAACGAATACCCCCACCAATTGGAGTAGTTAAAGGGCCTTTAATAGCAATTAAATATTCTTCAATTGTTTCGAGTGTTTCTTTAGGTAACCATTCGCCAGTTTCGTCATAAGCTTTTTGACCAGCTAACACTTCTTTCCATTCGATTTTTTTTTCGCCGTTATAAGCTTGTTCAACTGCAGCGTCAATTACGCGACTTGCTGCATTCCAGATATCAGGACCGATACCGTCACCGATTATAAATGGAATTACTGGATTATTTGGTACTGTTAAACCTTCATTTGTTTTAACTACTTTTTCTCCTGCCATGTGAAAAAACCTCCGTCATTTTGAGTTCTATTTTAGTTGTACTAACCACTATCATACATGAATTAATAATATTTTCAATTTTCATAAATTGTATTATTCATTTAATAATTTAATTATCTTTCTTCGATTGGCTCATATTTTCTATTTGTTTCACCAATGTACTGAGCTCTTGGGCGCATGATTCTGTTATCTCTATATTGTTCTAAGATATGTGCAATCCAACCAGAAGTTCTACTCACCGCAAAGATTGGAGTGAACAAGTCATGCTCAATATTCATACTATGATATACAGTAGCACTAAAGAAATCGACATTTGCAATCAAACCTTTTTCAGCTTTCATTTTATCTGCTATTTTCACTGAAATATCAAATAATTGACTTTGTCCTGTTTCAGAAGTGATTTTTCTACTCATTTCTTTTAAGTATTTAGCTCTTGGATCGCCATCTTTATATACACGGTGTCCAAAACCCATAATTTTTTCTTTGTTTTTAATTTTATTATCAATATATTCATCGACTTCATCAATAGATTTCACTTCAGATAACATGCTCATTACACGTTCATTTGCACCGCCATGAAGTGGTCCTTTTAATGAACCAACAGCAGCTACAATTCCTGAATACATATCAGATAATGATGATACTGCACATCTAGCTGTAAATGTTGATGCATTTAATTCATGATCTGCATGTAATACAAGTGCTTTATTAAATGCTTCAATTTCAATTTCAGAAGGTAGTTCCCCTCTTAACATGTACAAGAAGTTACCCGCATAGTTTAAATCACTACTTGGTTTAACAATTTCTTTTCCTTCCCTAACACGCGCATAAGCTGTAACTAATGAAGCAATTTTGGCTTGAATACGTATAGCACGCTCCAGTGTTTGACTTTCGTCTTCATCTTCAGCATGCTCGTCAAAATGAGCAATATATGAAACTGAAGTTCTTAAAGCTGTCATTGGGTGAACATTGCCTGTTGCGTATTCTTTAAAGTGGTTATACACTCTAGGATTTAAAGTCATATATTCAAAAAGCTTTTGTTTTAAGTCTTTTAATTCATCCTCATTTGGCAATCGATAATGCCATAATAAAAAGATGATTTCTTCAAATTCAGCATTCTGTGCTAAGTCATCAATATCATAACCAGCATAAGTTAATTGGCTATCGATAATAGAACTTACTTTTGTTTCAGATGCAATTACCCCTTCTAAACCTTTCTGTAACTCTGCCATATATAAATTCCCCTTTTCTATTTCATTATGAAATGGCTTTCACAACTCATTATATCCAATCTTTACTCTTTTGTGAATATTTTGAGTATATTTTCTTATCAAACCAATATGAAATACTTATTTATTTATATGCCCTTTAACACACTTCTATCACTTACATTGTTATAAGTTCATTTTAATATGGAAACTGTCTCACTTCAATTTTTATAGCATTTTAATTGGTTATCATGATTAATAACAAATAATTAATGTATTATTATACTAAACGCCATAGACTCTATTTAAAAAAATAGTTGTTTTATTTTATATTGCATAGCATAATAATAATTAACTAAATAAAGGAGTATAATTTTATGGCTAATCATGAATTACAAAGAGAACTAAGTAATCGTCACATCCAGCTAATTGCAATCGGGGGAGCAATTGGTACAGGACTATTTTTAGGAGCAGGTCAAACTATTGCGTTAACTGGCCCCTCTATTTTACTTACATATATCATAATTGGTTTTATGCTTTTTATGTTTATGCGTGGACTGGGAGAAATATTAGTAACAAATACGAATTTCAAATCATTTGCAGATGTCACTAATCACTATATTGGCCCATTTGCAGGTTTTGTAACAGGTTGGACTTATTGGTTCTGTTGGATCATTACAGGTATGGCAGAAGTAACTGCTGTTGCAAAGTATGTTAGTTTTTGGTTTCCAAACATACCAAATTGGATAAGTGCATTATTTTGTGTACTTGTATTAATGTCACTAAATTTATTAAGCGCTAAACTATTTGGTGAGTTAGAGTTTTGGTTTGCACTTATTAAAATATTTACTATTATTGCTTTAATTGTAGTTGGGGCAATAATGATTATTATGGCTTATGACACACAATTTGGCCATGCATCATTATCCAACCTATATAACAATGGAATATTTCCTAAAGGTATAAGCGGTTTCGTAATGTCTTTCCAAATGGCATTATTCTCGTTTGTAGGTATTGAACTTATAGGAGTCACAGCTGGAGAAACGAAAGATCCATCAAAGACCTTACCTAAAGCTGTTAACAGTGTGCCTATTCGTATCTTAGTATTCTATGTAGGTGCGTTAGCTGTTATCATGTCCATCATTCCATGGAATCAAATTAATCCTGAAGAAAGCCCATTTGTGAGACTGTTTGCACTGATTGGTATACCTTTTGCAGCAGGAATCATAAACTTTGTGGTATTAACAGCTGCGGCTTCTTCTTGTAATAGTGGTATATTCTCAAATAGTCGTATGTTGTTTGGGCTTTCAACACAAAAACAAGCGCCGCCTTACTTTGAGAAGACAAATAAAAATGGCGTACCACATATTGCAATATTTGTGTCGTGTGCGTTGCTTATGATTGCAGCACTGTTAAACTATATTATTCCAAATGCAACACTTGTTTTCACCTACATTACCACAGTTTCAACTGTATTATTTATTGTTGTTTGGGGCTTAATCACTGTAGCTTATATTAATTATCACCGTAGAAATCCTGAACTACATAAAAAAGCAACGTTTAAATTGCCTGGTGGAAAATATATGGGGTATGCTATTTTAACTTTCTTCTTATTAGTTTTTTGTTTATTATTTGTAAACACTGATACAAGAATAGCAGTATTTTTAACACCTATATGGTTTATCTTATTAACTCTAATGTATCTAAGATATAAACAGGTGTCTCGTAAGCCATAGTAATCAATAAACAGTAATAACAGATAAAAACTGGGACATCAATTGATGTCCCAGTTTTTATTCTTAACAGAATTTATGGTTTAATATAAATCTCTACAAAAAAGACGAAATCATTTTTAAATGACTTCGTCTTTTTACTTTATACTTAGACAAATGTGTCCATAATTATTATAAGGTTTAAACTAAACTGCTAATTGAAAACTTGTTTAGATTATAGTACGTTTGCATAACCTTCGAAGATTTTCCCTTGATTAGCATCTACAGTAATTAAAACGTCATTTTGGATATTTGAAGTAGCATTTTCAACACCAACTATTGTAGGAATTCCTTTTTCTAAACCAATAATCGCGCTTGGTGATGTAATACCATTTTCTTCTGTAATAAGACCGATTGCTTTCTCAATATAAGGTACAAGCGTTTCATCTACAGAAGTTGTAACGATAATTGATTCTGATAAGTCTTTACCTTCTAATTCACTAGCATCATTCACAACTAAAGTTTGTCCGACAACTGAGTTTCTTCCAACGCCTTGACCTTTAGCAAGTTCGTCCCCTACAAGGTGTAATTTCATCATGTTTGTAGTACCTTTTTCACCTGTTGGTACACCTGCAGTGATAATAATTAAATCACCATTTTGAACTCTTTCAGTTTCAACTGCAGTTGCTACCGCATTATTTAATAATGCATCTGTAGTCTTACGTCCTTCTTTAACTACTGGGTGGATACCCCATACTAAAGCACATTGACGTGCCGTTTCTGCACTAGGTGTCACAGCAATAATATCTGATTGAGGACGGTATTTAGAAATTGTACGTGCAGTTGAACCACTTTCTGTAGCAGCAACAATTGCTTTAACGCTTAAGTTTAAAGCAGTATGGGCAACTGATACACCAATTGCATTAACTAATGAAGTTTCAACTAATTTAGTGCGGTCAGATAATAGTTTTTTATAATCTTGAGCAGCCTCTGCTGAAACTGCGATATTACGCATAGTTTTAACAGCTTCTTCAGGGTATTGTCCTGCAGCTGTTTCACCAGAAAGCATAACAGCATCTGTACCATCATAAATTGCGTTAGCAACGTCACTAGCTTCCGCACGTGTCGCACGTGGATTACGTTGCATAGAATCTAACATTTGCGTTGCTGTAATTACAGGTTTACCTAATTTATTACATTGTCTAATTAAATCTTTTTGGACCATTGGCACTGATTCAGGTGGGATTTCAACACCCATATCGCCGCGGGCAACCATTAAACCATCAGAAACTTCAAGAATTTCTTTGATATTATCAATACCTTCTTGGTTTTCAATTTTAGGAATAATACTTATATTTGTATTTTTTTGTGCTTCCAATAATTTACGAATATCTAATACGTCGCTTGGACGACGTACGAAACTTGCAGCGATAAAATCTACGCCTTCACTGATACCAAATTTAATATCTTCAGCATCTTTATCAGTGATACCTGGTAAACTAACTTTTACTCCTGGTAAGTTAACACCTTTTTTATTTTTTAATTCTCCTGTGTTTAAAACATCACAAAGAACTTCGCCATTAGCTTTATCAATTGATTTAACTTGTAATTCAATTAAACCATCATCTAAAAGGATATAAGAACCTTCGTCTACGTCATTGATAAGGTTATCATAAGTTACTGAGAATTTGTCTGAAGTACCTTCTACTTCAGTCATACTAACGATTACTTCACTACCCTTTTCAAGTTCAATCACACCATTTTGCATGTTGTGTGTACGGATTTCAGGACCTTTCGTATCTAGTAAAATTCCAACTGTTTTCCCTAATCTCTTAGAAACTTCGCGAATAGTATCGATTCTCGCTTTATGTTCTGCATGGTCACCATGAGAGAAGTTTAAACGCGCCACATTCATTCCAGCTTTAATTAATTTCTCAAGCATTTCTTCTGATTCAGACGCAGGTCCAATTGTACAAACAATTTTAGTTTTTCTCATTATTATTTCCTCCCAGTATTTTATATAGATAATTCGTTCGTTAATTCAAAAGTTTCAAAATCAAATTCATGTTCATTTGATCTAAATATTTCTTCAAATGACGTGTCAGTAAGTTCATTATTCCTAATCCCAACGCCAATCGCAGTTTTACCTTCTAACAACAAGTCCACTGCATGGCCGCCAAGACGTGAAGCTAGAACCCTATCTGCACCACTTGGGCTACCACCACGTTGGATGTGTCCAAGCACAGAAACACGTGCGTCAACATTAATATATTTAGTCAGTTCTTGAGCACAAACTTCACCTGACATACAACCTTCAGCGACCATAACTATTGAATGTTTTTTGCCTCGTTTAATACCATTATCAATCTTTTCAGCTACATCTTTCATATCTGTCTCAACTTCAGGAACAATGATTGTTTCTGCACCGACTGAAAGACCAGCCCAAAGTGCTAAATCACCACAATCACGGCCCATGACTTCAATGATAAACGTTCTTGCATGGCTTGATGCTGTATCACGAATCTTATCAACACAATCAATTATAGTATTTAATGCTGTATCAAATCCAATTGTAAAGTCTGAACCATTGATATCATTATCAATCGTTCCTGGAACACCTATCGTTTGGATTTCTTCACATTCTTCACTTATACGTTGTGCACCTCTATAGCTACCGTCACCACCAATAACTACAAGTCCTTCGATGCCTCTTTTACGTAAATTCTCAATACCTTTTTTACGAACTTCTGCTTCTTTAAATTCAGGACATCTTGCTGAATATAAAAAAGTCCCGCCTCGTTGAATTGTGTCTCCCACTGAACCGAGTTCAAGTTTCTCAATATCATCGTTTAACAAACCTTGATAGCCTTGGTAAACACCATAAACTTCAATGTTATTGTAAATCGCTTTTCTAACTACAGCTCTTACTGCTGCATTCATGCCTGGAGAATCTCCACCACTTGTCAACACTGCAATTTTTTTCATGACGACATACCTTTCTAACATGTATTTCTTATTCTAAAAATACCATAAAATTTAGCCTGGTGCCATTAAAATAAGGCTTTGTGACTAATGTAAACGTTTTTAATCCAACGAATCTTTTAGAAAGCGTTTCCTTTAATTTAATTATAAATAGAACTTTAGACCTTTTATTTAATACCTTTTATTTAAAATAATTAAACAAATTAAATAGTTTTTATTTAAAAAAACAAAAAGAAGCCCTAGGTTATTAGAACTTCCTTTTGTTTACTATTTTATTCTTTATAAGAACCTATCATTCTAAATTTTTGATAGCGATCTTCGACAAGCTGTTCTTTACTGAACGAATTTAATTCTTTTAAATGTGCCTCAAAAGTACGTTTAATATTTTGAGCTTGTGTTTCAACATCTTGATGAGCTCCACCTAAAGGCTCTTTTACTACTTCGTCTGCAATCTTTAATTCATGTAAATCTTCTGCAGTAATTTTCATCGTTTCTGCTGCTATTTTTGCGAGGTTACTATCTTTCCATAATAATGCTGATGCACCTTCTGGCGAGATGACTGAATATGTACTATTTTCAAGCATTAATATTCGATTTGTAATGCCTAATCCTAGAGCACCACCACTACCACCTTCACCAATAACAATTGAAATAACAGGTACAGTTAATGCAGCCATTTCCACTAAATTTCGTGCAATAGATTCACTTTGACCACGCTCTTCTGCAGCTTTACCTGGATAAGCACCCTTTGTATCGATAAAAGTAATAATCGGTCTATTAAACTTTTCAGCTTGTTTCATTAATCTCAACGCTTTGCGATAACCTTCTGGATGCGCCATACCAAAATTACGATAAATATTATCCTTTGTATCTTTACCACGTTGTTGTCCTACAACAGTAACTGGTTGACCATTTAAATAACCTATACCGCCAATCATTGCTGGATCATCTCTATAATTTCTATCTCCATGCAATTCAATAAATGAATCAAAGATATGTGGAATATAGTCCAATGATGTTGGACGCTCTTGTAAGCGTGCTAATTGCACACGATCCCATGGTTTAAGATTAGTATATACTTTTTCAGTTTCTCTATCTAGAGATGCTTCAAGCATTTCTATTTCCTCTTGGAGATCCACATCATTTTTTTCTTGAGATTCCTTTAAGGATTCGATTTTATTTTTTATTTCAAAAAGTGGCTTTTCAAAATCAAGCATTTATTTTCACCTCTTGATGCATTTTTAGAATATTAGAGAGTGTCGTTCTCATTTCTTTTCTATGTACAACTTTATCTAATTGTCCATGCTCTAATAAAAACTCTGATGTTTGGAAATCATCAGGTAATTTTTCATTGATAGTTTGTTCAATGACACGTCTACCCGCAAAGCCTATCAATGCTTTAGGTTCACTAATATTGATATCACCAACAGATGCGAAACTTGCAGAGACTCCACCTGTTGTTGGATTTGTTATATAAGAAATATATAACAATCCAGCGTCAGCATGTCTCTTTAATGATACACTTGTTTTACCCATTTGCATTAACGAAATAATGCCCTCTTGCATTCTTGCGCCACCGCTTGCTGAGAACAAAATGAATGGCAAGCGATTTTCGATGCAGTGTTCAATAATTCTGCAAATCTTCTCACCTAATACTGATCCCATACTGCCCATTCTGAACCGAGCATCCATTACAGCGACGCCATATGTAATGCCATCCAACTGTGCTGTTCCTGTAACGACAGCTTCATTCAAACCAGTTTTTTGCTGATCTTTATGAATTTTTTCTTCATAACTCGGAAAATCTAATGGATTAGCTGAGGTCATTCCTCTATCAAACTCAGTAAACGTACCTTCATCTGAAATAGCCTCAATGCGTTTATGTGCCGTTAAAGCAATATGATGATCGCAATTAAAACAAACATTTAAGTTTTCTGCTAATTCTTTTGTATACATAATTTTTTTACATTTAGGACATTTTGTCATAATCCCTGCTGGTACATCACTTTGTTTCGAATCAGATACAGTTACGTACTTTTTCTTTTTACTACTTCTATTGAAAAAATCTTTAAACATTGTAAACCTCCACTTAACCATCGCGATCTTAGTTCAATATTATTCTTACATAATATATGAGATCAGCGTTAATGAATATTATTTATCTAAGTCTGTTAATTTCATTGTTTTGTCATAAACATCTTCAGGGTTAACGTCTATTCTAGCAACACCTGATTCCATTGCAGCTTTCGCAACTTCTCTAGCTACTGAAGGTGCTACTCGTTTATCAAAAGGACCTGGTATACAATAATCCGCGTTTAGCTCGTCAGGTTTAATTAAATCAGCAATTGCTTCAACTGCAGCTTGCTTCATTGATTCATTAATATGTGTAGCTTCTACATCTAAAGCTCCTCTGAAAATACCTGGGAATGCTAACACATTATTAATTTGGTTAGGATAATCTGAACGACCCGTACCAATTACCTTAGCACCAGCTTCTTTTGCTACATCTGGATTTATTTCTGGATTTGGGTTTGCCATAGCAAAGATAATTGGATCATCTGCCATCGATTCGACCATTTCTTTTGATAATAAATCTGCTACTGATACACCAATAAATACATCAGCATCTTTAATAACATCACTTAAACTACCATCAATTTTATCTCTGTTTGTCCATCTTGCGACATAAGATTTTGTATCATTCATACCAAATGAACGATCTTCATAAATCGCGCCTCTTGAATCACACATAATCATATCTCTTACTCCATAAGAATAAAGTAATTTTACGATAGCTATACCTGCTGCTCCAGCACCATTTAATACTACTTTAATGTCAGATAGATCTTTGTCTACAATTCTTAATGCATTAATCATGCCTGCAACCGTAACAATGGCTGTTCCATGTTGATCATCATGAAAAACAGGAATTTTCGTTTCTTTTTTCAAACGTTCCTCGATTTCAAAACAACGTGGTGCAGAAATATCTTCCAAGTTTATGCCACCATAATTAGGTTCTAGTAATTTCACTGTATTAACAATTTCGTCTGTATCAGTTGTGTCTAACGCAATTGGTACGCCGTCAATTCCTGAGAAGCTCTTAAAGAGTACAGCTTTACCTTCCATTACTGGTATACTCGCTTCAGGTCCAATATCGCCCAAACCTAAAACTGCTGTACCATCAGTAACAACTGCTACTGTATTACCTTTCATTGTATACTCAAAAACTTTTCGTTTGTCTTCGTGAATTTCTTTACATGGTTCTGCTACACCTGGAGAATAAGCTAAGCTCAATTCTTCTTTATTTGTAACTTTTACTTTTGGTGAAACTTGTAATTTTCCTTGATTTCTTCTGTGCATTTCTAAAGCGTCGTCTCTTAAAGTCATGTAAACCTACCCCTTTACATTCGATTAGTATAAATATCATTTCATATATATTTTTATTACAAAGCAACTCAAATTACAAATGATATCGTTAACATTTTTGCCAATTTACTCTTGAAGTTATTATTTGTAATAAAAATATATATACAGCTAAATTATTATATATTTTTAGAATCTTAATTTATAGAAAATAAAAACTGATGGCAAATTTATGCTCAACCATCAGTTTACTATACCATAGTTTATAGCGCTATTAAAGTTAAATAATTCGAATATCCCATGGTGAAAAGTGTTGAATCAATTTTTCTATTATATTATTTTCTCTAGGAATAAAGCCGATTGTCTTTATTACATTTTGACTTTCATCAAAATACTGTACAGGAATATTACTTTCCTTTGAATCTTTTATTAAAATTTTATCTATCTCTAACTCATCAATTTGATTACGAATAACAATTTTTTGTGCATGTTGAAGCTTGGATTGCTCAAAACTTTCAATTGATTCGATTTTCTTTATAATAAGTTGCTGCTTATTATTTCTTTTTCAAATTTCCCACTTATTATTAACATTTGATCTTTGTTCAATTCTGTTTCATATTTTTTAAATATCTCAGGGAAAACAACACCATCTAAATTATTGATGCCATCATTCAAAGTTATAAAAGCCATATTTTGACCATTTTTCGTTCTAATCTTTTTAAAACCGTCAATTTGAATGAAGATAGGTTGGTGATCTCTCGCATTGGATAATTTATAAATACCTAAGTACTGTTTTTGTTCAAATGCTTTCTCAACAGGATGAGTTGACACATAAAATCCTAAGTATTCTTTTTCGTAATCGCTAAGCATCTTATCAGGCAATTCTTCTTTGTCTTCATAATTCGTTTTAGGTGTGAGTACATCAAATATAAAACCATCTTGCTCGACATCTGAAACATCATCTAACACTTGGTCTATAGATTGTAATAATGTCGCACGATTTTTACCTAATGTATCAAAAGCCCCTACAAGTATCAATGCTTCTAATAACTTTCTAGATTTAATTCTTTTAGGAATGCGTCTCGTAAAGTCAAAGAAATCTTTGTAATTTCCATTTTCTTTTCGTTCATCAACGATAAGTTTGACACTTTGATATCCAACACCTTTTATCGCCCCAATAGACAAGTATATTCCTTTATTAGTTGCTTTATAAAACCAATGACTATAATTAATATTGGGTGCTAAAATATTGATATTTTGATGTTTTGCTTCATCAATCATTTGTGCAGTCTTCTTCTCACTACCAATTGAGTTGCTTAATATATTCGCATAAAAATAATTTGGATAGTACACTTTTAGATAACCCATAATATAGGCAATTTTTGAATAACTAACTGCGTGAGCACGAGCAAAGCCATAATCAGCGAATTTTAAGATTAAATCGAAAATCTGTTTACTTAATGCTTCTTCATAACCATTTTTTATTGCACCATTTACAAAATGTTGTCTTTCACTTTCAAGTACAGCACGATTTTTTTTACTCATAGCTCGGCGTAAAATATCCGCTTCACCATAATTGAAATTCGCAAACTTACTCGCAATTTGCATAATTTGTTCTTGATAAATAATAACACCATACGTCTTTGATAATATTGGTGCTAAATCTTGATGTAAATATTGTACTTTGTCTGGGTTATGTCGACGAGAAATATAAGTTGGTATCTCTTCCATTGGTCCAGGACGATAAAGTGATGTTACGGCAACTATATCTTCGAAATGTTCAGGCTGTAACCTCTTCAATACATTTCTAATCCCATCAGACTCTAACTGGAAAATACCAGTCGTGTCACCTTGGGATAATAATTGAAATACTTGTTTATCATCAAAAGGTATTTGTTCAATATCAATATCTATCTGCATGTCATATTTTACTTGTTTCACAATCTGATGAATAATTGAGAGGTTTCTTAATCCTAAGAAGTCAATTTTTAACAATCCGATTCTCTCTGCTTCTGTCATCGTCCATTGTGTCAACAAGCCTGTATCTCCTAATGTGAGTGGCGCATAATCGTAAAGTGGGTGGTCATTTATAATTATGCCTGCCGCATGTGTAGAAGTATGACGAGGAAGCCCTTCTAGTTTCTTACATATTTCAAACCAACGTTCGTTACGATGATTACGATGAACAAATTGCTTAAAATCTTCTTGTTGATAAGCTTCATCTAATGTAATCCCTAATTTATGAGGTATTAGTTTCGAAATTTCATTCAATGTTATTTCATCAAAACTCATAATTCTACCCACGTCTCTGGCCACAGCTCTTGCAAGTAAATGCCCAAAAGTCACGATACCCGCAACGTGAGTATCACCATATTTCTCTTGGACGTATTGAATCACTTTATCTCGATGTGTATCTTCAAAATCTATATCAATATCTGGCATCGTCACACGCTCTGGATTTAAAAAACGTTCGAATAAGAGATTGTATTGAATAGGATCTATCGTTGTAATATTTAATAGGTAACTGACTAAAGACCCAGCTGCCGAACCACGTCCTGGGCCTACTAATACATCATGCGTTTTAGCATAATGAATCAAATCACTTACAATTAAGAAATAATCTTCAAAGCCCATGTTAGTAATAACTTTATATTCATGTAATAACCGTTGCTTATAAGTTTCAAAATGCTTTTGCTTTAAATCCATATCATTTAATTTCGTCTCCAATATTTGCCATAAATATTGTTTTGACTGTGTGTTATTTGGCGTTTTGAATTTAGGCAAGAGAGATTGATTATAAGTTATCTCAGCTTGACATATATTTTCAAGCTGATTTGTTTGTTCCCATACTGCTTCACTTAATTCTAAATTATCTAGTTGTGTTTTTGAATATAGATGTGCATCATAATCTTTCGGTTCACTCACCAAATCTAGTTTACTATTATCTTTAATAGCTGATAATGCGGTTAGTGTATCTGAGTCTTGCTGATTTAGATAGCGCGTACTTTGTGCCCATACAATTGGCAAATCAAATGTATATTGACTCGTATGGTTGACATATACGTATGAGTAATCCTCAAATTTTGTTACTAATGCCTCATTAGATGATGAGACATCTTTAAAAATAACGACAAGGTGTTCTATATATTTTTTCAACCATTCTACAGGGGTTTCTGTTTTTTCTTTCATTTTTATAGCAGAAGATAACTTAAATAAATCTTTAAGACCTATATTGTCTCGTGCTAATACTATTGTTTCAACGACATCTAATCCATCTGTAACGTTAACAGTCATACCAAAGATAGGATGAATATTTGCTGCGATACACGCATCATAAAATTGTGGATAACCATATAATACATTTGTATCTGTTATAGCTAATGCTGTATAACCTTCTTTAGCAGCTTTAGCAACGACATCTTTAATTCTCAAACTAGAATACAACAAGTCATACGTCGTATGAACATTTAAATGTACTACCATGAGCAAATACCTCCAATCTTTCTACAATTTATTATTTAATGCGTCTGCCAATTCATTAAAACGAGCCCAATCGCTCACCGACACACCTGAAGCATTTGGGTGTCCGCCACCTCCAAAGTCACTAGCAACATCATTGATAATGATACCTTTAGACCTAATACGGCATCTAATCTCAGACCCTTCATCTACAGCAAAAATCCATATTTTTAAGCCTTGTATATCTGCAATAGTATTTACAAATAATGACGCTTCATTTGCTGCAATATCAAATTGCTCGAGGATATCTTTGGTAATGATGACTTTACAAAAGCCTTTGTCATTCAAATCAAAATGTTGCAATACATAACCTTGGAAAGGTAATAATTTGGGATCTTTTTCACCCATTTTATTAAGTTCTTCATTATGGCTGAATGGAAAGGTCAACAATTGGCTTGCCACACTCATTGTATGAGACGTCGTATTGTTAAATAGGAAACGTCCTGTATCGCCTACAATACCTAAATAAAGTACTCTCGCTACTGAAGCATCTATAATTGATAAATCGTTAAAATGTTCTATAAAATCAAATATAATTTCACTTGTTGAAGATGCTTGATCATTCACGTAGTTAATATCACCATATTGATCTACTGCTGGATGATGGTCAATCTTGATTAACATACGTCCCTTGTCAAAACGTTCATCACTAATTCTAGGAGCGTTAGCAGTATCACAGACAATTACGAGTGCATCTTTATATTGATCATCAGCTATTTCATCAAATGTCCCTATAAAGTCTAATGAAGGTTCCGACTCCCCTACTGCATAAATATACTTGTCTGGGAACTTTAATTTTAGATAATTTTTCAAACCTAATTGTGAACCATAAGCATCTGGATCTGGTCTTACATGCCTATGTATAATAATCGTTTCTGCTGCTTCTACTTCTTGCATAATTTGGTTAAACGCTTTAGTCATCTCTATACTTCCTTTTCACTTTTATATTTAATCTATCATCTGACAAATTATCATTGCTTTAGCTACTTGTTGACTATCACTTGTCATTGTTATTTCTAATTTAGCAAAATTTCTTCCAACATCTAACATTTCATAATGTACATGTATTTCCGACTCAATTTGAACTGTTTTGATATATATAATATTCAAACTTTCTATCATAACTTCTAGTTTTTTTAGTTTTCTCATTTCATAACGTACTGTTTCTTCTATGATTGCTACAAAAACTGCTTTGCTTAATGTACCATATTGGTTAGTTAGTAATGGAGTAGTCTGCACTTGTATGCCATCATTAGCAATAGTAATATGCTTTGCAATTTGATCATTGATTGTTTCACCGACTTGAGGTTGTCTACTCAATAGTTGCATGGCTGTCAGTACATCTTTTCTTGTGATAACCCCTATAAGCTTCTTGCTTGGTGTAATCACTGGTAGCAATTCAATACCTTCCCAAATCATCATATGTGCACAATTAGCAACAGTTGTTGATAATTGTACATTAATTGGCGCTTTTGTCATAAATTGTGCAAGGGTATCATTTTCTTGCATCTTTATAATCTCTTTGCTAGTCACTATGCCCACAAGTCGCCATTCATCATCTATAACTGGAAATCTTGAATGACCTGTTTCACTTGCTTTAACTTTATAATCATTGAGAGACATATGATCAAATACCACTGTGTCTTCATTTACAGGTTTAACAATATCCTCAACGACTAAAATTTCTTTGCGAATCATTTGGTTATACATTGCTCTATTAATAATATTTGCAACTAGGTATGTATCATAATTCGATGAAAGTATTGGTAGATCATGGTCATCTGCATACTTGATTATTTCAGGTGAAGTATTAAATCCACCTGTAATAAGTACTGCACTTCCTCTTTTTAATGCTGCTAATTGCACGTCTTTACGGTTACCAACAATCAGCAAAGTGTGCGCGCTTAAATATTTTACGACATCCTCTATTTCCATCGCACCTATTGCAAATTTTGTGAGAGTTTTAATTAATCCATTTCTACCACCAAGTACTTGACCATCTATAATCTTTACAATTTCAGCAAAAGTTAATTGTTCAATTTGTTCTCGTGATTTCTTCTCAATGCGAACAGTACCGACCCTATCAATTGTAGCTACTAAACCAATTTGGCCAGCATCTTTGATAGCACGATAAGCTGTCCCTTCAGAGACATTGAGATCTTTCGCAATTTTTCTAACAGAAATTTTTTGACCAACTGCTAGAGATTCTATATATGATAAAATTTGTTCATGCTTTGTCATTTCAATAACCTCATTTATTTTGAACAGTTTCTATCATATTATAACTTTTTATAACTAAAAATGCGATGTAACAAACCAAATAAAATAATTTATATCGATTTAAGTAAAAAAATTTCCTTAAAATTATATATAACAGCTTTATTAATAATTTTAATATGTTAAATCCAATATTTTAGTTGGCTTTATCAATGAACTTTTATTAGAATGGAGTTAAGGAGGGATGAACAATGTTCAAAAATATATTACTTGGTGTTGATACAACACTTAAAAATGAAAAAGCACTTGATGAAGTTTCAAAATTAGCAGGAGAAGGTACAAAGGTTACAATTTTAAATGCAATTAGCGAACAGGATGCACAAGCATCAATCAAATCTGGTGTTCATTTAGATAAACTCGTAGAAAAACGTAGCGAAGGTCTCGAGAGTACACGTAACGCTTTAAAAGAATACGATATTGAGTATGACGAAATCATAGTCCGCGGGAATGCCAAAGAGCAATTAGTCAGAGAAGCTAACAGTGGTAAATACGAAATTGTTGTACTTAGTAACCGAAAAGCTGAAGATAAGAAAAAGTTTGTCTTAGGCAGTGTAAGTCATAAGGTTGCTAAAAGAGCACGCATCCCTGTATTAATAGTAAAGTAATTATAAAAAGCCTGAAGTTCTATAAAGTACTTCAGGCTTTTCTATATAAATTAGCTTATATTTTATATCATATTTAAAATTTTACTGCTTCTCCTGGTTTCAATATTTGAACCTCTCCTGTTGCGACAGCCTCTTTAAATGCATTAGGATCTTGTTCAATAAGTTCAAACGTATCATAGTGCACTGGCACTGTAATTTTAGGTTTAATAAAAGTATTTATTGCATAACTCGCGTCGTCTATACCCATTGTGAAATTATCACCAATTGGAATAAAACATACATCCACAGGATGACGGTCAGCAATTAATTTCATATCGCTAAATAACCCTGTATCTCCAGTATGATAAATCGTTTTGCCTTCAGCTTCTATAATAACTCCCATTGGCATACCTAAATATACTGGCACCCCATTATCATCTGTTAAACTTGAACTATGAAATGCTTGTACAAATTTTACACTTCCGAAGTCTAACTCTGCTTTCCCACCTATATTCATCGGTCTAACATGCTCTACATTATGATATGTAGTCAAATAATCTCCTAATTCTGCAGACCCAATAACCGTTGCATGGTTTCTATTAGCAAGTTCAATTGTGTCACCAAAATGGTCACCATGGCCATGCGTCAAAATGATATAGTCAACTTCCAATGTCGATGCATCTAAATCTGACATACCGTTACCCGTTATAAATGGATCTACGATAACCTTCTTACCATTCGCCTCGAAATATATTGTTGATTGTCCATGAAATGAAAGTTTCATTATTTTAATTCCTCCCATAAATCTATTTACATTACTTATACCACGATATCACTCTCATATAACACACTAATTAATTTTAAATAGTTATGAGGTATATTAAATTAATACATAAACTGATGAAATATGAATGTTATAATATTTAACTTTTGAATTCCTCTATGAAGTGGCATAAAATTAAAATGATTATAATTTTAGGAGGACGAACAAAAAATGAAATTAGAACAGATTACTAAAGAATTACAAACACAACAAGCTGACGCAGCTTGGATTACGACACCACTGAACATATTTTATTTCACAGGTTACTTAAGTGATCCTCACGAACGTTTACTAGCTTTATTAATTAAAGCTAACGGAGAGCAAATTTTATTTTGCCCACAATTAGAAATGGAAGATGTTAAAAATTCGCCGTTTGAAGGAGAAATTATTGGCTATTTGGACACAGAAAATGGTTTAGATAAATACCCACTTAAAATCAATAAATTACTTGTTGAAGCGGAACACTTAACACTTCATCGTCAACGTGCGCTTATAGATGCATTTGGAGTTCAACAATTCGGTGATATCGACCAAACAATTAAAGAATTACGAAATGTTAAAAGCGAACATGAAATCGCTACTATTAAAAAAGCGTGTGAACTCGCAGATAAATGTATTGAAATTGGTGTAGCATTTTTAGAAGAAGGTGTCACAGAACGACAAGTTGTTAACCATATAGAAAATGAAATTAAAGCTTATGGTGTCAACGAAATGAGTTTCGATACAATGGTATTATTTGGTGATCACGCGGCCTCTCCTCACGGCACTCCAGGTGATCGTCAACTTCAAAAAGATGAGTTTGTTTTATTTGATTTAGGCGTAATTTACGATAATTATTGTAGTGATATGACAAGAACTGTTAGATTTGGCACACCTAGTGATGAAGCACAAGAAATTTATAATATCGTATTAAAAGCAGAACAAGAGGCTATCGCTGCTATAAAACCTGGTGTAACAATTAAAGATGTTGATGATATTGCACGTAATATCATTAGTGATGCTGGTTATGGTGAATATTTCCCTCATAGATTAGGTCATGGTTTAGGTCTAGAAGAACATGAATATCAAGATATTTCTAGTTCAAATACAAATCAATTTGTCGCTGGTATGGTAGTTACAGTAGAGCCAGGTATTTATGTACCTGGCGTAGCAGGTGTACGTATAGAAGACGACATTCTTGTTACCAAAGATAGACATGAAAGCTTGACTGGATACGAAAAATGATTAAAGAAGCAGTAGTTGAAACAATTCAGCAAGTCGAACATGCGATAAGTAACGGGGCGAATCGTATTGAACTATGTGACAACTTAACTGTTGGGGGCACAACGCCAAGTGTTGGTATGGTCGAAATTGCTACAGAAATATGTCACGCAAATCACGTAGAAATAGCAGTAATGATTCGACCACGCGGCGGAGATTTTGTCTATAATCTATATGACTTTGAAATTATGCAACGAGATATCAAGACACTAAAACAATTTAATGTTGATTATTTTGTATTTGGCTGTCTGACGCAAGATGCAGTTTTAAATGAATGGCAAATGAAAACATTAAAACAACTTGCTGACTCTATTCCTGTTGTTTGTCATATGGCATTCGACGAAATTCATCAGCATGGTCAAATTAAAGCGCTACACCAATTAATTGACCTTAAATTCACTAGATTGCTAACACATGGTGGTGCTAGTGACACTGATATCTTTGATAATTTAAATCATCTAGGTAAATTAGTCGTTAATTCAGGCGGCAACATTGAAATTATGCCTGGAGGCGGATTAAATAAGGATAATTTACAAGAACTTCTTGAAGCTTTCCCTTTTCAAGAGGTACACGGGACAAAAATCGTCTAAATCAATTTAAAGCTAATAAGATCAATTTTTAAATTTGGATAAAATATTTATCAATAAAAAACTGGTAATGCCCATAATGCGTTAATTCACATTGGCTTACCAGTTTTTATTTTTTAATATAATTATTTTAATGCACTTTCAATATCGGTATATGATAATTTTAATGCTTCAGCTACGCCTTTATTGGTAAGCTTACCATTAATTGTGTTTAAACCTAATGACAATGCTTGATTATCTTGTAATGCTTTTAAATAACCTTTTCCAGCAAGTTGTTGCGCATAAGGTAGTGTTGCATTATTCAAAGCAATCGTTGATGTACGAGGCACTGCACCAGGCATATTTGCTACTGCGTAATGTACAACACCATGTTTCTTATAAGTTGGGTCATCATGTGTAGAAATACGGTCAGTTGTTTCGAATATACCGCCTTGATCAATTGCTATATCAACTATGACTGCACCATCTCTCATTTGTTTAACCATATCTTCAGTTACAAGGTTTGGAGCTTTAGCGCCAGGAATTAATACTGCACCAATGACTAAATCGCTATCTTTCACACATTGCTCTATATTCAAAGGATTAGACATAATTGTGTGTACTCGACCATCAAATAAGTCTTCCAATTCTTGTAATCGTTTAGGATTAACATCTAAAATCGTAACATCTGCACCTAGTCCAAGCGCAATTTTTGCAGCATTTGTACCTGCTTGACCCCCACCGATAATTGATACGCGTCCTTTAGAAACGCCCGGTACGCCACCAAGAAGTATACCCATGCCGCCTTTATATTTTTGTAAAAATTCAGCTCCAATTTGAGCAGACATACGTCCCGCTACTTCACTCATTGGAGTTAACAATGGTAACGAACGATCTGGCAATTGCACAGTTTCATATGCAATACCAACAACTTTATTATCCAATAAAGCTTGAGTTAACGCTGGTTCGTTCGCTAAATGTAAATAAGTAAATAAAATTAAGCCTTCTTTAAAATATTGGAACTCTTCTGCTAATGGTTCTTTAACTTTCATGACCATATCTACATTCCAAACTTCTGCTTGCTCATTAACAATTTTAGCCCCTGCTGCAGTGTAGTCCACGTCTTCAAAATATGAACCCAAACCTGCAGATTTTTCAACGATAACAGTGTGCCCTTGTTCAACAAGTGCATGTACACCACTCGGAGACAAACTCACTCTATTTTCATTATTTTTAATCTCTTTAGGGATACCTATAATCATTTCTTCCAC
Source organism: Staphylococcus sp. KG4-3 (assembly GCF_033597815.2). Taxonomy (NCBI): domain Bacteria; kingdom Bacillati; phylum Bacillota; class Bacilli; order Caryophanales; family Staphylococcaceae; genus Staphylococcus; species Staphylococcus halotolerans. The sequence continues at coordinate 1,718,566 of NZ_CP166245.1, forward strand.
CTCCAAATTCATAGTAACGCGTATCCAATGAAAGCGCAATCATAGTTTAGGGTAGTTTTACAACATACAAATTGTGTTAATATTCTGTAAACGGTGGTATAATATAAGTAAGAAAAATAAGGAGGTAATTACGATGCTAACTTATAAAAATATTTTAATAGCAGTTGATGGATCACATGAGGCAGAGTGGGCATTTAACAAGGCTGTAGACGTAGCAAAACGTAACGATTCAAAACTTACTGTTGTGAATGTTATTGATTCAAGAACATATTCTTCATACGAAGTATATGATGCGCAATTTACTGAGAAATCTAAAAATTTCTCTGAAGATTTATTAAAAGGTTATAAAGAAGTCGCTACAAATGCAGGTGTTACTGATGTTGAAACACGTTTAGAGTTTGGTTCACCAAAAGCAATTATTCCTAAAAAATTAGCTGCTGATGTCGATGCAGATTTAATTATGTGTGGTACGTCTGGTTTAAATGCAGTAGAAAGATTCATTGTTGGCTCTGTGTCTGAGGCTATTGTGCGTCATTCTCCTTGTGATGTATTAGTTGTACGTACAGAAGAACTTCCAGAAGACTTCCAACCACAAGTTGCCACTGATGAATTCAGATCACAATACCAAGCTCGTTAAGTCGATACGAATAATGAATGATATTATTCATTTAAAACATAATAAGGTTTTAAGCAGGATGTTTTGTTCATATTAGCTGGGCATTTTATCCTGCTTTTTATGTCTTAATTTATTAGCGTTAAATAATGAATATTTTTAAAACTCTCACTTTTACAACATTGTTATCCAAAATTCAAGTATCCTTCACAATCATAACTTATCCTTTAATTAGTAAGCATATGAAAGGAGCATAACAGTTATGCAACTAGTCACAAAAATTACCTTCATTACATTACTGGCTATTGTAATGATAAATATGATATCACTTAATGCATTCACAACAAGTGCAAAGGACGTTACGCCACACTCTCATCAAGTTGATAAGCTAAGACTTATAGACAATAAAACAATACCACATGAACAAACATATAATAAAACTAAAGTCGGTGGTATATCAGGTATTACATATAATCCAAAATCTAATAAGTGGTATCTCCTTAGTGACGACCGTTCGGAACATAGCCCTTCCAGATTTTATGAAGCGAATTTAAATTATAATCTTCGTCAGTTTAATAACATAAATATTAAAAATGTTAATAACTTAAAACAGCCAAATGGTAATAATTATATAAGTAAAAAACAATTTAATAATAAATCAAAGGATATTGTGGCGGACCCAGAATCAATCCGTTTTGATCCTTTGACGAACAATATTTTATATACAAGTGAAGGTGATCGAAATTTAGGATTAAATCCATTTATCAGGTTTAGTAATTTAAACGGTACCTTTATTTCTGAATTGCCTATTAACGAATCATTAAAAATGGATACTCAATCAAAAAAAGGATTTCGTAATAATCTAGCCATTGAAGGCAGTACTTTTTCAGTTGATGGCACATCTATATGGACATCTATGGAAGCACCAGTAATACAAGACGGACCTGTTCCTACAGCCGATTCAGGCGCCCTATCACGCATCACACAATATGATCGCAGAGGTAACGTATTATCAGAATATGCCTATCCAATCGATTCAGTGCCACATGTAGGAGACAACACTAAAACAGCAGAAAACGGCGTTTCTGAAATGTTAGCCATTAATAAACATGAATTTTTAACATTAGAAAGAGCTAGTGTTCAGTCATCAGATGGTTCATTTAATAACTATGTACGGATTTATAAAATAGATGTTAATCATGCATCTGACATAAAAGATACAAAGACTTTGCAAAATGCTAAAGTAAAACCTGTTAAAAAGAAATTAGTTGCTAATTTAAACAATGAGCAATTAGATAAAGTAGATAATATCGAAGGTATGACATTTGGAAAAAAACTAGCAAACGGTAATGATTCACTTGTAGTTGTATCAGATAATAACTTCAATAAATCACAAATATCACAATTCATTGTATTTGAAGTAATAAACAACAAGACGTAATTTCAACACTACAACATAGATTATTATTCACAAAAAGCACCACGAGCAATCTCATGCTATGCATAAGGTTCCCGCGGTGCTTTAATTTTTAATGCTCGCTTATAAGATACAATATTTGTATCTTAATCAGATCTATTTAGTCTTACATCTAATATTCTATCTTTATAAATATTATTTAACGTCACCAAATTCAACTACATCACGTGCGATCATAACTTCTTCATTTGTTGGGATAACGATTACTTTAACTGGTGAATGTGGGTAGTTAATAAATCCTTCTTCACCGTGAATCGCTTCATTTTTCTTAGCATCCCAATAAACGCCCATAAATTCTAGGCCTTCTAATACTTTCGCTCTAACTGGATCTGAGTTTTCACCAACACCAGCTGTAAATACAATCACGTCTACACCATGCATACGCGTTGCATATGAACCAATATATTTATGAATACGAGAAGCAAATACATCAAGTGCTAATTGCGCTCTTTCTTTACCTTCTTTAGCTTCATCAATAATATCTCTTAAATCACTAGAAGTACCTGAAATACCTAATAAACCAGATTCTTTATTTAAAGTGTTTAAGACTTCTTCAGCATTTTTACCAGTTTTCTCCATGATGAATGGAATTAATGCTGGGTCAATATTACCTGAACGTGTTCCCATTGTCACACCTGCTAATGGCGTGAAGCCCATAGAAGTATCTACAGATTCACCACCATCAATAGCGGCAATAGAAGCACCATTACCAATATGACATGAAATAATACGTAACTCTTCAATAGGCTTACCTAAGATTTCTGAAGCACGTTGAGATACATATTTGTGGCTCGTACCATGGAAACCATATTTACGAATTCCGAAATCTTCGTAATATTGATACGGTAAACTATATAGATAAGATTTCTCTGGCATAGTTTGATGGAATGAAGTATCAAACACAGCAACATGAGGTATCTCAGGAAGTAACTTACGGAATGCACGAATTCCCATTAAGTTAGCAGGATTGTGCAATGGTGCAAGCTCACTTAACGATTCAATTTGTTTTTCAACTTCATCATCTACGTAAGTTGATGATGGGAATATTTCTCCTCCATGAACGACACGATGGCCAGTACCATCAATATCATAAATACTTTCAATAATACCATGTTCTTTAAAACTTTCTAACATAATATTAACTGCATCTTCATGGTTTTCAATGTCTTTTGTTTCAGTTACTTTTTCCCCGTTCACTTCAATAGTGAAGATAGAATTTTTTAATCCAATACGTTCAATAAGTCCCTTAGTTACAATTTTCTCTTCCGGCATTTCAATAAGTTGAAATTTCAAAGATGAACTACCAGCGTTAATGGCCAAAATTAATTTTGACATAAGCATAATGCCTCCATTTTTTAAGTTTTTAATATCCATATCTATTTAATCATTAATACAGTTCAAATACAAGAATATTACAGCTTAATTTTCAGGGTGATTTTCTTGCATCCATGCATTTAAATCTTGTAAAAATCCTTGGAATTGTTGTGGGCTTTTGAAATCGGGAATATTTGCTAGTAAAACTTCTACAGATTTGGTTACATTCGTTTCTTTTTTCTGTAATACAAGTATAGATTTACGGGCTTTTTCATTTTTAAATAATGTCGCTGGTAAATTTAAAAAAGCTTGCATTTCTGTTTCTGTAGCAATGAAATTTTGTAACTGTTTCACATTTTCGCCTTCGAAAATATTGCTTGGTACAACTAAAAAAGCATAACCAGATGGTTTCATTGCTGTAATAGCTTGTTCGATGAGTAAGAAATGTGAATAACTATGCCCTTCTTCAAAACCAAGTGCCATTTCTTTACTTCTATCATCTACCGGATAATACCCAATCGGTAAATCACCAATAACAACGTCAGCATCTTCAAACGGTAACGGCATAATAGCATCTTGTGGATATACGTCAAATGGAATTTCTAAGAAATTAGCTAAATGTACACTTACTCTAGATAATACTGGATCGACCTCTACCAAATGATGCATTAACGTATGATCAGAAAGTACTTCATGAACAGAGGCGCTTAAATGTCCTGCTCCACTAGCAAGATCAGCGATATGCATGGCTTCACTATTTTTCAAGAAACGCTCAGATAGAAAACCTAGGATTAGACCTATAGAATCTGGTGTAATTTGATGATTTGCTTGTATATCTTCATTTTGCATCAAACTTAAATAAGCAAACTGAAATGCTTTTCTTCTATCTTGCAAAGTAGCTTGTTCTAACAAGTCTCTTTTATTCGTATAAACATGCTCCATTGCTAGTCCTAAATTCTCAATAAAACTTTGCCCATTATCTTCATTTAACGATTTAGCTTTTTCATCTAATGTCTGGAATAACTTCTCCATTACTGTTTCTTCTTGTGTCATTTAATAGTCCTTTCTAAAAAAACTGTCCATAATTTAATTGAAATCAAGTTAGCTTTAACTAACTTATTTTACCAAATAATTATGGACAGTAAATTTTATAATGTCAATGATACTGTTTTTCTGTGTAACAATATTTTAACATATGATATTTTTATTAAAACTAATCAAATTAAATGCTACGGTAAGCTTCTAAAGCAGCATCGAAATCTGGGAAATCTGTACCCTCTGAAACAATTTCAGTATATACAACTTTATTATTTTTATCTAAGACAAAAACTGAACGTGCAAGCAAACGTAATTCTTCCATCACAACGCCATAGCTTTTACCAAAAGATAAATCTTTGTGATCACTTAATGTAATAACATTATCTAATCCGTTTGAGGCACACCATCTTTTTTGTGCAAATGGTAAATCAACAGAAACAGTTAATACAACGCCGTCTTCTTTTGAAGCTTCTTCATTGAATTTACGTGTTTGTTGATCGCAAACACCAGTATCTATAGATGGTACAACACTAATAAGTTTTTTCTGACCATCGTAAGTTGATAAGTTTACTTCATTTAAATCATTATCTAATACAGCGAAATCCGGTGCAGTTTCTCCTTTTTTCACTTGTGAACCTAATAAAGTAATTGGATCTTGCTTGAATGTAATTTGCGCCATTAGAACGCCTCCTAAATTAAAAGTGTTTACTTTGTAATTATAACTGTTTGTGTTTCTGAAATAAACTATTCAACTTATAAATTGTGTTAAACTACTTCAAATAAAACAATTTATCTAATTTATTTTTTATAACGACTGTATCTGCAAAATAATCGTGAATACCTCTATGTTTGTTCGTAAATATAACTACCAAGTATGGTAAATTCATAAATACACCACTAATAATACGACCTATCCACTCTCTAAATAATACATCTTGCCAAGTCAAACGTTGTCTGTCTATACGCTCAACCCTTACATTACATATCATTTTTCCTAATGTTTGTTTAAAGTACTTCGTAAGTAGTACAAAATACAAGTAAAATACTAATGCATTTAGCAAGTGTCCAACACTAAAATAATCAATCCACAATTTTAAAGAATCAATGTTTGTAAAATGATAAATAGGTTTCAAAATAAAACTCTCTACACCAAAAATAATTAGTAAATCTATGATAAATGCGCAAAATCTTATTCCAAATCCTGCATATAATGCTTTAGCTATTTGTTCGTGGTAAAGATCACTTGTTTCAACTTGCTTGTCGTCATTACTTATTTTCTCATTATCTCTATATTCATTTTGTACATTTTCCATTGTCACACCTAACCTTCGTATAGATACATAGGTTCAGTTTTAGTATCATTATTAATTATTGATTTGATATCTTTAAAACTATCTGTAAACTGAGAAACGCTCGTCTTCATATCTGAAAATGAAGAGAAAAATCCACCGCCTTCTGTATATTCAAATACTTCAGCATCTTTAGATTTAATATCTTTCTGTAAAGCTTTTATAGTCTTATCTTCATAACCTATTTCATCAATTAAACCGTTACTTTTAGCTTGTTGTGCACTGTAAATGCGACCATCAGCTAACTTTCTAACTTTACTTTCTGACATGTCTCTGCCTTCTTTAACGATATTTACAAAACGATCAAAGCTATCATCTAATACAGATTGTAATATACTTCTTTCTTCTGAAGTCATCTCTCTTGAACTACTTAAAATATCTTTATGGTCGCCAGATTTAATAACATTTTCTTTTATCCCTAAATTCTTTTGTAATTCAGAATAATCGACACTAGACATAATTACTCCGATAGAACCTGTCATTGATTGTGGTCCTGCATAAATTTTATCGGCAGGCGCTGAAATATAATAGCCTCCTGATGCTGCCATCGATTCCATATGTACATAAACTTTTTTATTCTTCTGTTTAATTTCTTTTATTTTTTCATATATTTCATCGCTTGGGTATGTGCCACCGCCAGGTGTATTGACTGTTAATAATACGCCTTTAATCGTGTCATCTTTTTTCACATTATCTAATTGTTTAAGAAAAGACTCATGATTATAGCCGCTTCCACCGAACAAACCACCGCCCGTACCTTCGGCGATTTCTCCATTTAATGTTAAATGTGCGATACGTTTGTTAGAATTGCCTTCTTTTTCTATTTCTTCTGTAAAGGGATCCATCGCTGTAGAAGACGAATCATTAAACATTGTGGTTACAAAAGCTGATATCGAACTCATAACAATACCACCAATCACTATAACAATTGCAATTATTATAGCAATAATGCGTTTTTTCGACATTTACTAATCACTCCTATATTTTAATAATCTTGTTATCTCACGCTTAATTTAAACACAATTAATTCATTAATGTATACCTTTTTACCAAACAATTGAAAACAAGGCAGAACAGAAATCGTAAACGTAAAGTTGATTTCAGTGTTCTGCCTTGTCATACGGTGAATATAAATTTTGCAACAATTAATTTTCAAGAAAAATGTGTATCACATTTGTATATTTTTCTATTTAATAACTGCCTAAACTCACATTTTATCACTGTGTTAGTTTTATTAAATTAGATTCTTTTATATTATTTGCATGATATAATCATATGTATTTTTCAAAATCAAAATTGCAGTAACAATAATGAATAAGGCTTTAACATAGCCAACACCTTTTTTAATAGCAAACATCGCCCCGATGTATGAACCACAAATCATACTTGCTGCCATAATAAAGCCATAAAAATAATCTACTTGATCTAAAAAGATAAAAAGAATTAATGCGCCTAAGTTAGATGCAAAATTAAGTACTTTAGCATTTCCTGCTGCACCTAAAAAATCAAAACCAAACATCAATAATATAAATAGCATAAATGACCCTGTACCGCCACCAAGAAAGCCGTCATAAAGACCAATCAAACCCATTAAAGATGTAAATAAAATCGCTTTAGGTATAGTTAATTTTGTGAAAGTTCGTACATTACCCCAATCTTTCTTCATAATCGTATAAATCATTACAACTGTTAATACGACAATTACGACAGGTTTTAATAACTGAGAGGGCAAGAATGTTGCAATACTTGCGCCTCCCATAGCCATAATAAATACAACTGGAAATAACTTACCTACAATTTTTAAATCTACATTACCTGACCGTAAAAATCGAAAAGCACTTGTCATTGAACCAAATGCACTCGCTAATTTATTTGTACCTAAGGCCATAGACGGTGGCATTCCAACAGCTAACAGTGCAGGAATAGAAATTAAACCGCCACCTCCAACAACAGCATCAATAAATGCTGCCAAAAACCCTAAAAGAATAATGATGACTACGATAGATATGTCCCATTCCAACATCCCATCACTCCCCTTGATTGTTTAATTAATTAATTTTTAAAGTTAAAATAGATCGTCAGCTAGCGCTTGTGTAGCTGAATCTTTCTCACTTTGGTAATCGCTTGTAATATATAATGTCTCAATTTCGTCGGCAGCCTGTTGTACAAGTGGTTCAAAATCATAACCACTTTCATATTTTTCAACTTTTTCTAATTCCGGTTCAGTAACTGGATTTTTAGGAGTGAAAATTGTACAACAATCCTCAAATGGTTGGATAGATACATCAAATGTACCTATATCTTTTGCTTTTTTAACAATATCTTCTTTATCTAAAGTCAATAAAGGACGTAATACAGGAGTAGATGTGACATGATTTATCGCATACATACTCTTTAATGTTTGACTAGCAACTTGCCCTAAATTCTCTCCATTTACAATCGCATGCGCCTCAATATCATGTGCAACTTTGTCGGCTACCCGCATCATCATACGACGTGTCGAAGTCATAGTGTAACGTTCATGAACTTCTTTGTTCACCTGTTTTTGAAGTGCTGTAAATGGCACGATGTGTAATTTAATTGGTCCAACATGTTCTGATAAAATTCTCGTTAGTTCGATTACTTTTTCCTTTGCTTTTTCACTTGTAAACGGTGGACTATGGAAGTGTATCGCTTCTACGGTAACACCTCTACGCATAACTTCTATACCAGCAACTGGAGAATCAATACCACCAGATAGCATTAATAAAGTTTTACCTCCAGTACCAACAGGTAATCCGCCAGAACCTGCAATCACTTGATCATACATGTAAATGGCATCTAAACGCACTTCAACTTTAATCACGTGATCTGGATTGTGTACATCTACATTTAAATGATCTGTTCCACTTAATACAGCTCCCCCTAAAGTTCTTTGTAATTCATACGTGTCATATGGGAAGTTTTTATCCGAACGCTTTACATCAATTTTAAAAGTGTCATCTTGTGCATACTCTTTAGCAAATCGGATAGCTAATTCTTTTGCCGCTTCTACTGTTTTATCAATTTTTAATACAGGACTTATTGAATAAATACCAAAGACTTTTCTTAATCTGTTGCACATTTCTTCAATATCTGCACCTTCTGCTAATTCTATATACATTCTATCTCTATTTGCCTTTACCGTGTATCCTTGTAATGGCATTAGTGAACGCTTTACATTTGAACGTAATTTGTTCACAAATATTTTACGGTTAGCTCCTTTTAAGGTTAACTCCCCGTACCTAACTAATATATGATCATATATCATACTAATAAATCCCTCACTTCTTCATAAACTAATTTAAATTTATCTTTAAACCCTTGTATATCTTCTGATGTAGTATGGCTTCCCATAGAAATTCGAATACTACCTTCAATTTGTTTTACCGGTACATTCATAGCCGATAACACTTCGTTAAGACTCGCTTTTTTAGATGAACAGGCACTTGTTGTTGATAACATAATATCATTTTTAGAAAATGCATTTACTAAAACTTCTCCTTTAACACCTGGTAAACCAACATTCAGTATATGCGGTGCACCTGCTTGCGGTGAATTAATTTTCACACCCGTAAAGTTAGTTAAGAACTGGCTAAGTTCATCATGAAAGCGACGTAACTGACTATTTAATGTAGATGTTTGATTTACGGCTGCTTTCATCGCTTTTACAATTGCTATATCCATTGGCAAATTCACCGTGCCGCTTCTCACACCATATTCTTGACCGCCACCATGTACAATGGGTTCTAATTGATGAATATTACGAACAAAGAGTACACCTTGCCCTTTTAATCCATTAAATTTATGGCCACTTAAACTAAGTGTATCTACGCCGTCAAATATTAACGGTATTTTACCCAATGCTTGTACTGCATCTACATGTAGATGTGCTTTAGGATATTGATGAACAATATTAGCAATATCTTTAATAGGTTGTATTTGCCCCATTATATTATTAACATGCATACAAGTTACTAATCCCACATTGTCTGTCATTAACGTTTCTAAATGGTTCAAATCTACTTGTCCATCATCTAAAACATTCACATATTTAATAATAAAACCTTCTGCTTCAAGCGCACGAACTACTTCTAAAACTGAAGGATGTTCCAATACTGAAGTAATAATTTCATTGGCAAATGCTTTTTTCTTATATGCAATACCTTTAATTGCTATATTATTACTTTCAGTAGCGCCACTTGTATAGATAATATCAAATGATTGATTCAAATCAAATAGGTCTTTAATTTGTTGCTTTGATTGTTGTAGTAATTGCTCTGCTTGTAATCCAGCTTGGTGTGGACTGTTAGGGTTAAAATATAGTGACTGATTCACTTTAACAAAGGTGTCCAATACTTCAGGGTTGGGCTTTGTCGTCGCAGCATTATCTAAGTATATCACCGCGTTCACTCCATTCATTATATATATTATAAACTATCTAGTGTATAACTTTTCTTCACGTAATCTTTTTAAGTTTTCCCTTTAGCATTATACTCGCTTTTATCAAAAAGAAAAGACACGAAATGTGAAATCATTCCGTGTCAACTTACTATATAATATGAGTTATAACCGAACTTAACCGATAACTTTTGATTCAATTTGCTTTGTAACGCCTGGCTCTACGCTTTCTAAAGCTTGCTCAGAAATTTCAATTGAACGTTTGTAACGGTTATTTTTAAAGAGACGTTCTGCTTCGTTTAGGCTCTTATCTATATTCGAACTGTCTTTACGATAACGGTTACCGTATTCAATTAATTTTTCGGCATAAACAGCATTCACAAGTACATCAGTAGCTTCATCTTCAAATTTATTCATTTGTAGTACTACTTTAGAAACTTTATCTTTTAGCTGTTTAACATGTATTGGGCGTACGCTGAATTTTTTATTTACTTCTCTTACTTCGTAATCAATTTCATTCTTCATGATAATAAAGCGCTCTGGTACACTAGGTAGATTTGAAGCAAGTAACTTTCTGTACACTTCTTCTTTTTTACTTTGTACACGTAAGATATTTTCTTCTGCTTCTGCTTCATCTTCACGCAATTGAACTAAATGATTTTGTAATTTTTCTTGTTTTTCGTTAATAACATCAACATGTTCTTCGATATATTTCAAGTTATCTTGAACTTCGCTATATCTTACTGCTGATTTTGACATTTCTCTAAGGATATCATCGTATACAGCAATCATGTTTTGAATTTCGTTTTCAAACTGTCGTACATTTTGAACATCGCTTTCATTAATATAATAATTTTCACGAACATATTCAATTTCAGTTTGTAATGTATAATTCATTTCTTTAGCTCTAAATAAATTATCAGTAATAACTTCTTTTGTTTCTTCTACTTCATTTTTAGCTGTCACTTCATGTTCAATTAAATCATACATCTCATCTAATCGATCATTAATACTATTAAGTTTTTCATTTGCTTCATCAAGCTCTAATCTACTAATCATTGGTTCAACAAAACTAAGTTCAGTCTTCAATGTTTGTAGCGTGCTATCAATCTTGACATGGTCTAAATCATAACCCTCAACTTTTAAGTCTCTACAACCATATTTAAGGTCTTGGAATTGTCCCGGTAATTCTTTTTGCGCTTCTTTAATCAAGTCAGGAATTTCATCCATATCTTTTTTCAAATAATTCATATCATCATTTAAAGTTTTAATATGTTCATGCGCTTGATTATAGTTGCCTTCATTTTTTAACGTTTCATATGTCTCCATTTCAGGTACAAACGATTCAATTTCTTGTTCAAGTGGCGTAGCTGCTTCACCAAATTGATGTCTATTTGCTAATACATCACGTTTCATTTCACGATAATCAGTTGTGCATTCTTCGTATAAATGATCGCTTTCTTTATGTAGTTCTATAATATTTTCTACTTTTGTAGTAAGTTCATTATAGTTCGCTTCATATTGATCCATCATTTCGTGGGCTTCATCCACTTCGGTTTGAGCTTGTGAAAACTTAAATTTATCTAACAAACCTTCTGCACTATGAATTTTTTCTTCTACTGGTACTAAATATTGATTTTTACTATCTAATGATGATTGTTTTAAATTGTCATAGGTAGATTTTGTTTCACCAGTTAAATTTAACTCAGATAATTGAGATAAACTTTCATCATAAGGTAATTGTTCTACTTTAACTTTACGTTCTTCTGCCTTTTCAATAATTTGGCTTTTGTTTGAACGCATATAGAACAATACACCAACAATAATCAGTATTATGACAATAATTGCTAAAATGATATACAATACCATACGTTTTCTCCTCCTATTTTATCACTATTTATTATAACGTAATTTACCTATGCATTAAAAGAGAAAATGAATTAATTCATATGAATATTTCAATATTTGCGTTAAATTCACCTCTAGTAATTATATGTATAAAGTAATTAAAAAAAGCCCTTACAAATCATTTGTTTGATTACTATTAAAACAGTCTTTATACTAAATGAAAAGTAAAAAGTGAGGTTTTTGTATGTCAGAGGTTAAAGAAACCAATTATAACTTATTAGAAAAACAAGTTTATAGTTTAATAGAAGATGAATCAAATTTAATCGCCATACTCAGTAACGTGTCTGCTTTATTAAATGATTCTTTAGATCAAGTCAACTGGGTTGGCTTTTATTTAATAGAAAATAATGAATTGATTTTAGGCCCCTTCCAAGGTCATCCAGCGTGTGTGCACATTGCAATTGGTAGTGGTGTATGCGGTACTGCAGTAGCTCAAGATGAAACACAGTTAGTAGCAGATGTTCATGCCTTCCCAGGTCACATTGCTTGTGATGCTAACAGCAAATCAGAAATTGTAGTTCCTATTCATCAAAATGAACAAATAATTGGAGTATTAGATATTGATGCGCCAATCACAAATCGTTTTTCAGAAACTGATAAGAACGCATTAGAAAATATTGTAAAAACTATTGAAAATCAAATCGCATAAGTATAAAAGAAAACTACTTATCATTAAAATACTCATTAGTTGTTGACAGTTCTTAATATCATGGTACAATGTACTTTGTGTGAATAAACGAAATTAGCAGTTGTATATTATTTGGCACTATGTTGTTCCCAACGCGGACGTGCCGTGTAACCGTAGCTATGAGGCGAGGACACATAAAACAATATATCCAAATAAGCATGCAACACTCTTTTTTGTTTTTTCATAACAACAAAAGAGAAAAAGGAGGAGTCTACTATGGCTCGATTTAGAGGTTCAAACTGGAAAAAATCACGTCGTTTAGGTATCTCATTAAGTGGTACTGGTAAAGAATTAGAGAAGCGTCCATACGCACCAGGTCAACACGGTCCTAACCAACGTAAAAAATTATCAGAATATGCATTACAATTACGTGAGAAACAAAAGTTACGTTACTTATATGGAATGACTGAAAGACAATTCCGTAACACTTTTGAAACTGCTGGTAACCAACACGGTGTCCACGGTGAAAACTTCATGCAATTATTAGCTGCTCGTTTAGATGCAGTTGTATATTCATTAGGTTTAGCACGTACACGTCGTCAAGCTCGTCAAATCGTTAACCACGGTCACATCGAAGTTGATGGTAAACGTGTTGATATCCCATCATACACTTTAAAACCTGGTCAAGAAATCTCAGTACGCGAAAAATCTTTAAAATTAGATATCATCGCTGAATCTGTTGAAATCAACAACTTTGTACCAGATTATTTAGAATTTGATGCAGACAACTTAAAAGGTAAATATATCCGTGTTCCAGAACGTAGTGAATTACCTGCTGAAATCAACGAACAACTTATCGTTGAGTACTACTCAAGATAAGCGTGATTATGTCGAACCAAGAAATCTTATTGATTTCTTGGTTTTTTTATTGCCTTCTAAACTTTAACTCCCCTCTCCCTATACAAAAATATAACGTCTTTAAGTATGAATTGAACTTGTAAACATAATCATGCATATCAAAAATATATACATAGTTTATAATTACATCAAGATTTACAATCTTACTATATTTGAGTATGATGAGCATATATAGTTAAAGGAGTGTATATTTTGATTATTAGAGCTTTAGAAGAAACTGATCTAGAATTTGTACATCACTTAAATAATGAATATTCAATTATGTCCTATTGGTTTGAAGAACCTTATCAATCATTAAGTGAACTGCAATCATTATATAAAAAACATTTATTGGATGAATCTGAACGCCGCTTCATCATAGAAGATGACAAAGTTCGTATCGGGGTCGTTGAACTAGTAGAAATTAACTTTGTACATAGTAATTGTGAGATTCAAATTATTGTTGACCCTCAATATAGCGGGCAAGGATATGCAAAAAATGCATTTAAAAAAGCAATTGATTATGCGTTTTTAGTGTTGAACTTGCATAAGATTTACCTTTTTGTAGATGTTCAAAACGAAAGAGCAGTCCATATCTATAAAAGCCAAAATTTTGTTATTGAAGGCACACTACAAGAACATTTCTATACTCGAGGAAAATATAGTAATTGCCATATTATGGGTTTACTTAAAAAACATTGGATTAATACACATGAAGATAGTTAATTGTAAATACTCCATACATCTATAGTTAAATTAAAATATGTGAACTTAGTTGAAATCAATTCATTTACAAAGTTCACATATTTTTTATGTTAAGTTATTTTAATTTTGTCGGATTATCAGAAATTAAGCCATCAACACCTAACATGATTAACTTGTTAGCAATGCTTGGCTCATTAACAGTATATGGCATAACTGACAGTTCAAGGCTATGTGCAGCAGTCATAAATTTATGATTTACTAAGGAATAATGTGGATTTACATAATCCGCATATACTGCAATTTTGTCAAAATTCGGCATTTTATACCAATATTTCCTTTTGCTAATTAAAACACCAAGCTTAAACTCCACTTTCATTTCATAAAGGTTACGAATACATTTTTGATCAAACGATTGTATAATTACTTTTTCCTCAGAAATGTCATGTTTTTTTAGCATATCAATTAATTGTTGCTCAATTTCTGGATAAATATGAGGTTGTTTAATTTCAATTAAAAGCTTTTGTGGGTGATTTTTAATTAATAACAACACTTGCTCTAATGTCATCAAATGTTGTCCTTTAAATTTAATATGCTTAGCCACACCATAATCAAATTGCCTCAATGCATTTAAACTATAATCTTTCACTTTGCCTTTACCGTTTGAAGTGCGATTTATTGTGTCATCATGAATTACAACTAAGTAATTATCTTTTGTTCTATGTATATCTATTTCTAGCATATCTATACTACTTTCTAATGCAGGTTCAAAAGCTGCTCGTGTGTTTTCTGGAAAATCAGTTGAAAATCCACGATGTGCAATCAACATTACTCTACTATCGTCTAAATAGTTATGCATTCTTATAATGCCCCACTTTCATTATCTCTTAGAATCGTCTAAACTAAAGTTATCATAATTATACTGGAGGTCAATCTATATGGTACAACATGAATTTGTAGTACAAACAAATTGGTCAGGTGGCCGTGAATCAGTCGGTGACCTCAAAGGTGATGTTTTAAGCGAGCAAATATCAATACCATCAGGACTTGGTGGTAATGGAACAGGCACAAATCCAGATGAGTTATTAGTGTCCGCCGCTTCATCATGTTATATCATTTCACTAGCGGCGGTATTAGAACGCTCAGGATTCAATAATATTACGATAAACCAATCCTCTATTGGAACAGCAATTTTTGAAAATGCAAAATTCCGTATGGATACTATAATACATTATCCAATAATTTCAGTTGAAACAAATCAAAAAGAACTTTTAACAAAAAAATTACCTAAACTATTAAAGGTTGCAGACAATAATTGTATGATTTCTAATTCTATTAGAGGCAACGTTTCTGTAAAAATAGAACCAAAAATAAAATAATTTTAAAAAAATTTTATGTGTGACGGAATATGATTAAATTAGCAATGAATACCCTTACATTTGATAGATAAACTGTCTGTTCCGTCTGTTTTTTTAATATTTGCACTTTTATATTATCTGAAAATTTGCTAAACTTGTACAATCTTAAGCATTGGGGGAATTACTCATGAAATATTATCATCCTTTGTTACTAACACCAGGACCTACACCAGTACCAGAACAAATTTTACACGCTACACAGTCACCTATGGTCGGTCATCGATCAAGTGATTTCGAAGCAATTGCTGAAGAATCATTTCGTGCGCTTAAACCAATTTTTGGTGCACAAAATGATGTAATGATACTTACTTCCAGTGGTACAAGCTCACTAGAAGCAAGTATGCTAAATCTTGCAAATCCAGATGATGAAATTGTTATTATCGTATCTGGCGCATTTGGTAATCGTTTTAAACAAATTGCAGAAACTTATTACAATAATGTACATATTTTCGAGGTCGAATGGGGTAAAGCTGTCAATGTACCTGACTTCATAGATTTCTTGAAATCTTTAAATACTAATATTACAGCTGTTTACAGTCAATATTGTGAAACTTCAACAGCTGTATTGCATCCCGTAAGTGAATTGGGTCATGCACTTAAAGCATATGATGAATCTATTTACTTTGTTGTTGATGGCGTAAGTTGTATCGGTGCAGTAGATGTTGATTTACAACGTGATGCAATTGATGTCCTTATTTCAGGTAGTCAAAAAGCAATCATGTTACCACCTGGTTTAGCATTTGTAGCTTATAATGATCGTGCTAAAAAACGCTTTAGTGAAGTTACAACTCCGCGTTTTTATTTAGACTTGAACAAATATTTAAAATCACAATCTGAAAACTCAACACCTTTCACACCTAATGTTTCGTTGTTTAGAGGCGTAAACGCATATGCAAAATTAGTTGAAGAAGAAGGTTTTAGTAATGTAGTCTCTCGTCATTACGCAATACGTGATGGTCTTAGAGAAGCATTGAAAGCACTAGAATTAGATTTACTAGTCGAAGACGAATATGCTTCGCCTACTGTCACTGCTTTTACTCCTAAAACAAAAGATGAATTAAATTTTATCAAAAATGAATTAAAAAACCGTTTTGCTATCACAATTGCTGGCGGCCAAGGCCACTTAAAAGGTGAAATATTACGTATTGGTCATATGGGGCAAATCTCTCCATTTGATATTTTACAAGTAGTTTCAGCATTGGAAATCCTGTTAACAGAATTTAGAAATGAATCTTATGTTGGTAAAGCAATCACTAATTATATGGAGGTCGTCAAAGCTTATGTATAAAATTTTAGTATCTGATCCAATCTCACCAGAAGGTTTAAAAAGTTTAATTGACCATAAAGATTTTGAAGTTAAAATAAATACAGATTTAACTGAAAATGAATTAATAGAAGAAATTAAAGATTACCAAGGATTGATTGTACGTAGTCAAACACAAGTCACTGAAGCTATTATTGAAGCGTCACCTAACCTCAAGGTAATTGCTCGTGCTGGTGTTGGTGTGGATAATATCAATGTGGATGCCGCTACAAAAAACGGCGTGATAGTAATCAATGCACCAGATGGTAATACAATTTCTGCCACTGAACATTCAATGGCAATGATTTTATCGATGGCACGAAATATCCCACAAGCACATCAATCATTAAAAAATGGAAAATGGGACCGTAAGACTTATAGAGGTACGGAACTTTTTAATAAAACACTTGGTGTAATCGGTGCAGGTAGAATTGGACTTGGTGTTGCAAAACGCGCACAAAGTTTCGGTATGAATATATTAGCCTTTGACCCCTATTTATCAGAAGATAAAGCTAAAGAATTAAACGTAACACGTGCAACAGTTGAAGAAATTGCAGAACAAGCAGATTTCGTTACTGTACACACACCATTAACGCCTAAAACAAAAGGTATCGTTGGTAAAGCATTTTTTGAAAAAGCAAAACCAACATTACAAATCATCAATGTAGCGCGTGGTGGTATCATAGATGAAGAAGCATTATTGGAAGCTTTAGATAATGATCAAATTCAGAGTGCTGCGATTGATGTTTTTGAAACTGAACCAGCAACTGAATCGCCTCTTGTTGAAAATGAAAAAATTATTGTTACACCTCACTTAGGTGCTTCTACAGTTGAAGCACAAGAAAAAGTAGCAGTATCAGTTGCTAATGAAATCGTAGATATCTTTGAAAACGGTAATGTATTAAATGCAATAAATGCACCACGTATGACTTACAGTGAAATCAACGATGAGTTAAAGCCATATATCGAATTAAGCAAATTAACAGGTGAAGTTGGCATCCAATTACTTGAAAAAGCACCTCGTGAACTCCACATTAAATACGAAGGTGACATCGCGTTAGATGATACAAGTTTATTAACTAGAACATTAGTTTCAGGTGTACTAAAACGAGATTTAGCTGAACGTGTTAACTTGATTAACGCATTAGTACTTCTAAATGAACAAGGTGTTTCTTATAACATTGAAAAAAATACAAAACACCGTGGTTTTAGTAATTACATTGAATTAACACTTATCAATAAAGACAAACAAATCAAGATTGGTGCTACTGTATTAAACGGGTATGGTCCAAGAATTGTTCGTATTAATGACTATCCAGTAGACTTTAAACCTGAACAATATCAACTTGTTATTAATCATAATGATAGACCTGGTATTGTAGGACGTACTGGTCAAATCTTAGGCGAGTATGGTATCAACATTGCTTCTATGCACCTCGGTCGTACTAATCAAGGTGGTAATGCACTAATGATTTTATCAATCGATCACCCTGTAACAGAAGATGTTATCGACGGTTTATATCAAATTGAAGGTTTCAATTTAATTAGAAGCGTAGAATTAGAAATTGATAACAATATTAATTACAATATTTAATCCTTTTTCTTTTTAAATAAATGATATAACATAAGCGCGAGTATGGAATTTAATTAAAATTTCTTACTCGTGCTTTTTAATGCTAAACCCTTCTCGTTTTAATGTCGCTAAAGACATTAAAAGATGCTGCTTCGCTACGCTATTTAATATGCATTAATCTTATATTTTTAATTTAATAATCACTAAATATTGATCCTAACTTATTTGGACAAAAAAATGACACATTTTCAAATTTATAATCGTTTTCAGAAAATAACTTTGCAATGTGTCAGTAATCATTATAATAAAATATTTCTTATCTCGCCTACATGATCGACTATGTAATCTGCTTCATAAGCTTCTAGTTCTTCACGAGCGTATTGACCTTTCAATCCAGTTAAAGGACCAATAAAAGTTGCGCCAATTTTTTTAGCACTTAGCAAATCAGCTAATGAATCTCCTACTACAAAGACTTCATTTTTAACAACTCGATTTTCTTGATTTGTTGCATATTTTTTATAATCCTCTTCGAAATTGCCTTCAAGTGTTGCCAAGTAGCTAAATGGATTTGGTTTACCTAAAGGTTTCAATTCAGGATAAATATCTTCAGCGATTAGTACTTCGCTTGCAGTAACAATGTGTTTATCATCGAATATATCTTTAATACCAATTGTATCAAATGGAACTAACGTTTCCGTGCGTGGTCTCCCTGTGGCTATCGCGATATGATACCCTGCGGCTTTTAAGTCTTCTAACAATTGCTTAATCTCAGCAACTGGTCTTAATATTACCTCATTATATATGTAACCTTTTTTAAAGTCAGAACGATTCAATTTTTGTTCAACCTCATTATAAAGTTGATTACCTAAGTACCATTCTTGATAAATTTCTTGTGAAAGTATCCAAAATGGACTTTTCAACTCAAATAGTGCTGTTTGTTGTGTGTCTAATTGTTCACTCGCATACTTAATCAGATCCTGGTAAATATTGTCTTTACCTGTGCGTACATGATCTAAAAATGATAATGGTGCGTCAAAATTCAATGTTATATCAGAAATTTGATGCCCTAATTTTTGTAATGTTGCTTGTCCAAAATTTTCAGGATTTAAAATTTCCGCTAACGCATCAGCAGATAAATTTTTACAAATATCAACGAAGTGAATAGCTATTACAACAAATAGCATATCCCAGTTTGAGTTTAAACCAAGTGATTTTAGCTTAGTTAATATCTCATCATGATAGAATACAATATCCCTGATTTCTGTGATTTGTTCATCACTCAAATTTCCAAATTGTATCGAGGGATCTAAACCAATATAATCCTTACTCATAAGCATTTCATATACGGTTAACGCCGATACATCAAAACACCTTTCTTCACTTAAAAAAACACCATCAACATCAAATAAAACTGACTTCATACTACCTACTCTCCTTTAATCAGAAAATTCTGATACTATTATATCGTACTATTTTACAAACAAAAGAGCAATGCATTTACAGTGTTTTGTTAAACAAATCAACAGATCTTTTTATAAGTTTTAGCTATAAAAAAACACCTAACTAAGCTAAAGTAATATTATAAATTTCAGCCAATTAGATGTTTAAAATACCTTTATTTTATTTTTCCATTTGAAGTTCAATTTCATCAGCAACTTGTTGGACTTGAGTTCCAATGATAACTTGTGTATTGTGTTTACCACTCTTCGTTACACCAACAGCACCAGCGCCTTTAATCTTAGCTTCATCAATCACATTATTATCATGTAATTCCATGCGTAACCGTGTGGCACAGTTTGTTAACGTTACAATATTTTCTTTACCACCTAATCCTTCTAAGATTTGACTAGCAGTCTTTGAATATTTACCTGTTTGCGATTTTCCTGAATTTGAAATCTCAGTTGAATCTTCAGTATCTCCTGTTGTAGCTTCATCGGATGTTGGATCAGGTAGTAAGTTATCACCACGACCAGGAGTATTAAGTTTCAACCATTTGATTGCAAATCTAAATACTACGTAATAAATAACAAAGAATACAAGACCTTGAACCATTAACATCATCGGATGGTTTGCTACTGGGTTAATCAAAGATAATAAAAAGTCAATTAATCCCGCACTAAATGAAAATCCTGCTGTCCAATGGAATAACGCGGCTATAAACAAAGATAAACCAGTTAACACAGCATGTATTAAGAATAATAGCGGAGCTACAAACATAAATGAAAATTCAATAGGTTCCGTAACTCCAACGAAAAATGCTGAAATAGCTCCACCAAACATTAACCCGTAAACTCTTTTCTTTTGTTTTGTTTCTGCTGTATGATACATCGCTAATGCGGCTGCTGGGACACCAAACATCATTACTGGGAAGAAACCGGCCATATAACGCCCTGTTACGCCTTGAACTGCACCATCACCAGTTTGGAATTTCGCAATATCGTTTATACCAGCTAAATCAAACCAAAATACCGCGTTTAATGC
This sequence comes from Staphylococcus sp. KG4-3, assembly GCF_033597815.2. NCBI lineage: Bacteria > Bacillati > Bacillota > Bacilli > Caryophanales > Staphylococcaceae > Staphylococcus > Staphylococcus halotolerans. The sequence goes on from NZ_CP166245.1 coordinate 1,739,686, forward strand.
ATGATGTAGTCCGGTTGGGATTAAGAGACGGTTGAAAAATCCATACAGAAACGCCCCACCAGGTCCTAAATCTAATATCCATGTCCCAAAAGTAACAATCCCTGAGTACACAATTGGCCAAACAAATAACATAATAACTGCTATAAATATACTGAAAAACGCAGTTAAAATAGGCACCAAACGTTTCCCACTAAAGAATGATAACGCTGTTGGCAATTCTGTTGTACTAAATCTGTTATACGTATATGCTGCCACTAAACCAATAACCAAACCAATTAAGACATTTTGATTATTCATTTGTTCAAATGCTGCATTTACACCAGATTCTTTCACGCCTAATAATGGCGCTAGTTTTTCCGGACTGAGTACAACTGTCGTTAAGAAAAAACCAACGGCTGCTGCAAGTGCAACTGCGCCATCATTTTTCTTCGCCATACCTAATGCAACACCAATTGCAAATAAAATACCCAATTGTTCAAGAATTGTTGATCCTGCCGTAGAGAAAAAGGCAGCTACTGTAGGCAATATGCCAAGTGCAGTTAATGCATTACCTATACCAACGATAATGGCTGCTGCTGGCAATACAGCTACAGGTAGCATAAGTGATCTTCCTAAACGTTGAAAGAAACTATACATAAATATTCCCCATTTCAAAATAAATTCCCAAAAAAATCACCACATGCACAATATTGTCCACGTGGTGTTTGTAAACTCTTTACTAACTGTTATTGTACAGTTATATAATAACATATGATTTAAAGATTACGTATCAAAAATAAAAAAGTTTAATTATTCCAATATATTAATGTTTTTATTTAGTTATTTTTTACATAGTCATTTAATTCTGATTGTAATTGAATTGTTCTTTGCTCTAATTCTTTAGTTAAATACTCTAATTTTTCATTACGCTTCATGTCTTTTGGAAGATGTTTAGTTTCTATTGGTTCACCAAATCTGATAATTGCTTTTCCAGTAATCAATCCTTTTATTTCTTTTGGTCCAACATAAGCTGCAGGTAAAATCGGAGCTTGAGCCATCATCGCTATAGTTACAGCTCCTCTTTTCATTGGTGAACCTTCATCATACTTCATGCGGTGTCCTGTGGGAAAGATTCCAACAGTTTTATTTTCTTTTAACAGTTTTATTGGTTTTTTTAATGTGCTTGGTCCAGGATTATCTCTATCTACTGGAAATGCATTTAATGACGATAAAAATTCACCAAAAACTTTGTTGTTAAATAGTTCTTTTTTAGCCATATAATGTATTTGGTTAGGATAAATCGCTGTGCCTAACATGATTACTTCATTATAACTCTCGTGAGTACAAGTCACTACATACCTATGAAGTTGAGGTATATTTTCTTTTCCTTGAACTTCTAACGAATTACTTAATTTTATAATAATTAATTTCAACAAACCACTTATAAATTTATACATTTTTTGCACCTACTTCATTTTGCTTATCTTTCCTCATTGATTTTATCATTTAGTAAGATTATGGACAAGAAGATTTATATTTCAGTCTAAAGTCGTATAGTGGTATACTAGAAAAAGTTGCACAAAACTTTCATAATAGGATATACAGTAATAATTGGAGGTAGAATATGTCAGAATTTAACAATGAGCAAAATACAAACAACAATCAAAATTACCAACAAAACACAACGCAATACACCTCAAATAAACGGATAAGGCAAAAACCTAAATTCCCATGGTTTAGAACAGTTATAGTTGCCTTAGTCGCTGGTATCATTGGAGCCCTTATTGTATTAGGCGTCGGTAAACTAATGGAAACTACAGTATTAAACGATAATGGCTCATCTGTAAATGAAGCATCAAACACTGGAAATGGTGGAAATACTCTTGATGGAAAAAGCGAAAAGTATAATTCCGTCAATCAAATGATTAATGATGTCTCTCCAGCAATTGTTGGTGTTATCAACATGCAAAAAGCTCAAAACTTAGATGATTTATTAAAAGGTAAATCTTCGAAAGCGCAAGAAGCCGGTGTAGGTTCTGGTGTAATATATCAGAAAAATAATGGTTCTGCATACATCGTTACTAATAATCATGTGATAGATGGTGCGAGCGAAATCAAAGTTCAACTTCATAACTCTAAACAAGTAGATGCTAAATTAATTGGTAAAGATGCATTAACTGATATGGCAGTGCTAAAAATTAATGAAACTAAAGGCACAAAAGCAATCAACTTTGCCAATTCTTCAAAAGTTAAGACTGGAGATAGTGTATTTGCCATGGGCAACCCATTAGGCTTAGAATTTGCTAATTCAGTAACTTCTGGGATTATTTCAGCAAGTGAACGTACCATTGATACTCAAACATCAGCTGGTTCAAACAAAGTTAACGTACTTCAAACAGATGCAGCCATAAATCCAGGTAACTCTGGTGGTGCCCTTGTAGATATTAACGGTAATCTAGTAGGTATAAACTCAATGAAGATTGCTAATGAACAAGTGGAAGGCATTGGTTTTGCTATACCAAGTAACGAAGTTAAAGTTACTATTAAAGAGCTAGTAGAGAAAGGTAAGATTGATCGTCCTTCTATTGGTATTGGCTTACTCAATGTCAGCGAAATTCCAGACGAATATAAAGACCAACTTAAAACATCACGTAAAGATGGCGCATACGTAGCAAAAGTTGATGGTGATAATGGTCTTAAAGAAGGCGATATTATTACAGCAATTGATGATAAAAAAGTTAAAGAAGATACAGATATTCGTTCTTATCTTTATGAAAATAAAAAACCTGGCGATTCGGTGAAATTGACTGTAGAACGTAAAGGTAAACAACAAAAAATAGATGTAACATTAAAAGAACAAAAAACAACATCACAACCTTCTGAAGACTCAAGTGAAGAAAAAAGTTCACCGTTCAATTAATTCCATCTAAGATATTTGTAAATTATTAAACATAATGTGCTTAGGACTGACAAACCTCTCTCGGTTTCACCTCCTTAGTACATTTTTTATAGTCTTTTTTAATGAAATTTGCGCCTAACTAGCTTTCCATACAATAATTACAGATTGCCCTCTTGCTTATTAAAAGCGTGAGAAAAATTACTTTGAACTAAAATTTATTATAGTTTAAGGTCTAATCAATATTAATTAGCGTTTAATCAGTCACAATTTTAACTAGATTAAAAAAGCAGCAATCTACTATGTTCAAATAGATTGCTGCATAAAAATTATTATTTATAATTAACCATAAAGTATTTTTTCTTACCTCGACGTATAATTGTAAACTCATCTTCAATCTTATCATCGTTAGTAAGTTCATAATTAACATCTTGTTGTCTAAGACCGTTGATATAAATAGCACCATTATTTACATCCTCACGTGCTTGTCGTTTAGATGAAGAAATTCCAGCTTCAACGATTGCTTCTACAATATTTGTAGTTTCCTGATTTAATTCTACTTGTGGCACATCTTTAAATCCTTCTTTTAATTCCGTCGCAGAAAGTGATTGTAAATCTCCTGCAAATAGAGCTTTAGATATACGTATCGCGTCGTCTAAAGCAGCTTGACCATGAATAAAACGTGTTACATTTTCGGCTAATGCTTTTTGTGCTTCACGTAAATGAGGAGCTTCATTTAAAGATGTTTCCAATGCTTCAATCTCTTCTTTTTCTAAGAAAGTAAAGTATTTTAAGAACTTGATTACATCTTCATCTGTCGTGTTAATCCAAAATTGATAAAATTCATATGGGCTCGTTTTGTCAGCATCCAACCAAACTGCGCCGCCTTCAGTTTTCCCAAATTTTTTACCATCTGACTTCACAACTAATGGAATTGTTAACCCATAAGCCTCAGTTTGACCATACATACGACGCATCAATTCAATACCGCTCGTAATATTTCCCCATTGGTCTGAACCACCAACTTGAATTTTACAATTATATGTTTTATTTAAATGACCGAAGTCAATCGCTTGTAATATTGTATAGGTAAATTCTGTAAATGAAATACCGTGTTCTAAACGTGTTTGAATAGAATCTTTAGCTAACATGTAATTCACACCTACATGTTTACCATAATCACGTAAGAAATCAATTAAAGAAATTTTGCCAAGCCAATCTTTATTATTAACTAATTTAGCACCTTTTTCAGTACCAAATTCAAAAATTTTATGCATTTGATTACTGATACCTTGTACATTGTTTTCTACTTGGTCTTCGGTCTGTAATTTACGTTCTTCTGATTTACCTGAAGGATCACCTATCATACCTGTGCCACCACCAATTAATACAAGTGGTCTATGTCCATGTTCTTGGAAGCGACGCAATGTTAAGAATGGTAATAAATGTCCAATATGCAAACTATCTGCTGTTGGATCCGCACCACAATATAATGTGACTTGCTCTTTATTTAATATTTCTTCTATACCAGACTCATCAGTTTGTTGATAAACCAAGCCTCTCCATTTTAAATCTTCTAATAGTGCATTTGCCATTGTATCAGCCTCCTGTTTTAATTTATGATTTCGCTTCGGATAAAAGTTATGAAACAATAACGCTACCTTTGTTAAAAATTAAAAAACGCCCTTACAAATTAATGTAAGGGCGCATGCGCACGGTACCACCATACTTAAGTCAAACAACTTTATTAATGATACGTTCATTAACTAAAACGTTTGGATTACTTTAATTAATAAGGTGTATTCACAAAATGCGCAACGTTAGTTCACAACAACCACTAACTCTCTGAAGATAACACAAGAAGTTACTTTTCCTTTATCCAAAAAACGATATCGAATTGATACTAATTATAAGTAACTATAATTTAAAAGTCAATATGTTAATTTATGTTATAATATTGCATACATAAGGAGGCTGTATATGACGCATCAAACAGTTGAAAATCAACATCAACCGTCATGTTTTGATAAATTTGAAAGCATCTATAAAAAACTGAAACATATTTTCATCGGCTTGTTTGCGATACTAACATGTACCTCGGTGATAATATTAGCAATTACTGTTTTTTATTTTCAAAGTATCACAAAAGAAGCAATACATATGTCTGATGATGATTTAAAACTTAAATTACTTTACATTGTCGGTAGCCAAGATATAGATTATGACAATAAACATATTTTAACTGAGTATAACGAATCCATGAACACCTTAATTGTTGGCCCTAAAAATGTTAACAAAAATGTCATTAAAGCATTAACAGCTTCAGAAGATAGTTTGTTTTTCAGACATAATGGCATTTTACCTAAAGCTTTGGTTCGAGCAGTTGGCCAAGATATTTTTAATACTGAAAGTGCCACTGGTGGCAGTACAATAACGCAGCAACTTGTTAAGAATCAATTACTAACAAACGAAAAAACATATAACCGAAAAGCGAATGAGTTAGTTCTATCAATGCGAGCTGAAAAATTATTGACCAAAGATGAAATTATATATACGTACTTAAATATTGTACCATTTGGACGTGATTATAATGGCTCAAACATATCCGGTATAGCTTCAGCTTCATATAGTTTATTTGGAAAGTCGCCATCAGACTTAAATATTGCTGAATCGGCCTATTTAGTAGGTTTATTACAAAGCCCCTATTTTTATACACCATATGAAGAAAACGGCACTCTAAAATCTGATGCAGATATACAAATTGGTCTGGATAGACAACATTACGTATTAAAACGAATGTTAGTAGAAGGGAAAATCACAGAATATGATTATAAAAGAGCTGAAAGGTTCAGTATTCGCCAACACTTATTATCAAAATAAGCTCTTTGCCTTAAATTACCATAGCTAAACTTAAGGGAGTAGGGGTGAAACCATTCAATCAACTATGATTTCACCCCTACTCCCTTATGCATTGTAATTTTATCAATCATAAACCAAATGAAAATATTTTATACTTAACGTTAATATTAAAATTTAGTTATCGTAAATAATTTTCTAAAGTCATTATTTATACAATATCAATCATTACTAATTTTAGAATAAACCAACTGCGTGACCATCATCAGTCACATCCATATTTAAAGCAGCTGGTTTCTTAGGTAATCCAGGCATAGTCATAATTGCGCCTGTTAGTGCAACAATAAATCCTGCTCCTGTTTTAGCTTCTAATTCACGGATTGTAATTTCAAAACCTTCAGGTGCACCTAATTGTGTAGCATCATCACTAAATGAATACTGCGTTTTAGCCATACAAATTGGATAATGATCCCAACCGTTATCTTTAAATTGTTGTAATTGTTTTTGTGCTTTACTACTGAATGTCACTTTTGAACCACCATAAATTTCTTTAACAATCGTTTCGATTTTATCTTCTAAAGGTTGTTCTAAATCATATAAATGTTTAAATGTTTGCGGTTGTTCTATGACTTCTAATACCTTATTAGCTAAATCGACGCCGCCTTTGCCACCTTTTTCCCAGACTTCAATTAAAGCTAGATGAACACCATTATCTTTTGACCATTGTTGTACAAATTCTGTTTCTGCATCTGTATCATGTACAAATGCATTTAATGCTACGACTGGTTCTAGTCCATATTTCCTTACATTTTTAACATGACGTTCTAAGTTAACGATACCGGATTTCAATGCTTCTACATTTTCTTCTTTTAAGTTATCTTTTGCTACACCGCCATGCATTTTAATAGCACGGATCGTTGCAACTACAACAACTGCTGAAGGTTCAAAACCTGCTTCACGTGCTTTAATATTAATGAATTTTTCTGCACCTAAATCAGATCCAAATCCTGCTTCTGTAACAACGATATCCGCTAAGTCTCTTGCAGTTTCTGTAGCTAATATAGAGTTACAACCATGAGCAATGTTAGCAAATGGTCCGCCATGTACAAGTGCCGGTGTACCTTCAATAGTTTGTACAAGATTAGGTTTAATCGCATCTTTTAATATCATAGCTAATGCGCCTTCAACTTTTAAATCTGCTACTGTCACTGGTTTACGTGAACGAGTATAACCAATTGTGATATTACTAATTTTTGCTTTCAAATCATTTATATTATTTGCTAAGCAGAGGATTGCCATGATTTCAGAAGCTACAGTAATATTGAAACCATCTTCACGAGGTACGCCTTGAGTCGGGCCGCCTAAACCAACGATCACGTTGCGTAATGCACGATCATTCATATCTAACACACGTTTCCACTCGATACGTCTTTGATCTATTTCTAACTCGTTCCCCTGATGGATATGGTTATCAATAAATGCTGATAACGCATTATTTGCAGTTGTAATAGCGTGAAAATCCCCATTAAAATGCAAATTGATATCTTCCATAGGTAGCACTTGAGCATATCCGCCACCAGTAGCGCCACCTTTAATACCAAAAGTTGGCCCTAAAGCTGGTTCACGTAGTGCAACCATCACATTTTGTTTAAGTTGATTAAATGCATCAGATAAACCAACTGTAACTGTTGATTTACCTTCACCTGCTGGCGTTGGACTCATAGCAGTTACTAAGACTACTTTCCCCTTACCATTTTTTTGTTGAACTTGATTAATATCAATCTTTGCTTTGTAATGACCATAAGGTTCTAATGCATCCGCTGGAATACCAGCTTTCTTTGCAATTTCCCCAATTGGTTTTAATGTAGATTGATTTGCAATATCTAAATCAGATAAATGTGTCAAATTCATTCGTCCCTTCTAAAATTAATTTTTAAATCAATAATCACTATATATTTATCATATATACTACTGACAAAAATAAATCCTTACATACTTTATATTAACCAACTTAAGTTGCGTTGTCGACTTTTATAGATAGCGCTTCCACTAATATAGGGTAATATTAAAACTTTAGATTACATAAACACTATTTTGTTTTCTAATTCAAAAACTACCTTTATATCTCTTATATGTTAAAGAGATATAAAGGTAGTTTAGGTTGAGTGTTATATAACTTACTGTTCAAAAATAACAAGTTCTATTTTTGGATTAGCCTTTGTTTAATCTTCCATGGTACTTAAATCACCTTCGGGTAAATCAAGCTCCCATGCTTTAAGTACACGACGCATGATTTTACCTGAACGTGTTTTTGGTAACTTATCTTTAAACTCAATTTCTCTTGGTGCAGCATGAGCAGCTAATCCTTCTTTAACAAATTTACGAATTTCTTCTTTTAATTCATCTGATTCGTCATATTCAGGACGTAATGCGACGAACGCTTTAATAATTTCTCCTCTGACAGGATCAGGCTTACCAATGACACCCGCTTCAGCTACTGCTTCATGTTCTACTAATTTGGACTCTACTTCAAATGGACCTACGCGTTCTCCAGCTGTCATAATTACATCATCTACACGTCCTTGGAACCAAAAATATCCGTCTTCGTCTTTATAAGCTGAATCACCAGATACATACCAATCACCAATGAAATAAGAATCGTATTTTTCTGGGTTTTTCCAAATGGAAACCATCATAGATGGCCATCCTTTTTTAATCGCAAGATTTCCCATTCTATTTGGTGGTAATTCATTTCCTTGGTCATCAATAATTGTTGCTTCTACACCAGGTAGTGGTTTACCCATAGATCCTAACTTAACGTCCATAGAAGGGTAATTCACTATCATATGGCCACCAGTTTCAGTCATCCACCATGTATCTAGTACACGTTTACCAAAGACATCTTTAGCCCATTTGATGACTTCAGGATTTAATGGTTCACCAACGGATAAGATGCTTTTAACTGATGATAAATCAAATTTTTCAATTATATCATCACCTGCACTCATCAACATTCTTAATGCTGTTGGCGCTGTATACCATATAGTAACTTTAAATTCTTCGATCATTCCATACCAAGCTTCAGGTGAAAATCTACCACCAGCAATACAGTTTGTAACACCATTTAACCAAGGACTAAATATCCCATAAGATGTACCAGTTACCCAACCTGGATCGGCAGTACACCAATATACATCATCTTCTTTAAAATCTAATACATATTTACCAGATATATAATGTAATAACATAGCTCTTTGTGCATGTAATACGCCTTTTGGTTGTCCTGTAGAACCTGAAGTGTAATGTAAAATTAAACCATCATCTAAAGATAGCCATTCAGTCTCAAATTGATCACTAGCTTGCTCAAATTCAGTATTAAAATCAACGTAAGTGTCATCTACTTCATCATCTACCACTACAATGGTTTCTAAATGTGGTAATTTGTCTTTTGGTATTCTAGGTAGTAATGCATTCGTAGTGATTATAACTTTAGCTTCACTATTCTCTAATCTATCGCCAACCGCTTTTTCCATAAACGCTTCAAATAATGGACCGACAATAGCACCTATTTTTAACGTTCCAAAAAGAGCAAAATAGAGTTCCGGCGTTCTTGGCATAAATACAAAAACTCGATCTCCTTTTTCAACGTTAGCTTTATTTTTTAGCACATTTGCAGCTTTGTTAGCATTTGCTTTCATTTCGTTAAAAGTATAACTTTCTTTACGTTGATCATCTTTATAATGTAAGGCAATTTTTTCCCCTTTACCTTCATCTACATGACGATCAATACATTCATGTGCCATATTCACATTTCCTGTTTCATACCATGAAAATGACTTTTCTACCTCTTTCCAATCAAATTGATTATATTCTGTTGCATAGTCTTGAAGGTTAAAATCTCCACTTTCCCCTTTGTATACTTCTACTTTCATTTTAAATCCCCCTCTGAATGAAATCGTCTCTTCAAAAATTATTATAACTAACATTTTCAAAATTTTCAAAATAATTAGTGTAAGCGAATTCATTTACATGTTATTTTATTCAATTATCACTTATACTATAAATAATAAGATTGATTATAGAATACCCATGTGGTAGTTTGGAGTGAAAAAATGAAACATATTAAAACATATCAATCCCAAACCTATCAGTTAGACGAAGGACAGTTTGTCATTGAAGGCCCTATTCCATGTAGAAAGCTTGAAAAAATGACATTTGATGAAGGTTTATCTGCCTTTCGTCCACCGAAAGATCAATTTGAAGCAGTTAAAGAAATCAGTGAATTAGAAGAAGGTAGAATATTTATATTACGTAAAGAACAACACATTGTTGGGTATGTGACTTTTCATTATCCTGACCCTTTAGAAAGATGGTCAAACGGTGATTTAGAATACTTAATAGAATTAGGCGCAATTGAAATCAGTTTAGCTTATAGGCACTTACATTTAGGAAGCGAATTGATTAAAGTAAGTCTCGCTGCAGATGAATATGAAGATTACATTGTATTAACGACAGAATATTATTGGCACTGGGATTTAAAAAATTCTGGCCTCGATGTATATGAATATAAAAAATTAATGCAAAAACTTATGGGGTATGGGGGCCTTGAGATTTTTGCAACAGACGATCCAGAAATTACGAGTCATCCAGCAAATTGTTTGATGGCTAGAATCGGTTCAAGAATTTCTATTGAGCAATTACAAGCATTTGATGATATTAGATTCATGAATCGATTTTTCTTTTAAAGGGGAGAAAAATATGAGTAATATGCAACAAACAACAGGTTATGTTTACGCTAATGAACTTTTACAATATCGATTTAGTAATAAACATCCATTTAATCAAATGAGATTAAAATTAACAACAGAATTACTTATGGAACTAGGACAATTAAAGCAACATCACATTATAGCACCCAGAATAGCATCAGATGATGAATTATCGCTAATACATTCCTATGATTATATACAAGCAATAAGGCATGCTTCGCATGGTATTTTAAATGAAAATGAAGCTAAAAAATATGGCTTAGATGGAGAGGATACACTTCAATTTAGAATGATGCATAAACATAGTGCACGCATCGTCGGTGGTGCGTTAAACTTAGCAGATCAAATTATGAGTGGTACCTTAACAAACGGTTGTCATTTAGGTGGTGGCTTACATCATAGTCTTCCTGGGCGTGCAAATGGCTTTTGTATTTATAACGATGTTGCCATTACAATTTCATATTTAATGAAAAAATACAGTCAACGGGTTCTGTGTATTGATACGGATGCTCATCATGGAGACGGTACTCAATGGAGTTTCTACACTAATGATCAATCACTAATCTATTCAATACATGAAACAGGAAAGTTTTTATTTCCAGGTTCAGGCCATTATACAGAGCGTGGCACCGAAAAAGGATTTGGCTATACGGTTAATATACCGTTAGAACCTTATACTGAAGATCAGTCCTTTTTAGATGTTTTTAAACAAACCATTGAACCCGTCGTAGCATCATTTAAACCGGATATTATTGTAAGTGTCCATGGTGTAGATATACATTATCTTGACCCACTCACACATATGAGCTGCACATTGAATACACTTTATGAAATACCATACATTATTAAATCACTAGCTGATACATATACACAAGGTAAGGTTATTATGTTTGGTGGCGGTGGCTATAATATATGGAAAGTTGTGCCACGTGCATGGTCTCATGTATTTTTAGCATTGATAGGAGAACAATCCCCAACAGGTAATCTTCCAGAACGATGGCTTAGTAAATGGCAACCTTATGCTACTTGTGCGCTACCTACCAATTGGAATGATGATAAAGAGAATTATATAGAAATACCTCGAAGAAAAGAAATAAGTGAGATTAATATGAAACAGGCTCAAAAAGTATTGAACTGGTTTAAATAAGGGTGCAATAATCAAGTTAAAACGTAAAAATTTCTGAGCATAAAATAAGCATCAATTTCTATAATTTTTAATAGAAATTGATGCATTCTTTATTTTCATGAAATTTTGTAGCAGTTTTATAACTTGCCTATTGTTCGGCGTAATTGTATATGTATAGTTACACAAGGTCGAACCATACTATATCCTAGCAAGTAAATAAGTTAATCGTAAAATTTCAAATAAAAAAAGAGCTAACCGATTATGGATTAACTCTCTTATTTTGAAGAAGGAGGTTTATGGCCCCACTCCCATTTTGGTACAAATAAATATATAAATTATTTTGTAGTACCTCTATATTCAATTCTGTGAGGTAAAATTACATTAGGCTCATCGATATCTTCTTCATTCATATATTTTGTAAGTAATCTCATACCAACTGCACCTATGTCATACAACGGCTGAATTACACTAGAAAGTTGTGGTCTAACCATTTCAACAAGTCTTGTATTATTAAAGCTAACAATTTGTAAATCGTCCGGAACACTTACGCCAGCATCTTGAGCAGCATGCACCAATCCAATAGCTTGTTCGTCACTGATTGATAAGATTGCATCCGGTTTTGCAGTTGCTAATGATTCAAACGCACGTAATCCATCTTTATAGGTTTCATTTCCATTAAAGATTAATTGTTCGTCTAATTTTAATTTATGTTGAACTAATACATCTTTTAATCCTACTAAAACATCTTCTTGTGCTTTCTTAGAATAATCTCCACCTACAAAGGCAAATGATTTAGCACCTTTTTCGATTAAGTGTTCTGTTATTTCTTTAGCAGCAGCTTCAAAATCAATATTAACTGATGAGATGCCTTCATCTTTACCATTAGTACCTGAAACAACTACTGGTACTGAAGATTTATTAATTAAATCTTTTATTTCCTCAGAGATTGTACCTCCTAAGAATATGATACCATCCACTTGTTTACTTAACAGATTATTAAAAATTTCTTTTTCCTTACTTGGGTCATTATCAGAATTTGAAATAATAGAATGGTATTTATACATTGTTGCGATATCTTCTAAACCACGTGCTAATTGTGAATAATACACATTTGAGATATCTGGAATAATAACGCCAACTGTTGTTGTACGTTTACTTGCTAATCCTCTTGCTACTGCATTTGGACGATAGTTTAACTTCTTAATAACTTCGTTTACTTTGTCACGTGTTTCAGGCTTAACATTTTGGTTGCCATTAACTACACGAGAAACGGTTGCCATAGAAACTCTAGCTTCTCTAGCTACATCATATATTGTAACAGTCATATTTTCCTCCTTGAAAGCGATTTCTTTATTATTATAATCTGTTTTCATAACATTTTCAAAGTTTACCACATTTTTAGAAAATGTAAAATCATTTTGTTTTAATTGTTATAATGTTTTTTATTCCATAGTATTAAAAACCCCGCTTATATTACTAGCTTTAAATTTCCATTATAATCTAATTAGATAGAATTAAAGATATAAAAATACTACTCAATTTTAAATATAAACTGATATTGAATGTAATGTCTGAAAATAAATTATGCTTAAAGATAATCTCATATTATTGTAAAAATGCAAAAAAAGTGGGACAGAAATCTAATTTATTTAGAAAGATTACGTCACCATACTTTTGGAAGAAATAAAAAAAGATTGACCAGGCCTGAAGGTTGAGTAGAACCCTCACTATCTCAATATAATGATTAAGGCTGAGACAATTAAATTTGTCCCAGCCTTATATAGCAATATTGCCTCAAACTTTGCAACTATTATTTAAGTTTTTTACTGTTGTACATATCTGCAAGTGGTTTAATTTCATTGTAGAATTTATCAAATTCATTGAAGTCCATTTGTTGTCCACTATCACTTAATGCAACAGATGGATCAGGATGTACTTCAGCCATAATGCCGTCAGCGCCAACTGCTAAGCCAGCTTTTGCTGTTGGAATCATGATATCTTTACGTCCAGTACTGTGCGTAACATCAACCATTACTGGTAAGTGTGTACCTTGTTTTAAGATTGGTACAGCAGAAATATCTAAAGTATTTCTTGTTGCTTTTTCATATGTGCGGATGCCTCGTTCACATAAGATAATATTTTCATTACCTTGTGAAGCGATATATTCAGCTGCATATATAAATTCTTCAATTGTAGCTGATAAGCCACGTTTTAATAATATAGGTTTGTTTGAACGACCTGCTTCTTTAAGCAATTCAAAGTTTTGCATGTTACGTGCACCAATTTGGAATACATCTAAGTATTCATCAGCTACTTCAAAGTCTGCTGGGTTAACTATTTCACTTACGACATTTAAGCCGTATTTATCTTTAGTATTTTTAAGTATTTTTAGACCTTCAACACCTAATCCTTGGAAATCATATGGAGATGTACGCGGTTTAAATGCCCCACCTCTAATGAATTTTTCTCCTCTAGCTTGTAAATTAGCTGCAACGGCATCAACTTGCTCTTGAGATTCTACTGAACATGGTCCAAATACAAATGATTTGTTGCCATCTCCAATAATACCTCCATTATCAAATTGAACAATAGTATCTTCTGGTTTTAATTTTCTAGATACATATAAGTGTTTTTCATTTTCAGATTTTTGCAAATCAGTAGAGGCTTTAAAAATTTCTTTAAATAATTGTTTGATTACATTGTCATTAAATGGTCCTTCGTTCTTATCTAATAATTGATTAATCATTTCTTTTTCACGTTGAGGATCATATACAAGTGTGCCCTGTTTACGTTTTTCCTCGCCTATTTTTTGTGCTATTTTACCTCTTTTAGATAATAGCCCTAAAATCTCTTCATTAATCTCAACTATCTCATCTCTGTATTCTTTTAATTTGTCTGTCATTTTTATTCACCTCTATGAAAAATTTAAAAAGCGATATTTTATTCTGCTTTAAAGCGATAAAATATATGTTAAACGTTATTCTAACAATAACTACTTAGAAGTTCAAGTAGCGATTGAAAAAAATCACTTTAAAAGTGAATAACATTAATGATAACTGAATTTTCAGTCAATATCTAGACCTTTTTTACACTATTATATGTTTTTCAATATTTCTTCATAATAGCAATTTAAATAATCTATGTATAAAATTTAACATTCCACAAGAAATTAAAAGCGAAAAGCAAGCATGTTTAGAAATGAATTTATGAATATACCAATTACAAAGAATTAATTGATTAATAATCTAATCGTTGCTTCAAATAACGTAAACAAAAAGAATCCAAAACAATTATTATGTCTTGGATCCTTTTATTGATTAAATTAATCATTGAATGTTCTTTTATCAATTTTACTTTCAGCTTTTTCTGTCTTATTCACTTGTGGTCTGTTTTTAGTATACGTTTTTTTAGTTGATTTACTTTTAGTTGGTTTTGTCTTTTTTTCACTATTCTGTGCTTCATCATGGTTAAGAATACCATCATTTGATTTAGTAGATGAATTATTAGTATTTTGCTTTGCACTACTTTGTCCAACTGATTGTTCGCTTAAATTTCTTGTAGCATTTTCATGAACAATAATACCATCTTTAAATGTTACAGTCTTATGTGTTTGTTTAACACGTTGTTCAGCTGCTGTTGGCTTTGAAATTTCTGTTGTTGTTGCTTTTTTATTACTTTTGTCTGCACTATTATCAACTTTATCAGTTGATTCTACTGCATTTCCAACATTTGGAGTAATTAAAGTTGGCACAGAATGATGTTTAGCTTGCTTTGGCGACTCTGGAACTAGTAAATTAGCAGTATTCTCCGCAATGCTTTGATTATTATTAATTGCTTTTTGTTTGTTATTAGCTGCTAATGCTAAGCCTGATGCAGTAACTGTACCAGTAATCGCTGCTGTAGACTTACCTCCATCATGAGAAGATGATTCGTTAGTAGTTTCTTGCGTTACTAATTTTGGTGCGGCTTTATCTGATTGTTTTGGTTTATTATCTTCATTAGTCAGTTTCGAAGTGTTTTCTGAAACCTCTGAATCATTATTTATTGCTTCTTTTTTATTTTGTGCTGCGCTTGCTAAACCACTTGCAGCAATAGCACCTCCTGCAGTTGCTGCCGCTGTTTTACCATTGACGCCTTCATTTTGAGCTGAGTCATCTGTAGAGTTTGTTCTAATGTCTGAATTATCCGATGTTTCTTCTTTTATAGCGTCTTGTTGAGCATTGATTTCATCTTCAGTTGGTTTAGCATCTGGATCAATGTGTTCAGTAGATAAATTATTGGACGCTACATCATCATTATTATTTTCATTTTTTGCTTCTTGTTGCTCTTGTGCCTCAGGTGACATATTAGCTAAGTCATTATCAGATGCTTCTTTTTGAATGGCAACTTTTTGGGCTGCTAATTCTTCATCTGTCACTTCAGTGTTATTTTTTTGAGATTCTGCAATAGTTGATTTCAACCCTGCTAATTTATTTTCAGCATCTTGTTGTTCTTGTTCACTTTGTGCAACAATATTCGATTTAAATTGTTCTTTATTATCTGGAACATTTTTATTAGAAGATCTAGATTTACTAATGGAAACTAAACCTAAAGCTGAACCAATCACAGCGCCTACGATAAATCCATACACAAATTCATTTCTGGCACCTTTTGTAAAATATTCTGGTACTTGATAACTTTCTAAGTTTCTTTCATAATTATCTCGATTATAGTATTTCATAATTGAATGCCCCCTATAACAAATGCACTTAAATAAGTTTCAAACCTCATTTAAGTGCATTTGTTTTTTAAATATATGAATTATTTGTTATCTACACGTGTAGTATAGCTATGATTTGTATCGTTTGCTACACTGCTCGCTTTATAATTTGCACTATCTCTACGATTTCTTCTGTTTTGCCATTTATCAGCAACTTCCATTGCTACATTTGACCATTGTACAACTTGAGAAATTTTGTCTTCATTTTGAGAAATATTGTGCGTAATTGAGTTTGTAACTCGATCAACTGAACCATTTAAAGTTTGTACAGAATCACCGATACCTTTAACAGCATCAACTACTGAATTTAAACGATCAGATTTATCTTGAATATCTTCAGTTAAGCGATTCGCTTTGTGAAGTAAATCTGTAGATTCACGTGTAATACCTTGAATTTGCCCTTCAACTCCATCAAGTGTTTTAGCAACGTGATCTAAATTCTTCTTAACTGAAAGTAATACTACAACGATACCAATTACTAATATTAGAAATGCAATCGCCGCAATAATTCCAGCTATAGGTAAAATCCATTCCATTAAAAACGCCTCCTATTAATCATATGTTGTTATTTAATATAAATACCCCCATCATTTTAACATAAACATATTAAAATGACGAAGTGGCACCAACTTTTTCCATATAAGCACGTTGAATTTTTTGTATATCGCCAGCACCCATAAATAGAATAACTGAGTTATTATATTGTTCTAATATGCTTACACTTTGCTCATCGATTAGTTTTGCGCCATCGATTCTTTGAATCAAATCTTGAATTGTTAAATTACCAGTATTTTCTCTTATAGAACCAAAAATCTCACATAAGAATGTTGTATCAGCTAAACTTAAGCAATCTGCAAATTCATCTAAAAACGCTTGAGTTCTGCTAAACGTATGAGGTTGGAAAACTGCGATAACATCTTTATTAGGGTATTTCTTTCTCGCTGTTTCAATTGTAGCACTAATTTCTCTAGGGTGGTGCGCATAATCATCAACTAACACTTGATTTCCAATTTTTGTCTCGTTGAACCTTCTTTTCACGCCACCAAACGTTTCTAACGCAGCTTTGATATTATCTACGTTTAGGCTCTCTAAATAGCTAATTGTAATTACAGCAAGACCATTTAGAATGTTATGATCGCCAAATTGTGGCGAAAGGAAGGTGTCATAGTATTCGTTTTTAATGTAAACATCAAATTGAGTACCTTTTTCACTAATTTTTAAGTTATCTGCATAAACATCGTCATCTTTAGAAAAACCATAATAGTAAACTGGTACGTCAGCTTCAATTTTTCGTAAATGCTCATCATCGCCCCATGCAATAATAGCCTTTTTCACGTTCTGCGCCATTTCTTGGAACGCGTTAAATACATCATCAACATCTTTAAAATAGTCCGGATGATCAAAATCTATATTTGTCATAATTGCATAATCTGGGTGATAACTTAAGAAATGTCTACGGTATTCACAAGCTTCGAATGCGAAATAATCACTTGCTGGTATACCTAAGCCAGTACCATCACCGATTAGGAATGATGTCTTTTTATCACCATTCATAACGTGTGATAATAGACCTGTAGTAGATGTCTTACCATGTGCACCTGTAACTGCTACAGACGTATATTGATTGATGATATGACCTAAGAAGTCATGATAGCGAATAACTTCAATTTTTAATTCATGTGCACGTACAATTTCCTCATGTGTGTCTGGAAAGGCATTACCTTGTACGATGACCATATCTTCTTTTATATTATCTGCATTGAAAGGTAAAATTTTGATACCATTATTTTTTAATGCTACTTCTGTAAAAACATAGTTTTGAATATCTGAACCTTGAACTTCATTTCCAAGATCACGCATGATTTGTGCTAATGAACTCATACCGGCACCTTTTATGCCAACAAAATGATAATGTGTCATAAAAACACTCCTTTATCTCTATATTAATTCTCATTTAAATCTGATTCTGTAATGTATACATCTCTTGGTTTTGAACCATTAGCTCCCGAAACATAACCTAGTTGTTCTAATTGATCAACTATTCTGGCTGCACGATTGTAACCAATCTGGAAATGTCGTTGTATTAATGAAGTTGAAATATGTCCCTCATTCAACATAAATTGACACACATCATCGAATAAATCATCCTGCGGTTGACTTTCAGTTTTCTTTAATAATTCTTTTTCTTCAAACAAATACTCTGGTTCTCTTTGTTCTTTAATAAAATCAACTACATCATCAATTTCTTCATCAGATACAAAGGTTCCTTGAACTCGTATTGGTTTATTCATTCCACTTCCGAGATAAAGCATATCACCGTATCCAAGTAAGCGTTCTGCACCACCGCTATCTAATATGGTACGGGAATCAACGCTTGACGATACCATAAATGCAACTCTTGTTGGAATATTTGCTTTGATTAAACCTGTTATTACATTGACAGATGGTCTTTGTGTTGCAACTAACATATGAATACCACATGCACGTGCTTTTTGTGCTATACGAGCAATCGATTGCTCTACTTCTTGTGGTGCCATCATCATTAAATCTGCTAACTCATCTATAACTATAACAATTTTCGGCATTCTATCCTCATATGTTGCTTTCTTATTAAAAGCGGTTATATTTCTTACATGATATTTAGCAAAGACTTTGTAACGTCTTTCCATCTCTTCAACAGCCCATTTCAAACTTTGCGTAGCTGCTTTTACATCTGTAATAACTGGTGAAACTAAATGTGGTAAATCATTATATGGAGCCAATTCAACCATTTTTGGATCGATTAAAAGTAATTTTAATTCTTCTGGATGATTTTTATATAATAAAGACATTAAGATACTATTTATACATACTGATTTACCAGAACCTGTAGCACCAGCTATTAAAGCGTGTGGTGTTTTAGAGATATCCATCAATAACGGTTCATTGTTAATTCTAAGACCCATGGCTACAGTTAACTTAGATTCTGAATTTTTAAACGCGGGCTCTTCAATAATTGAACGTAAATTTACTGTTGTTGAATTTTGGTTTGGTACTTCTATACCAACTAAACTTGTACCGGCTATTGGTGCTTCAATACGAATATCCTTAGCAGCTAACGCCATCTTAATATCATCTTGCAAAGCAGTGATTCTTGAAACTTTCACGCCTTTTTCAACAGATAATTCAAAACGTGTCACACTTGGTCCTTCTGTTACGTTCTGTACCTCCGCTGGTACATTAAAATAATAGAAAGCTTCATTTAACTCTTGTTTTTTATCCTCTATCCAAGACTCATCTACTTCATGTTGTTTAGGTGCTTCTAATAATTCTACACTCGGTAATTTAATATTTGGTCCTCGACGTATAGTTGTTTTATTTTCATTCTCATTTGATGTTTTTGAAGCACCTTGCTGTGAGGTGGATTCTGGTTTTAGTAATGGTTCTTGGACAGATTGTCCAGTGTCCTCATTTGGGTTAACTGACTGATGGTTGCTAATAACATTGCTATCTATAGACGCCCCTGATTTATCAGATTGTTGGTTGTTACTTTTTGCTGTTTTAGCTTCAACATATTTATGTTCCGTTTCATTTATTGACGTTTCATCAGTTAATGTTGCATCTTCAGTATCTGACGTATTATTTAGCTCACTTTTTGCAGAGCTGTATTGAACATTATCTGATTCATTTGTCACACCTTTGTTTTTATGTTCTGAAGAAACCGTATGCTCTGTATGTGTCTGTTGCTCTGTCGTCTTAAGTTCAGTAGTATTATCGTTTGTTGCACGTTCAGTTGTATGCTCTGTCGCATATTCTATATTTGAACTAGCTCGATTTTGATTCTGTGCTTTTCTTGTATCTAGCATACGTTTTTTATCTGAAGGTGTCATGACAACATTGAAAGGTTTACTACCTTTTTTATTAGCTGATTTGGCTTGAGTTGACTGGTCACGATATGTTGCTTTACCTGTATCAACTTTTGAATCTACTGTATTATTTGTTTCTTGTTCCTCTGAAACTTTATCTTGTGAAATATCTTTATCATCATGAACTACTTTTGAAAGACTAACGTCTATATCATCTACTGCATTTTCTTCAGAATGAGATAGGTTTGAGTCTTCGCTATCACCTTCAGCTGATAAAGATGGATTAGCAGATTCAAGAGACCCGTTTACCATTTCTTCGGGTTCAGACTCTTGAGATGTTTCTACATTTTCATTTGTATCATCATCATTTGAATGTAAAGGCTCATTATTTGATGAAATTAATTCACTCGTGCCATTATCTGCTAACTCTCTGTAATTTGCATCAGCTATGTCATTATCTACAGTTTCTGCGTTTTGACTTGCTTCTGTTTCTGATTGTATTTCTGTTGTATCTTTATTAAGACTTTCATTAGATTGTGAGTTGAATACCTCATCTGAAGACTTATTGTCATGCGTATTGGTTAAATCGTAAGATACATTTTCATCCTTATCTTCTGACATATCATCATCGATTGCTTGAGGTTCTGTAATACTTTTGTCTGTCTGTATTTCAGTATCAATATTTACATATTCGTCATTGATCGTATGTATATCCCGAATATTATCTAAATTAATTTCTTCGTAATTATACGTTGAGTCAATTTCCTCTTCTTGCTGATTGTCAGATGTATTTTGCGTAACGTTAGGATTTGGAGCATCTTGAACTGATGCTTCCGAATCAATTTCAGTAGCATTTGTCGTTTGATCTTCAGCATCTAACGAGCTTTCACCTATGTAGTTTTGAGCTTGTTTTGCATACATTTCATCGATTGCTTTTTGTATACTATCTTCTTGGTTCTCTTGATATTCATGACGTTTTTGTTGTAATGCTTTTTTAAATTGTCGCTTTTGAAGCACTTTTCTTTCACGTTCACGGCGTATTTCTTCAACAATTTGTGAAGCATATATATTTTCAATTTTAATTGTATTATCAATTTTTGCACGCTTAGCAAGAGGTTCTTGTTTAGCTATCTCTGTTGCATCAAACGAGTTATTTTGTATTTTCTCTTCTTCACTTTCACTATCTTCTGTTTGTTCAATAGTTGATGAAGATGCCACAGCATTATTATCTTTAGTAAGATCATCGACATATTGATCGTTATAATATGTCGTATCATCTGAACTCGAATTATGAGAATCGTGCTGATCCGTATTATCAAATTCCAAACTAACTTTATCATCATTTGAGTCAGCTTCAGACTGCTGATTCTGTTTTATAACGCCATTAACTAGTGGACTAGGTTTTTTTGTACCAAAAATCGCAGAAGGGACTTCACTCGCTTTAAAATCACTTTGATGGTAACTAGGTGTATTAGTTTTATGTTTTGAAGCCGCATTTGCGCGTAAAACATCCGTCTGAATTCTCATTCTTTTACCTTTGTGACTTCTCTGTTCACTTTTTGGTTCAGAAACTACTTCGTCACGTGTGTTATTTTGTTTTGTACGTTGCGAATCCACATTGTTAGAAACATCATTTTCATACATATGTCTACGTCTTCTTTGTTTGTGATTAACACTTATATTATCGTCATTCTTGCGATAAGTATGGTTATCATTAACTTCAGTATTCGAGTTATCTACATTTGCATCGTTATTTACGTTATTTGTTTCATTTGCTTCTTCCAAAATACGCATTGGAAATCTAAACTTTCCTTTAGGCCTTTCATAAACATCATTGTTCTGAGGAAGTAATGAATCTTGGTCTTCTTGTTGTGTAGCTTTTTGACGTCGTTGGCTTCTTTTATTAAGATAATCTTCACTTGAGTCATTATCTTCTCCAAATAACTTGTCGAACCAGCTCATACGCACATTACCTCCTTTTATTCTTCAAAAAATGCTTGACCTACTGTGTAATCATCAGATAAGACCATAATACCTTTTTCTTGTGGTGCGTTTGGTAAGCCTAACTCTTTCATTGAACATATCATGCCACTTGATGCAACTCCTCTTAGTTCAGCATCTTTAATTACCATACCGCTAGGCATAACAGCTCCAACTTTCGCTACAACAACCTTTTGTCCTGCTTCAATATTAGCTGCACCGCAAACAATTTGTAATTTTTCAGTGGAAACATCAACACTCAATACACTTAATTTATCAGCATCTGGATGTTTTTCTTTTGTCTCAACATAACCTACTACAAATTTAGGTGAAAAATCTGTATCTAACTTATAAGTGAATCCAGCTTCTTCAATAGCAGTTTGTAATTCATTAACTAATGTTTCATTTAATTTAACGTGGCCGTTACCATCTATAGATGATTTTTGTGAGGCATTAAATATATTAAATCCTACAACTTTATTTTCGTGTTGTATTTCAACGACATCACCTTTAAATTCATAGTTAAATTCACCGTTAGCGGGCTCTATTTGTAAAAATGCTACATCTCCTACTGCTTGTTTATTATAAAAAAGATTCATTAAAATTTACTCCTTACTTCTTATCTTTATTTTCATATTGTTTTCTTGTAGCTTCTAATCTTTGTATTACATTTGGATCTCTTTTTTGTTTATTATTTTTACCTAAAATGAAAATAGGTTCAAAATGTCCTTTATCATATCCTAAGGATAGTGAAGTAATTGGCACTAAACCATTTGTGAAAAACTCCATAGTTAAATGTGCCATCACATCATAACCTGTTTTATTTCTTATATCAGCTATGATTAATACATCCTGATGTGGCACCGCTACTAACATTTCGCCTTCGCATTGTTCTTGTATGTTATTTAAAAATGAAGTGTTTAATACTCTACTAGCATCATAACCGTCATTGGTATTAACAAAATAGAATATATTACCCTTTACTTCATCAGTCGTATATTTATTTTCTAATTTTCTTACGTTAAATAGCGCCATCTCTTTTAATTGTTGTTTAGTGAGATTCATTTGTTCTAGTGTTGTTTCATCAATTAGACGATAAGACTTACCTAAATCCATCGCATAGTATATATTAGTTTCTGCAGTATGTTCATCTATAACAAATGCATTTCCGCTTTTGTCCTTCTTATCAAAGCTTGGCGATCTTAATACTGGCATTACTTTAATGTCATCAGTATTAGATAATGTCGCATCATTCATTTGTGCTACAGCTTCCTCCACATAATAGACAATCTCATCAACTATTTTTTCTTTTTGAGATTTATATTTAGCTACAATCTGAGAGAGTTTAACAGTAACACCTTTATCATTATCTAATCTAGATATACGTAATGTTTCTTCGTCACGATTAAAACTAAATTTAACGTCTAGATGGTTCAATCGATCTTTTAATTTATCTCTCATTTGAAAGACATTCATGTTTAACACTCCTATTAACGTGCCTTGTTCTAGTTTACAATAAAAGTACCCTTAGGAACAGAAAAAATGTAAGTTCTAAGGGTATATATTTTTATAAATTGATCTTGGTTTCTCCACAAAATGACTCGACTTATAATGAAGATAAAAATGCATCAATTTGTTCAATTGATTTGCGCTCTTTACCAATATAGCTACCAATTTGTTGACCAGCATTAAACACAAGAAAACTTGGTATACCCATGATGCCATGCTCAACACATAAATCAATAAATTTGTCTCTATCTACTGATATAAATTTATATTCAATAAATTTCTCTTCAATTTGAGGGAGTTCTGGTTCAATAATTTTACAGTCAGGACACCAGTCTGCAGTAAATAAAAATACAGTTTTTCCATTTTTTAATTGCTCAAACTGTTGTTCACTTTCTAAATGCTTCATCGTACCACTCCTATGTTATTTATATTGTAATATTTCAATTTCTTCTTGGTTTAAGTGCGTTATACTCTCCAATAATAATTTTCTTGCAGCTTCATAATCTCTAATATCAAAAACTGCATTTGTACTATGGATGTATCGGGCACAAACGCCAATGACTGCTGTAGGAATACCTATCTTAGCTTTGTGAATTTCTCCGCCGTCTGTTCCGCCTGGCGAAACGTAATATTGGTGAGCTATACCAAACTCTTTAGCAAGCGAAAGTAAATAATCTCTAAATGTTGGTTTTAGTAGCATTGTACCATCTTTAATTCTAATTAAAGTGCCTTCCCCTAATTCACCTGACAAGTTTTGCTTGCCTTTCATATCGTTTGCTGGAGAACAATCGACAACAAAGGCTACATCTGGATCAATGAGTTCGGCAGAAGCGCTTGCGCCTCGTAGTCCTACTTCCTCTTGTACGTTAGCTCCTACATACAAATCAAAATCCAATTCTACATCTTTTAGTAATTCTAATAATTCGATGCCAATTAAACAACCATAACGATTATCCCAAGCTTTACTAGCATATCGGAATTCAGATAATTGCGTGAAAGTAGTATCAGGTACAATACTATCACCAATCTCAATACCTTGTTGCGCTACTTCCTCCCTATTTTGTGAACCAATGTCTAATAACAATTCTTCAATTTTAGGAGCACCTTCATTGCCTGACCTAAAGTGTTTAGGTATATTTGCAACAACACCACTGATTTCTTCACCTTGACGTGACTTTACTTTAAGCCTTTGGCCTTGCCATATGTCATTGGCAACGCCACCTAAGTTGGTAAACTGTAACATACCGTTGCTTGTTACATTCGTCACCATAAAACCAATTTCGTCCATGTGAGCAGCAACCATTATACGTTTAGCATTAGATTTTTTCGAGCGTTTCACTCCATAAAAGCCGCCCATTCGATTATAAATAAATTCATCTACAAAAGGCGCCATTTCAGATTCCATATATGATTTTACATCACCTTCAAAACCAGGTGCACCATGTAATTCTGTTAATATTTTCATTCTTGTTAATGTTTTATTATTGTTTATATCCAACGTGTCTCACTCCTTAAGATTTATTATATCATCTTCATTATGGTAAACTATAAATATGACTTTATTGGGGGTAGATTGTGTTATGTTGAATAAAAAAAATAGGTTCATCATCTTATTTATTACGCTGACAACTATTGTCGGATCTATTTATTTTTATACTCGCCGCAAGCATCAACAATATCAAGATCCAGAAAAAATCATTTCTGAAGTTAGAACCTATTTTATGAATGTTATAGGCTCATACATATTGCATGAACCAATTACTTATAAAAACACTAGTGATACTACGCTTGTTTACCAAGGAGGTATTACTACCCAAAACAATGGGTCACTTACTTCATATGATTTTTTTGTCGATGCAAATAGTGGAGAAATCATTAATATTATTGAATGTGAATGATAGAAGGTTAAAGTTATGAACGTAAAATGTATATAGTATGAGCATACGCTTCATCTATTAGATGTGAGCTGAGATTGCCTCATATCACCAAAACTATATACATAATTGAAGTCGAAGGATTAAAATGGATTATGCTCAAGAAATATACACATATATTTCTTAATTCATATTTTAACTCCGAAGCTTAAATTCATAACTTTAACCTTTTTTAATCTCTAGAAATAAATGTTTCAATTTCTGTCATACTCTGTTTATCAAATTTCACTGCAAAATAATTCACATCATGATAATACAAGAACCAGTAATCATTTAAAATATAATTGGGAATCAAGCGTTCTTTCTCTCTTATTGACTGCATAGGATAGTCATCATAAGCAGTTACCCACAACGGGTTTCTATGAGCAATTGTCGGGAATATGTCTCCCATGTGAATAGCTTTTTCACCTTTACTCTCTATCGTAATAATAGAATGACCAAAGCTATGTCCCCCAGTATGCATGATGTTAACACCTGGTAAAACTTCCATTTCTTCATCAAATAACAATAATTTTCTTTGGAAATCACCGTTATTCTTCGTCCAATAAGTTGATTTACTTCTCAAGTTCGGGCTTTGAAATTCATGCCACTCGTCTTGCTGAATAATATGAATAGCATTTTCAAAAATCGCATGTCCCTCATCATCAGTTAAGCCTGCAGCATGGTCAAAATGCATATGTGTCATTAACACATAATCAATATCCTTTGTTGTCATATCCAATGCTTCTAAATCATCATTAATATGACTTTCGTATTCTGCACCAAAATTTCTACGTTCTTTATCTGTTAATTTACCAAATCCAATACCAGTATCTATAATGACATTTTTATCACCAGTTTGTATTAATATTGGATGCGTAGGTAAAGGAATTTGATTCTTTTCATTCACTTCGTATTTTTTTGTCCATAAAGCTCGAGGTACAACACCAAACATGGCCCCTCCATCAATATTTGTAATACCCCCGTTTAAATAATGTACGCTAAAATCTCCTAATTTCATAAATTAATTCCTCCTCAGTATCCTATAAACCTTTGTTACTCATTATCTTTTATATTAATACAAACAAACTATTACGTAAAATAATGCACTATCGAGCATGTTAAGCACTTTTTTCTCATTATTTAATACAAAAATACATTACAATAGCATAAAAAAATTGATAAGGCTTTGCCCTATCAATTAGAATGATTTTATTAAATTAATGGAATTTGGCTTCCATCCGATAAATTCTAGAGCCTTTATCAGAAAACTTTCTTTCATATTCTGTCTCTATGTTAGTTTCAACATCTTCTTGATGCAAATTCAAATTAATTTTGGTGAAATACATACCAAATTGCGACATACTTTCTAAACTATATGCAAATAGTCCTCGATTATCAGTTTTGAAGTGAAGTTCTCCGTCTTTTTTTAATACTTGTTTATACAAAGCTAAATAAGTATGATAAGTCAATCGACGTTTAGTATGTCTTTTCTTAGGCCATGGATCTGAAAAATTTAAATAGATGCGTGAAATTTCTTCATCTTTAAAATATTCATTAAGTTCTATAGCATCGTTACATATGAGTTTAATATTAGTTAAACCTTGGTCTAATACTTTATCTAGAACTTTAACCATTACGCTTTTTTCCCGTTCCATTGAAATAAAATTAATTTCAGGATTTTGTGCAGCAAGCGTAGTTATAAACTGTCCCATTCCTGAACCTATTTCAATATAAATCGGTTGATCATTATCAAACCAATCACTGATTTGCCCTGCATGACTACCGTCGAGATCCACTATATTCGGTTCTTTTTTTAAGTAGTCTTCCGCCCACGGCTTGTAGCGCATTCTCATTTTGATAACTCCTTATATAAATGCATTGTTATTCATAACTTCATTTAAAAATTTAAGCCACATATTCATGTCTTTATAACGTTTTTGTTCTTCATACCACTGTACCATACCAATAGATTGTACCACTGTGTACCATTTCATACGTTTTTGTAAATCCATTGAATCTTTCGTACCATAAACGTTTAACCACTGAGGCCATTTCTTTTCTGGAACGTAATTGTATAGCAGCATACCTAAATCAATTGCTGGATCAGCAATCATCGCGCCTTCCCAATCAACTAGATATAATTCATCATGATCCGACAATAGCCAGTTATTGTGATTAACATCACCATGGACTACTGTAAAGAAACGAGGATCCAAGTTTGGCATATGCTCTTCAAGATAAGTTAAAGCTTTTCTAACAACATGATGCGTTAAAACTTCTCTTGATAAAGAAGCATTAATCTTGTTTAGTAGAATATCAGGAGTGATTGGCTCCATTTCCATACGTTTTAACATATTAAGTAATGTTTTAGAACTATGAATCTTTTTCAATAAATTGGCTACCCGTTGTTCGTGCATTTCGTTGAAAGTAAGTTCTCTACCATTTTTCCAATGTTGTGCGGTTACCACTTCACCAGTTTCTATGCGTTTTGTCCACACTAATTTTGGTACAATACCTTCGGCCGATAATGCCGCAATAAATGGGTTTGAATTTCTTTTTAGGAATAACTTTTGCCCATCTTGTTCAGCCATATATGCCTCACCAGATGCACCACCCGCTGAATCAAGCGTCCATCCCAATTGATAAAACTGCTCCAACACGTTCACCTCACTTTCAATTAGAAAATGGCTCAAGAAAACAGATTTCGAGAGCCATATATAATCATTTTCTATTACAATATTTTAAACTTCAACCCAAATTTATGTCGCCTCAAGTTTTATGACTGACACAATGTCCCATGTGATTCAAGTTAAGTTATTTAATAACAGTACCTAGTTTCAAATTATAGCAACTTTTACATCATACCATAAATCAATCTCAAACAGAGTACTATTTTAATATTTCTATATCTTTTTTTCTTAAATTTATTACGGTCAATTTCAAGACTCATAAAAGATTTTATAATGTTTGAGGTTGAATTTCAACCAAAAATGAGAAACAAAAAGATACATTTTACTTTCAATTTTATATTGAAATCTCTTAAACGGCTCAGTTAGCATTATAACATAATTTCAACGTAATTTATGTGACATTTTATATCCATTTATGGAAAATATTAACTATGTGTGTCAATGTATCTATTAAATCCTTCTTGCAATGATTTCGTAATACTACCTACTTCACCATCACCTACATTTTCTCCATCCAATTTAACGACAGGCATGACTTCTATTGATGTACTAGACACAATAATTTCGTCTGCATTTTTTAAGAAATCCAATGTAAATACTTCTTCATTAAAAGGTATACCTTTATCTTCAGCAACTGATTTGATAACCATACGTGTTATACCATTTAATATATAATTATTTACTGGATGTGTGTATATCTCACCGTTTTTAATCGCATACACATTACTAGAAGAACCTTCTGTGACGATATCACCACGGTGTTGAATTGCTTCTTGAGCGTTATATTTTGTTGCGTATTCTTTAGCTAATACATTTCCTAATAAATTTAAACTTTTAATATCGCATCTTAACCAACGAATATCTTCAGTTGTAATAGCATTAATGCCTTCTTCAAGCAATTTGTATGGGCGATCATATGACTTCGTAAATGCCATGATGTTTGCCTCTACTGATGGTGTAGGGAATGCATGATCACGTGGAGCAGCACCACGAGTTACCTGGATATAGACACCGCCATTAACGATGCTGTTTGTAGATAACAATTCCTGAATCAATTCCGTCAATTCGTCTACATTGTATTTTAGTTCCAAACCAATTTCTTTAGCACTGCGTAGTAATCTTTCAAAATGTTCTTTAGCTGTAAAAACATTATTATCATAAACTCTTATATATTCATAAATGCCATCACCAAAGACATAACCTCTATCATTATACGGTACATTTGCATCTTGCTCGTCCACAAGTTTTTCATTTATTAGCACTTTTGTCATATTTATTCCTCCACACACAATTTATATAATGACTCCAAGTAAATGCTTGTCGCATTAAATAATTGTTTTTTAGTAATATACTCATTTTTTTGATGCATTAAGTCTTCAGAATCGCTGAACATAGCACCAAATGCAACACCTTTATCTAAATTACGCGCATAAGTACCGCCACCTATTGTATATGGTTCAGTTTGGTCACCAGTTTGGTTTCTATACGCTTCTACTAAACTTTGTACAAATGGATCATCTTTTTCCACATAATGTGGTGTTTGGTTCTTACCTAATTCAATTGAAAAACCTAATGGATTTATTTCACTCTTAAATCTAGTCAATGCTTCTTCAAATTCAAAGCCTTCTGGATATCTTAAATTGATACCAAATGATCCACCTTTTTGATTATCATAAGTTATTACACCTATATTAGTAGTAACGTCTCCCATTACATCTGTGTGGAATTTCATACCCATTTTTTCTCCAAAATGAGACTCGAATAAATATTTATTACTGAATTCAACAAAATTAGCTGCTGTCTTATCTAAATCTAAACTTGATAAGAAATTCATTAAATATAAACCTGCATTTACTCCAATAGATGGATCCATACCATGGACCGCTTTACCATATACCTTAAGAACTAATACACCACTATCAACAACACTTTCACCATCAATTTGATAGTCATTTAAGTATTGTTCAAAATTTTGAATGACGTCTGTCATATTTTCTTTAACCGCAACATGTGCTACTGCTTCGTCTGGAACCATATTATATCTTTCACCAGATTTAAATGAACGTAATTCGTATTCAGGTTCATCTTGATCTTCAGCTTTGTCGTTTTGAATTACATCAAACGTGCTGATGCCTTTTTCTCCATGAATAGCTGGGAATTCAGCATCTGGAGCGAAACCTAATACTGGCATTTCTTCTGTTTCGAAATAACGATCCGTACATTTCCAATCTGACTCTTCATCCGTACCAATGATGATATGTATACGCTTTTTCCAATTTACATTCATTTCATTTAAAATTTTGACTGCATAATAAGCTGCAATTGTTGGGCCTTTGTCATCCAAAGTACCGCGAGCTACAATTTTGTCATCAGTAACTAATGGATTGAATGGATTTGAGTCCCATCCATCACCAGCAGGAACAACATCTACGTGGCATAAGATACCAAAAAGATCTTCACCTTCACCCGCTTCGATTCGTCCGGCGATATGATCAACATCATGTATTCCAAATCCATCTCGTTCTGCAAGTTGGTACATGTAATCTAAGGCTTTACGTGGCCCTGGTCCAACAGGGTTCTCTGAAGATGCCTTATCATCTTCTCTTACACTTTCGATAGATAAAAGTCCTTTCAAATCCTCGATAATTTGCCCTTCATACGCTTTTACTTTATCTCTCCACATTTGCAATCAACTTCCTTCTTATAACTAATATATTTAATATTTTACATGAACTAGAGAAGAAACTACAGTGAGATGTGTCTAATAATTCAAAAAATTAACTGTTATGATTTGTATTAAAACAGTTTAAACGCTATACATTACTAAATAAAATACCTGTATTAATAAAGTAAAAGGAGCGAGCTAGAAATCACAATTTGATTTCTTATTCTCGCCCCTATGGCTAACTAAATATTTAATTAACTTATGATAAATGTATTAAGTTAAGTAATAGCTAATGTGAATAATTAGTTTTAATTACACACATAGATAACACTGTTCATATCTTAACCATACATATATACATTTTAAATTTTATTTTTCATCATGTTTGTTACTGTTATTTTTTAATTCTTCTTCTGTTACAACGCGTAGGTTGTTTGACGGATCAGCAGCGCCTTCATCAGTAAATCTCGCTTCTTCAATATGCTCTTCTTCATTTTCACTAACATTTTTAAAGCGATCTTTTTGTTCATTGATAAATCCTTTAGGATCTTGCTTAACTTTTGAAGCATATCCCTTTGGATCTTGTTTTACTTCATTATATGTTTCTCCAGCTTTAGAACTTATTTGACTTGCGATGTCTTTAGCATTTTGTTTATAAGATTCTGGGTTAGATTTATATTTACTGTACTCATCTTTCAATCTATCTCTATTTTCTTTTTTAGAGAGAACAACGGCTGCGGCTGCTCCACCGATGCCTACAATTGCTTTAAATAATTTTGACATAATAACTACACCTCTTCTTTATTTTAATCCTAAACTTTTAAAATCTTGCTGATTTAATTGACGATATTCTCCTGGTGCCAGTGTTAAATCAAGATGAAGGTCGCCAATGCTAATACGTTTCAATTCTAAAACTTCATTATTTATCGCATGAAACATACGCTTAACCTGATGATAACGTCCTTCATGAATCGTAACAAATGATTTATACATTTCATCACTTTTCACTAATTCCGCTGGTTTTGCCAATCCCTCATTTAATTCAATACCCACTTTAAATGCATTTATATCATTTTTTGTAATATTTTTTTCAGAAATCACTTCATATGTTTTAGGAACATGCTTTGTTGGACTCATTAAGTCATGGTTGAATTGCCCATCGTTAGTAATTAATAATAAACCTTCTGTATCTTTATCCAAACGTCCCACCGGAAAAACATTTAAATATTTATATTCATCGACCAAATCAATGACAGTTTGTTGTTTGTCATCTTCAGTTGCTGAAATATAACCTTTAGGTTTGTTTAACATTAGATATACTTTATCAATATATTGGATATGTCTATTATTTGCTTTTACAATATCAACATCTGGATTTAACTGCCTTTTTGGTGATGTTTCTACATTATCATTCACAGTTACCTGTTTCTTTTTTAATAATTGCTTAACTTCGGTACGTGTACCTACACCCATATTTGCTAAAAACTTATCTAATCTCATTTAATAATCCCTAATTTACGTCTAAGTTTATTTGGTATTTCACCTAAAAATTGATCGGCTAATTTTGTCTTCATAGTGATACCTCCATAAACAATCATACCAATTACTACACTTATAATTAAAATAGTTAATGAACCTATTTTAGATTCTGGTGAAATCAACATTTGTAATATAAATGAAGATAATTCAACGATAATCATCATGATTAAACCATATAGGAATATTTTACCAAAGTGTAACCAAGTCTCTGAGAAGTCAAATTCCGCATATTTTTTAAGTATATAAAAATTACATAAAACAGCAAACAACAGTGCAATCGCTGTACTTAAAATTGCGCCAGCTGTATGGAAAGCCATAATGAGTGGTGTGTTGAGTATAACTTTTAAAACAACTGCCGATAAAATTACAAATACAGTCAGTTTTTGCTTATCAATACCTTGTAGCATGGATGCTGTCACACTTAATAATCCAATTAAAATAGCAACTGGTGCATAATAGAATAGTAGCTGACTTCCATCAACATTATAACTATAGAACACAGTATATAACGGTAATGCTAAAGCCATAATTCCTAAACTTGCTGGTACTGTGATATACATCAATACACCTAAAGAAGTTCTAATTTGTCTATGCATCTCACTTAGCTCACCAGATTCGTATGTTTTTGTAATAAATGGAATTAAACTTACTGCAAAACCAGCTGATAGTGATGTTGGAATCATCACTATTTTATTAGTTGTCATATTTAAAATAGTAAAGAAATAGTCATGTAATTGGCTCGGTACACCTGCTAAATCTAAAGCACCATTATGTGTAAATTGGTCAACTAAATTAAATAATGGGAAATTCAAGCTAACAATAACAAATGGAATACTATACGAAATAATTTCTTTATACATTTTCCCATATGAAACGCTTATGCCTGAAACATCTGTTGCAACCATTTTTTCAATATTAGGTTTTCTTTTTCTCCAGTAGTACCACAATGTAAAGATACCAGCTACGGCACCTATTGCTGCAGCAAACGTTGCAACACCATTAGCTTGTAATACACTACCGTTAAAGACATTAAGCACTAAATAACTTCCAATTAGAATGAATAAGATACGTGCAATTTGTTCTATAACTTCTGATACTGCTGTTGGCCCCATTGATTTATAACCTTGGAACACACCACGCCATGTAGCGAGTAATGGAATAAATATTACGACCATACTGATAATTCTAATAATCCATGTAATGTCATCGACTGACCATCCACCTTTAGCTCCTGATTCGTGAGCTAATGTGATGCTTGCTATACTTGGCGCTAATAAATATAAAATGAAAAATCCTATAAATCCTGTAATGGTCATAACAATAAAACTGGATTTATATAATTTTTCACTTACTTTATATGCACCTAAAGCATTATACTTAGACACATATTTAGACGCCGCTAATGGTACACCAGCAGTTGCAATAGCAATTGCTATATTATAAGGCGTATATGCATAGTTAAAAGGTGCCAATTTTTCTTCTCCACCAATAATGGCGTAGAATGGAATTATATATATTACACCCAGAACTTTAGTAATCAATATACTAAGGGTGATTAAAAAGGTACCCCTAACTAATTCTTTACTTTCACTCATTCAGATCTTCCTATCTCAAATTAAATTTTTACACTCGTAACTTCAATAATAACGTTATAACCACTTTTTTTCAAAACTATATTACTATAAACTATAAAATAACACTATTTAGTAAAGGGAGGCAATGAAATGTATCAAACAATTATCATCGGCGGTGGTCCAAGTGGGCTTATGGCAGCTGCTGCAGCAAGTAAATTAAGCAATAGTGTTTTATTAATTGAAAAGAAAAAAGGACTAGGCCGCAAATTAAAAATTTCTGGTGGCGGTCGTTGTAATGTAACCAATCGTCTTCCTTATGATGAAATTATAAAAAACATTCCTGGTAATGGAAAGTTTTTATATAGCCCATTCTCAGTTTTTGACAATGAATCAATCATTCATTTTTTTGAATCTAGGGGTGTATCTTTAAAAGAAGAAGACCATGGACGTATGTTCCCAGTTTCTAATAAAGCTCAAGATGTAGTGGATGCACTTATTCACACTTTGCAACAAAATAAGGTAGAAGTTAAAGAAGAAGCCACTGTTGCTTCAATTTCATACACCGACAATCAAACTTTCCAAGTGTCGCTTAATGATCAACAATCTTTTGAAAGCCAAAGTTTAGTCATTGCAACTGGTGGTACAAGTGTGCCGCAAACCGGTTCTACTGGAGATGGTTATAAATTTGCTGAACAATTAGGACATTCCATTACTGAATTATTTCCTACTGAAGTCCCGATTACTTCTGCTGAGTCTTTCATTAAAAACAAACGACTAAAAGGATTGAGTTTAAAAGATGTAGCACTTTCAGTATTAAAAAAGAATGGAAAAACAAGAATCACACATCAAATGGATATGTTATTCACACATTTTGGTGTTAGCGGCCCTGCTGCATTAAGATGCAGCCAATTCGTTTATAAAGAACAAAAAAACCAAAAACGACAAGAAATACAAATGCAAATTGATGCTTTTCCAGAAATAACAAAAAACGAATTAGAACTAAAAATTCGTGATTTACTTAAAAACACACCAGACAAATACATCAAAAACAGTTTACACGGTTTAATTGAAGAACGCTATTTATTATTTATTATCGAACAAGCGGATATCCCTGATGATTTAACTGCACATCACATTTCCAATGCACAAATCAATAATATTGTAGCGTTATTAAAAGGTTTTACTTTTTACGTCAATGGCACTTTATCTATCGAAAAAGCTTTCGTAACCGGCGGTGGTGTTTCACTAAAAGAAATACAACCTAAAACAATGATGTCCAAAATTGTCCCCGGCTTATTTTTATGTGGTGAAGTATTAGACATTCACGGTTATACTGGCGGATATAACATTACTAGTGCATTGGTCACTGGACATGTTGCTGGTACTAATGCAAGTGAGTTCGATTCCACAACTCAAACACTTTAACTTTAAATATTGTAGGAAAGATTAAATTTGCGGTAAAACAACCAAAGTATTAAACGTCTTCGAATTAGAGCATCTATAATTCTTTTTATAAACACTTAAACAGTCCATTTTACATATATTTATGTTCGGACTGTTTTTTATTATATACACTTCATTATATCTACAAATTCTAAACTATTATATTTCAATCGTTCAAAATTAGAAATCTCCTCCAAAAATTCACATTAAAAAAGTACTTCAAAGTAGACACTTTTCAATGTGACCCCTTTGAAGTACTTATAAATTAAATTCAGTACATGTATAACATTGGTATACATGCGATTATTCATTTTATTTTCTTGTAAAAGTTAAACACTTTTTAATTCTAAACCTTCGTCTCCCCAAGCATGCATGCCACCTTCAACGTTCACTGCATTAATGCCGTTTTGTTCAAGATATTGAACAACTTGCGCGCTTCTGCCACCAACTTTACAGATAATATAATAAGTATCATTTTCATTAAATTGGTTAAGGTTCTCTGGTATTTCATTCATTGGAATTGTTTTTGCACCAGGAATAATTCCCGTCGCTGTTTCCTCATTAGTTCTAACATCAACGATATTAACAGGATCAGCATTTAAAATTTCACTCTTTAATTCATCAATTGTAATAGATTCCATTATTAATTCCTCCTATTTATTATTTAGCTACGATATTAACAAGTTTTTTAGGAACTGCGATAACCTTCTTAATGTCCTTGCCAGCAATTTCAGATTTAACATTTTCATTGCCGAGAGCAACTTCTTCCATTGCTTCTTTGGAGATGTCTTTAGACATATTAACCTTAGCACGCACTTTTCCATTAACCTGAATTACAATTTCGATTTCATCATCAACTAATAATGATTCATCATAAGACGGCCATGGTTGATAAGTGATTGTTTCTTCATGACCCAAACGCGCCCACAACTCTTCCGAAATATGAGGTGCAATAGGTGCCAACATTTTAATAAAGCCTTCAATATATGGTTTGTAAATCTCATCAGCTTTATAACAATCGTTGATAAATACCATCAATTGGCTAATCGCAGTATTAAAGTTTAATGAATTATAATCTTCTGTAACTTTTTTCACAGTTTGATGATAGCTCTTATCTAACGCTTTACTATTAGTATTTACCACTTTACTAGTAATTAAATCATCTTCTGTAACTAGTAAACGCCAAATTCTATCTAAGAAACGTCTTGAACCATCTAAGCCATTTTCACTCCATGCAATCGCCGCATCAAGCGGACCCATGAACATCTCGTATAAACGTAAAGTGTCTGCTCCATGTGATTGAACAATATCATCTGGATTAATTACGTTACCTTTAGATTTGCTCATTTTTTCATTTCCTTCACCTAAAATCATACCTTGGTTATATAATTTTTGGAATGGCTCTTTTGTAGGTACAACACCTAAATCAAATAATACTTTATGCCAAAATCTTGCATATAATAAATGGAGAACTGCGTGCTCTACTCCACCAATATATAAATCTACTGGCAACCAATGTTTTAATTTTTCTGGATCAGCAAGCATTTTATCATTATTTGGATCTATATATCTTAGATAATACCAACAACTACCAGCCCATTGTGGCATTGTGTTTGTTTCACGACGACCTTTCATACCTGTAGCTTCATCGACAACATTTACAAATTCATCAATGTTAGCAAGAGGTGATTCTCCAGTTCCTGAAGGTTTAATTTCATCTGTCTCAGGTAATAACAATGGTAGTTCATCTTCTGGAACAGTTGTCATTGAACCATCTTCCCAATGTATAACTGGTATCGGCTCGCCCCAGTATCTTTGACGACTAAATAACCAGTCTCTAAGTTTGTAATTTACTTTTCTACTACCAGCGTTTTTATTTTCTAATAATTCAATTGCTTTTTCGATTGCAGCTTCATTATATAAGCCATTTAACTCCCCAGAGTTGATATGAGGACCATCACCTGTAAATGCTTCTTGAGTCATGTCCCCACCTTCGATAACTTCAATTATAGGTAGATCAAAGGCTTTCGCAAACTCATAATCTCGTTGATCACCACTTGGGACTGCCATTACAGCACCTGTACCATAAGTAGATAACACATAATCAGCTATCCAAATAGGAACTTCTTCTCCAGACAATGGGTTGATGGCATAAGCACCTGTAAATACACCTGATTTTCCTTTGGCTAAACCAGTACGTTCTAAGTCAGATTTTTTAGCCGCTTCTTTTTGATAAGTCTCTATAGCTTCACGCTTATCTTCAGTTGTAATTTTATTTACAAGCTCATGTTCAGGGCTTAAAACTAAGAAGGAAGCACCATAAATCGTGTCTGCACGTGTTGTAAAAACTTCTATATCTTCATTCAAGTTAGCAACTTCAAATGTAACCGATGCACCTTCAGAACGACCAATCCAATTACGTTGCATATCTTTCAATGATTCTGGCCAGTCTAAGTCATCTAAATCTTCTAATAATCTATCTGCATATTCAGTGATTTTTAATACCCATTGCTTCATAGGTTTTCTATAAACAGGGTGGCCGCCTCGTTCTGACACGCCATCCACCACTTCTTCGTTTGAAAGAACTGTACCTAAAGCTGGACACCAATTTACTGCCACTTCATCTACATATGCTAATCCTTTATTATAAAGTTGAATAAAAATCCATTGTGTCCATTTGTAATATTCAGGATCTGTTGTATTTACTTCTCTATCCCAATCATAACTAAAACCTAGTTCTTTGATTTGACGTTTGAAAGTTTGAATATTTTCTTTAGTAAATTCACGAGGATCATTACCAGTATCTAGAGCATATTGTTCTGCAGGTAAACCAAATGCATCCCATCCCATTGGGTGTAAAACGTTATAGCCTTGCATACGCTTATAACGAGAGATGATATCTGTTGCTGTATAACCTTCAGGGTGTCCTACATGTAGTCCTGCACCAGAAGGATAAGGAAACATATCTAAAGCGTAAAATTTCTTTTGTCCTAAATTATCGCTTGTTTTAAATGTTTTATATTCTTCCCAGTAATCCTGCCATTTTTTCTCAATTTCATTATGATTGTAATTCACTACTTCTCCTCCTATTTAATAAAAAGACACCTCAAACTATTATTGAATTACATAGGGACGATTTTCACCGCGGTACCACCCAATTTCACATTATCTGTGCACTCATTTTAATAAAATAGTAAGAGATGTCATCATTTATCTATAAGTCCTGGTAAGTTCGCTTGTAGTTTAACGCTAGGTTACACCAACCCTAGCTCTCTGTAGATAAATCTTAAAGCTACTACTCCATATACATTACTAATCATATTTGAAAAAGACTTTTATTTCAAGAGTAAAACTAAAGAACCACTTCTCAATTTATTGAGTTAATGGTTCTTACATATGAGCCTTAGCTCAGATGCTCTTCTTTTAAAAAAACTGGTCTTATATAATTACTTAAACTCTTTTGCAGATTATGAGTTAGTGGTTCTTACACATGAGCCTTAGCTCAGGTGCTCCTTATTTTATATTAATTAAACGCATTAAGTCCGAGACATTTATTTATGACTCGGACATTGGTTACAATTAATTTTTATTTACAATATCACAAAACTATAACATTTATTTCGTTATAGTTAGAAATTAAATTTCCTTTGATAATCTTTTATCATAAATCATTAAAAATATTAGCGCTATAACAAGTAAGAAAATCATACTTAAAAACATAGCTTGCATATTAAACGTATCAACTACTACACCGCCAATTAAAGGTCCAAAGGCTTTACCTACCGTAGCAGCAGAATTAACATAACCTTGGAATGATCCCTCTTTACCATTAGGCGCAAGTTGGTTGGCAATAGTCGGCACCGCTGGCCATACAAACATTTCACCCAATGTAAGTATAATCATACCTATCATGAATACTGAAAATTGTTCAGCAAAGCTTGTGACAAAGAACGACAATATAAATATAATTATTCCTACAAGCATTTGATATTTCAGATTACCTTTTAACAGCCTAATAACTGGTAAAATTAATGGTTGAGCTACCAAAATCATAATACCATTTACTGTCCATAATAGACTGTATTGACTCATAGAAACATTTATTTCTTGTGTGAATGAAGCAATGGTACTTTCCCATTGAATATATGCTATCCAACATATGCTAAACATGATACACAGCAACGATAACGCTATGAATTGTGGTCGATATGCTTTCGATAACAAACTCATCGCATCATTCGATTTTACTTTCACATCTAACTTAATGTTAAATTGAGTAACTGCAACAATTGCAAAAGCCACATACATTAATAAATTAGCAATAAATATATAATTAAAACTCAACTCTGCGACAAAACCACCTGAAGCTGCACCAATTGCTACACCAAGGTTTTGTGCCAAATAAATAGCATTAAACGTTTGTCGACCACCGTTAGGCCACACCGCACCTGCTAATGCATAAATTGCTGGTATTATCATGCCGCCACCAAACCCCAATGCTACTAACCACACCGCGTACCATGGCCAACCGTGATAGAAATTTAGTAGCGTTGTACTCATCAGACATATAACAGTGCCGATCATAATTGTCCGATAGCCACCTAATCTATCAAATAAATTACCTCCTAATAAATTACCAATGACCATACCAAAAGAGTTAATCATTAACACTAATCCAGCCATAGTCAAACTTTTATCTAATTGTTCATTCATATAAATTGTATTTAACGGCCATAAAAAACTTGAGCCTGTGATATTTAATGCCATACCAATAACTAACCACCATACTGATTTAGGCATATTCATAACATTAAGCTCCCTTCTAAATTTAAATTTCTCATTTTACTCTAAACACTATATCACTAAAATATGTTAAAATCTTTAACTAGAATGAATTTAGAAAGGAAAATGTTATATGGGACAATTTTTCCCTTACGCATTCGAGAATAAGAGATATCACACATGGAATTATCACTTGAAAAATAAATTTGGTCAAAAGATATTTAAAGTTGCAATTGATGGTGGCTTCGATTGTCCAAATAGGGATGGCACTGTTGCACATGGCGGTTGCACGTTCTGTTCAGCAGCAGGCAGTGGTGATTTTGCAGGAAACCGTGTGGATCCTATCGAAGTACAATTTAGACAAATTAAAGATAGAATGCACGAAAAATGGCATGACGGACAATATATCGCATATTTCCAAGCATTCACTAATACACACGCACCTGTTGAAGTATTACGTGAAAAATATGAAACTGCACTAAAAGAGCCGGGCGTCGTCGGCCTGTCTATAGGTACACGTCCTGATTGCTTACCAGATGACGTAGTTGAGTATTTAGCAGAACTTAATGAACGTACATATCTATGGGTGGAATTAGGCTTACAAACAATCCATCAAGAAACTTCAGACCTAATTAATCGCGCACATGATATGGAAACTTATTATGAAGGTATAGCAAAATTACGTAAGCATAACATTAATATTTGTACACATATTATTAATGGTTTACCTGGTGAAGATTATAATATGATGATGGAAACAGCTAAGGAAGTAGCGCAAATGGATGTCCAAGGTATTAAGATTCACTTACTTCACTTACTTAAAGGCACACCAATGGTCAAACAATACGACAAAGGTATGCTTGAATTTATGTCGCAAGAAGAATATACTAACTTAGTTTGTGATCAATTAGAAATTATTCCAAAAGAAATGATTGTTCATCGTATTACTGGTGATGGTCCGATTGATTTAATGGTTGGCCCAATGTGGAGTGTCAATAAATGGGAAGTTTTAAATGAAATTGATAACGAACTAGCACGTAGAGCATCTTATCAAGGTAAATTTTTCGAAAGCACTGTGAAATCATGAAATTAGAACGTATTCTCCCTTTTGCTAAGACGCTTATCAAACAACACACACATGATGAGAGCATTGTTATCGATGCTACATGCGGTAATGGAAATGATACGTTATTTTTAGCACGACACGTTGCAAGAGGTCATGTGCATGCTTTTGATATACAGGAAGCTGCAATCCTAAATACACTGCAAAAAACGAAAGATTTTGATAATGTGACACTTCATCAGGCAAGTCATTCAGAGGTGAAGAAATATATACCTGCTGAATTACATGGAGCGGTAGATGCTGCAATATTTAATTTAGGTTATCTTCCTAAAGGAGATAAATCTGTTGTTACACTACCGAATAGTACTATTGCAGCTATCGAAGCTATATTTGAAATTTTATCATCAGAAGGTATCATTATCTTGGTAATATATCCAGGACATGAAGAAGGAAAAATTGAACGTGATGCTGTAATAAATTATTTGAAAAACTTTGACCAAAACAAAGCTCACATTTTACAGTATCAATTTATAAATCAGCAAAACGATCCACCATTTATTTGTGCAATCGAAAAAAGATAATAACAAGAAACATGCAAATACAAAATAATATATGTATCACAGAACTTATTTTATAAAAAATAAAGCCACAGTGCATAGGCACTGTGGCTTTACTATTCCCTATAGATTAATGATAGATTTAAGACTGTTTTGAATACTTGTTGATTTGCCATCAATTTCTTCTTTAAAGAAGTTTAAAAGACTTTCCCGTTGATCTTTTAAATCTTCATTGAAATGTATGATAACTGTACGTTCATCATTCTGTGGTCTTTCTTTAATGATCCAAGTTTTTTCAACTAAATCATTATACGTTCTTGTACGTTTATAAGACTTAATATGAACAAAATCATCCATTTCCTTTAAAGTCATTGAACCTTCTTTCCAAAGTGTAAGAAGAATCAATATTTCTTCTTT
The DNA here is from genome assembly GCF_033597815.2 of Staphylococcus sp. KG4-3. Taxonomy (NCBI): domain Bacteria; kingdom Bacillati; phylum Bacillota; class Bacilli; order Caryophanales; family Staphylococcaceae; genus Staphylococcus; species Staphylococcus halotolerans. The sequence continues at coordinate 1,782,051 of NZ_CP166245.1, forward strand.
TGACATTTTGTATTGCTTTTGTACTTTGGCAAAAATATCGTCAATTTCTTTTAAAACCGATTCCAATTGCAATACGCCATCAACTTTATCAGCAAATGTCTTCCCCATATAATAATCCCCCAATCATAGAATAAAGTTTAAACATGTAAAATTAATTCATAAAAATCATCATTCATTGTGATATAAAATCTTCACTGAATAAATATTAGAATTTTTAATAAAATTAATCTTATATACAGTTTAAATTCAAACTATGAATTATGCAATTAAATGAGATATTTTATTTTGCATTTCTTTCAAAATATTGACAGAATTGTTGAATAAACTTTCTTCTTCCTCGTTTAAAGGTATTTCAAATACTTTCACCGCGCCTTGTCGGTTAATTTTTGTAGGAACACCTACATAGACTTCTTTTTGGTTATATTCTCCTTCTAAATAACTAGAAACTGTTAAGATGAGATTTTGATTATTTAATATAGCTTTTGTAATATGAACCAACCCCATAGCGATACCATAGTATGTCGCCCCTTTAGCTTGAATAATATCATACGCCGCATCACGAGTATTCACAAAAATTTCTTCAATTCTGTGTTGTCTTTCGGGATCATCTTTAAGTAATTGATATAGCGGTTGACCTGCAATATTTGCTTGTGACCAAACTGCTAATTCTGAATCTCCATGTTCGCCTATAATTTGACCGTGAACACTTCTATCTGATACACCAAATTCTTCTGCCAATTCGTATTTAAATCTTGCAGTATCTAATATCGTTCCAGAACCAATGACTTTTTCTTTTGGTAAACCTGAAACCTCTCTTGTTACATAAGTCAGAACATCTACAGGATTTGTAGCTACAAGAAAAATACCATCAAACCCTGAATCCATTACTTCAGAAACTATATTTTTAAATATTTTTGTATTTTTTTCAATTAAATCTAACCTTGTTTCTCCTGGTTTTTGAGCAGCACCAGCAGTAATTACAACTATGTCTGCATTATCACAATCTTTATAACTACCCGCTTTAATCTTTATAGGTGATCCACCATAAGGTGCAGCGTGGTTCAAATCCATAACGTCACCTTTAACTTTTTCTTCTGCTAAATCAATAATCACTAATTCATCCGCTACACCCTGAGCAACTAATGCGAATGCATAGCTAGAGCCTACAGCGCCATCTCCAATTAAAACCACTTTATTACTTTTAATATATTCCATAATAAGACTCTCCTTACGTATACGAACTTTTATTGTGATTTATTTCACAAATTAAATATAACAGGGACCGAGAAAAAACGCAATGTTTTTGTGATGTAATTCACAAATTAATTTTTTTCGTTCGCCAATCAAAATTAAAAAAGAAAACGCACACTAAGGTACGTTTTCTTATTAAATGTGTATTCGCAACTGGCCTTTATTTAGATTTCTTGATTATTATGAGACTTCATTTTCATCATGAACTATGAATCCATTGTTACTTGAACTATTATTCAAGAAAGCTAAAATATATCTCATTACTTCATCTCTTTCAGGTTCATTATGTATTTCATGATATAACCCATCCCAAGCTTTGAAATATAATTCTTCAGTAATTATTTTTTCTTTTATTAAATCCATCGCCGTGACATCAGCTACTTTATCTTCTGTACCATACATTAAAAGCAATGGTAAAGATTTCACATCTTTTAAATGGTTTACTGTTTCCTTCATTACCTCAACAATTTGTTTATACCAATGATATGTTACTTTTTGTAGCATAAGTTGATCATTATTTGTTTCATCGATTACTTCTGAATTTCTAGTTAAATCTTCAACTGTAATACCAACTTTAAACCTAGTATCTTTAGCAAGTTTACCTATATTCGAAATAATCTTATCTTTTCTAGTTTTATTGCTTTTTTTAAACTCAAGTAAAGGTGAAAGTAACATCAAGCCTTCAATTGGTACTTCCACTTTTTCAAGCAAGTTTAAAACAATTAAACCACCCAATCCTACGCCTAAGACATAAGTTGGCAATTTATATTCATTCGCTATTCGGATCCATTCAAGTATGTGCTCATGATATACATCAAAATTATCAATTTGCCCTTTGTTTGAACGTGAAGTTTGCCCTTGTCCTGGCAAATCACCCATAATTACATGGTACCCATTACGGCGAAGCATTGTAATTACATATGCGTATCTACCTGTATGTTCAAGCATGTTGTGTGCGATTACAACAACACCTTTGGCTTCATTTTCGGTTTCCCATTTCCACATTATCCATACTTCCCCTTCTACTTTAAATTCATTAACTATATTGTATCAAAATATCATGTAGTTTTTCCATTTTAAACATAACAATACAACTCTAAAAGTGAGTTTATTTCTTACAACTAAATTTATAATTCTCTTGAATATGGAACTCATGAGTATATTTAATAGTTTAAAGTGTAATATATTTTATTGTAAACGATTTCATTACTATTTGATTCATGCTACACTATTAATGAAACATAGCTATAAGCGGAATAGGAGGAATTAATATGCCAATTGTGAAGAATTTTTTTATCGGATTATCAAATAATCCGCTTTTGAATAAGAGCGCCAAGGAAATCGGGCCGATGCTCGGGGCAAATAAAGTAGTTGCGGGTAATACTATTACTGCCTTGGTGGACACAATTGAACGTTTAAATAACAAGGGGATTACTGTTACAGTAGATTGCCTTGGAGAGTTTGTTCTAACTGAAGGTGAAGCAATCCAAGCAAAAGACCAAATCATAGAAGTGATGTATGCAATTTATAATCATAACTTAGATGGTCACATGTCTATTAAACTGAGTCAGTTAGGTTCAGAATTTGATATAGATCTTGCTTATCGCAATTTACGTGAAATATTATTGAAGGCTAATCAATTTGATAATATGCATATTAATATAGATACTGAAAAGTATGATAGTCTATTCGATATCACCCAAGTTTTAGATCGCTTAAAAGGTGAATTTAAAAATGTGGGCACTGTAATTCAGGCATATTTATATAAAGCTGATGCACTTATTGATAAATATCCAGAATTAAGACTACGCATGGTAAAAGGTGCTTACAAAGAAAGCGATACTATAGCCTATCAAACAAAAGAAGAGATAGATAAAAATTATATTCGTTTGATGGAGAAAAGACTTTTAAATTCAAAAAATGTAACTTCAATTGCTACACATGATGATGAAATCATCAGACACATGAAACAATTTATTAAAGATAATAATATTGAAAAAAGTCGATACGAATTTCAAATGTTGTATGGTTTCCGTACAGATTTAGCAGAAAAAATTGCTGGTGAAGGTAATAACTTCTGTATCTACGTGCCTTATGGCGATGATTGGTTTAGTTACTTTATGCGCAGACTAGCAGAGAGACCACAAAATTTAAACTTAATGTTTAAAGAAGTTATGAAACCCGATATTCTTAAAAAAGTTGGTATAGTTAGTGGTGCTGTTGCATCATTTGGGCTAGCAACAACATTTATATACCGTATTTTTAAGAAATAACATAAATAACGGGTATGCACAACACCAAATTTAATAAATTGATATTACATACCCGTTTTTCCACTGTTGGCTAGGTTTCTAAATAACTTAATACAAGTAATTTAGTTTTCTAGTCATCATGTGCTGTTCATATATTTTATTTTCCAAACGTATAAATTTACAATTATCAGCCACAATCCTCGTTTAAATACTTGAGGGTTTTTTATATTTCTCGTAATAAATTTGCCATTTCAATGGCACTAACAGCTGCTTCTGAACCTTTATTACCTGCTTTAGTACCAGCTCGTTCGACAGCTTGTTCGATATTTTCAGTTGTCAAAATTCCAAAAATTACTGGCGTATTGGTTACATCATTTGCTTTAGAAATACCTTTCGCTACTTCATTACATACATAATCGTAATGTGAAGTCGAACCTCTAATCACACAACCTAAAGTGATAATGGCATCGTAATCACTTTTTTCTGCTAATTTTTTAGCTACTAAAGGAATCTCAAAAGCACCGGGTACATAAGCTACATCGATGTTTTCTTCTGGTACCTCATGTCTAATTAAAGTGTCTTTCGCTCCATCCAATAAACGATTTGTTATAAAATCATTAAACCTACTTACTACTATAGCAACTTTTAAATCAGAACCTATTAATTTACCTTCAAAATTCATTATATTTTCCTCCTTATATTAAGTGACCCATTTTTTCTTTTTTTGTATCCATATAATCTTGATTATATTTATTAGTTGGTACAATAAGTTCGACACGTTTAGTAATATCAATACCGTAGTTCTCTAAGCTTTCAAATTTCTTAGGATTATTACTTAATAAATTAACACTTTCAACGCCAAAATATTTTAATATTCGGGCAGCATTTTGATAATTTCTTAAGTCTTCTTCAAAGCCCAAAGCAATATTTGCTGTTACTGTATCATAACCTTGTTCAATCAGTTCATATGCTTTTAATTTATTTATTAATCCAATACCTCTACCTTCTTGAGGTAAATATAAAATAATTCCACCGTGTTCATTTATATATTTCATAGACGCTTCTAATTGTTCGCCACAATCACATCTTTGACTATGAAATATATCTCCTGTTAAACATGCTGAGTGTATGCGTACATTTTCAGTTTGTTTAATATCGCCATTTACAATAGCCACTATTTCTTCGTCACTATCTGAAGTTGTAAAACCGTACATATCGAACACACCATAATCCGTTGGCAATTTCACTTTTGCTTTTGCTTCTAATTTCGAAATAGCAGACTTACGGTATTTTTCTAAATCTTCTATCGAAATCATTACTAAGTCATGTGTTTCTTTAAATGTTTCTAATGACTCACCTTTTGCCATAGTGCCATCATCATTCATAATTTCACAAATTAATGCAGCAGGTTTAGCACCTGTTAATTTAGCTAAATCAACTGATGCTTCTGTATGTCCACGTCTTGTCAACACACCATCATCTTGTGCTATTAATGGAAATAAATGACCTGGTTTATTAAAATCATTCCCACTTACGCTATCATCTATTAAAGCTCTTGCTGTCAACATTCTCTCGTCGGCGCTTATGCCTGTAGTTGTATCGACGTGGTCAATGCTAACTGTGAATTGTGTTCCATAAATATCAGAATTATTACTAACCATTGGGTTTAAATCTAATTTTTTAGCTATATCACTACTGATAGGTGCACAAATTAATCCTCTACCATGCGTAGCCATGAAATTAACAGTGTCATTATGCATCCATTCAGTTACAGCTACTAAGTCACCTTCATTCTCTCTATTTTCGTCATCTACAACGATAATACTGTCACCATTTTTTAATGCTTTTAAAGCTTTTTCTATACTATCTAATTGCATATTACCCCTCCTAAAATCCAAATGCTCTAAGTTTTTCTGGGCTCAATTCCGATTCGTTAGTATTTATAATTCGTTCAACATATTTGAATAACATATCAGTTTCTATATGCACTGGATCGCCAACACGTTTCTGATTTAAAATTGTTGATTTTCTTGTTTCTGGTATAAGATGAATATCAAACTCAGCTTCTTTTAGTTGGAAAATAGTTAAACTCACGCCATCTACAGTAATTGAACCTTGACTAACCATTTGTTTAATTAGTGCAGTTGATGGTTTAATAGTAACGATTTTAGAGTTGTCTGATGCTTGTATACGTGTGATTTTAGCAACTTCATCTACATGACCTAAAACAAAGTGACCACCAAAACGACCTTGTCCACTCATAGCTCTTTCTAAATTCACTTCAGCAGATTGAGTTAATTGGTTTAAATATGTTTTATTCTCGGTACCTTTAATAACTTGAACTGAAAAACTTTGATGATCAAATTCCACCACCGTTAAACATGCACCGTTAACACTGATTGAATCTCCGATATGCATATCTGATAAAATTGTTTGGCACTCAATCTTTAAGTTAACTACAGACTGTTGCGTTGATACTTTTTTTATGGTTCCAATTTCTTCAACAATTCCTGTAAACACCGACGATCACTTCTTTCGTAACTCTAGTTTGATATTTTGCTCAAGCATTTGTGAATTTACAATTTCAAACTGTGGTACTTCTGATAGATTAAAAATACTTTCACTTTGGAAAAATTGATAACTACCAGAACCACCTATTATTTTCGGGGCGTAATATAATATTAGTTCGTTCGTAAATTTAGATTGAAGAAATTCCGAAGTCACTGTGGGCCCTGCCTCTACTAGCACACTTCCAATCCCTCTTTGATATAAATCTTTTAATATATTTTCAATTGAACAATTAGTTAATTCTATGATTTCTACATGTTCAATATTTGTTTTTAAATTTTTATTTTGAGTATAAATCCAAATTGGTTCATTTCTTAATTGAAAAATATCTAAATTAAAATCAATTTCACCAGTTTTAGATAAGATGACTTTTATAGGATGCTTACCTTCTTCAATACGTGTAGTATATTGTGGGTTATCTGCATGTATCGTGCCTTTACCTGTCAACACTGCATCGTGTTTATGACGTAGGTGAAAGACATCATTTTTTACTGCTTTATTAGTAATCCATTTACTTTCACCTTTATCAGTCGCTTGTTTACCGTCAAGACTACATGAGACTTTAACTGTAACCTCTGGAATAGATTCATTCTTAGCTATAAAGAAATCCCTATATAGTGATTCTGCCTCTGATTGAGGACGGAATATCACTTCAACACCGGCCTGTCCTAATATGTCATCACCTTCAGAGGGTAATGTTGTGTCTTTAACTGCATAGACAACCTTTTTAATACCCGCTTCAATAATTTTATTTACACACGGTGGCGTCGAACCATAATGCGTACATGGCTCTAGCGAAATATATATAGTTCCTCCTCGCGCATTGTCTTGGGCCATATCCAAAGCTTGTACTTCAGCATGCTTACCACCTTTTTGCAAATGGGCTCCCATGCCAACAATATGGCCATCATTTACTACTACAGATCCAACTGGTGGGTTCAAACCCGTTTGGCCTTCTACCATTTTTGCTAATTGAATAGCGTAATTCAAATAATGACTCATTTTATCACCTCTAAAAAATAAAAAAACACCTGAACTTAACATTTCAGGTGTGGGATATATATTGATATAACATTTTTAGCAATAGTAAAATATACACTTATACATATTCAAATAAAAGTGTATGCTAAATAAACACTTAAAAAGTGCTATTTTCAAGTTATACTTCATTCTTTCTCCCATCCAGACTTTACTGTCGGCTCTAGAGTTTCACTAGATCAGCCACATTTGCTTCGACAAATGCAGGTCGCAGGCTTAATTTACTGCCGGTTGGGAATTTCACCCTGCCCCGAAAGAATATTTATGAAATTGTATTCGATGATTGAGTCAGGTAACTTTGAATAAGTTACAAAATAATGGTACTACACTTTTGAGAAAATGACAATTCTTATTATCTAAGTCGGTTTTGTTTTTTTATATTCTTTACAATACTACAATTTAAAGCACAAACAAATTAGTTTTATTCCAGTGACATCTAGTCAAATTATAAATAAACGTCACGATTAATCCACAACTTATTTAGTTAATTTATCATTGTGCAATTTATCCCTAAATAGTAAACTCCTTTATTTTGTAGTTAATAAATGGTCAACTACATTAACAGCTTGTTTTACAATCATCATTACGCCATTACGTGATTGGTTAATTCCATTTGTTAATTGGCCGAGCGCATACATATGTTTCAGTGTGCCATAGCGCGGACTTATAATTTGATTAGTTTCAGCAACAATTTGAATTCCACCAAGTGGATGCGCTTGTACAACCTGTCTGTTCTCGAGATTTAATACGAGTTGGTCATCGCCATCTAAATCTGCAAGTTGTGTCTTTGATCCTGTAGCATTAATTACAATATCATACTGTTCTACTGACGCATCTTTATATTTAAAGTTGAACTTATTATCATTATATTGAACATCCTCTAAATCACTCTTAATTTTAATCGTGCCATGGTTAATGTGATCAATCAATAATCGTGCTGTTTGAGGCGGCATCGGATTTGAATTCTCTTTTAATATAGGCTGATAATTAGTTAAAAACCGTTTTTGGTCCTCTCTACTTAAACTATTCCAAATCCAATTTAAATTTTCTTTCGTTAATTCAAGTATACTTTGTAATTTCCCTAATTCATCAGCATGCTCTAAATCATAAGTTAAATCTTTAATTGAATCACCTTGACTACGATGGATTAATGTTTCAACATCAATATTATGTAACGCACAATCTTTCAAGAACAACTTTATTGCCTCATCTAGGGGTACATTGCCAAAATGCTTGTGTTTTATTTCATTAAATTTTTCTGGAGTTACATATTCAAAGTCGATGTCAGGCATCACACCTCTTACACTTGGCAATCGTCCTTTTCGACTAGCAATAGTAATAGGTAGTTTAGGATGATGTGCCGTTACATAACGAATAACATCTAAACTTGCTAATCCTGTACCTATAATAGCGATTTCATCGGAATCTTGTACATCGTTTAATGTGTTATAGGTCGGATATGGTGTTTTAATATAACCACGTATCCCCTTTAAGCCATATGGATCATGGTATGACAGAGTACCAATAGTCAAAAAGACAACATCATACTTTTTACAATTTTCCATTTCTTTAGAAGTACAAACACAATATGTCACATCTGTCTGCCCTACTTCTGACTCAATAAATACTTCATTAACTTCTTCTTTGATTGTATGTATATTGTCGTAATCATGATTAAACTTCTGTAAATAATCTTTCATATAATGACCAAATATAAATCTTGGCAAGTATTCTGGATTTGAAAATTTAAATGTAGATTGCATTTCATACCATTCATAAAACTCTCTATGGTTATCTAAATTCAAAGACATTTGTGCTGCCGGTAGATTTATCAATAATTCTGCACTGTCATTTTGAAAAGGGACACCCTGGCCCATATTTATAGGATTGTCATATACATCAATATTCATTTTAGAAAAAGAGTCACTTTTCACTAATTCTTTTAAAAGAGTGACACCTGCAGTGCCCATTCCAATAATGGCAATTCTCATAGTACACTTCCTTACTAAGATTATTTGTCCTTATTATACCAGTCCTTTAGTGTATATTACACATTAATGGTCTGCTAGTATTTTATCAAGCAGTGTTATAATGTTTTGCTAAGTGTGTTAATCTTAATATATTGCAATAATAGTTTTTTAATATATATAAGGAGTTTAATAATGAAATATTTAAGAAGATTTTTATTTTTCATTTTAGCAAGTACCTTTTTACTAGCTAGTTGCGATTTGCCAGGTTTAGGCGGTGGCCAATCAAAAAATACTGTTAAAATATCAGCTTTAGCTACTAGTGAATCACAAATTATGGCTTATATGTTAAAAGAACTTATTGAACATGATACACAAGGCGAAACATCTGGCACTATCATCAACAATTTAGGGTCTGCCACAATACAACACAATGCATTAATGAATGGAGACGCTGATATATCAAGCACTCGTTACACTGGTACAGATTTAGTTGGTGTACTTGAACAAGAACCTATTACAGATACAAGTAAAGCTATGGCGATTACTAAAAAATTATTTAACCAAAAGTTTAATCAAACATTTTTTAATTCTTATGGTTTCGAAAACACATTCGCATTTATGGTCACAAAAGAAACCGCAGAAAAATACAATCTACAAACTGTTTCAGATTTAAAAAAAATTAAAGATAAAGTCAATGTTGGAACAGATACAACTTGGATTAAACGTGGTGGGGATGGATACGCACCTTTCCAAAAACACTATGGGTTCGGTTTTAATTCACTTAAACCTATGCAAATCGGTCTTGTGTATGATGCGTTAAAAAATAATAAATTGGATGTGGCATTAGGCTATACAACTGATGGAAGAATTGCTGCGTATGATTTAGTTGTATTAAAAGATGACAAAAATTTCTTCCCCCCATATGATGCCAGTGCAGTTGCTCCAAATAAGTTACTCAAAGAACATCCACAAATCAAAAAAGCAATCTCGAAACTTGATGATAAAATTAGTACAGAACAAATGCAAAAATTAAATTATGAAGCTGATGGTAAAGGAAAAGAACCAGCAATTGTAGCTGAAACATTCTTAAAAAAACATAATTATTTTGATGAAAAGTAGATAAATATTAAAATGTTAATCAGTCTCAATTAATTTAAACAATCTTAAGTAGGAAGTGACACTATGAAATTTATTTTAAAAGTATTTATCTCTACGCTTATGTTATTTATTCTTATTAGTCAAAAAAATAAAGCTAAATAAATTAGAACATCCCTAATTATAGCTATTATAAAATAATGTTGAAAAGCCAAACGTCAGTAGACGCTTGGCTTTTTGTTATAGATATTGAAACTGAATATGAAAGCTAGCTTTTCTAAATGACCAACCAATACTTATCCCCATACAATTCTAAACAGTATTATGTCCAAAATTACATAGTTATTCTTTTACAAATCAATAAACTACGAAAACAAGTATAAAAAATAAAAAAACTGTCAACAAAGTTAATACTTCATTGACAGGATAAACAATATGCTTAGCACATGGTTATTTATTGCGTTTTATGCTTTTCATCATCTTTATAAACAAAGTATTTATAATACTTACCTTCTGTTTTCATATCATTATAGAAATTGGCCATTAAGCTTGCATTACTTTCAGCCCATTTAATGTCGGTAGCGTATTGATGTTCACCAGGATTTTTAGGATTCCATCTCATGCTATAAAGGGTGTTCTGGTCTTTATTTGATAAAAAGTGATCATGAATAAAGTTTGCACCACCACTTATGGCTTTTTCAGGTGTGTCCCAACCATGTTTCTTGGCATATTCTGATCCAGTTTTGATTGGATCTTCATCTAGTGCACCGACCCCAAAAAAGTTATAATATTTTTTTCCATCAATTTCTACGCCACTTGCAAGTTCACTCTTAGCTGATCCTGTTTCTAGTAACGCATGAGAAATCAAATAAACTTCATTTACATGTTTATTTTTCGCTGCTTGTATAAAGTCATCTGAATGTTTTAATAATATTGGATTATCAATTAACATACGTTTAATTCTGTTTTCATCAATTCCTTGGTATTTATCCAACTCTAAAAATTGGTATTTTTGAGTGTCACTCTCTATAAACTCACTACTATTCATTGCGGCTTTTATCTCAGTAGATGATGCATCTCTCCAACTTTTATTATCTTTACTTGAAACTTGTTGGCTTGTGTAGTTATCAATTTGCTTTTTAGATGCTTTATCTAAAGTAACTTTTAGGTTTTCAACTTTTTCTTGTTCGTTTACATCTTTAAAAAAGATTTGATCTGATATCATTGAAAAAACAACAACAACAGCTACACCTAAGATTATCAATAAACCAATAATTGATAATATAGAGCCTTTTTTATGCTTCGTCATGTTCACACCTCTTAGGTAATAATTAGGAATGGAGCCTCTTTAATCTTATGTAATACTACTATTGAGACTATCTGATAATAAAGTTTAACACTAAATACTTAATCGTACAATTTAATCTGATTGTTGTCACATATTCATAAAAAAAAGTAATGAAATCTTAATTTCATTACTCTTGACTTTTACGATATTCCATTATGATAAAACTTGCTGCTTGAGATCTATTTTTATAATAATAACGGTTCAAATCTATTGCACCTTCTATTTCACCATCTCGATACATCATTTCGTTTGTCATATTATTAATCATAACAAAGTCTGATTTATCTTTAATTATATCTAAATCATTATGTTTCGCAAAAAAATGTTCTAAATTTAAATGTGCGTAATCCATATAAACCTCCTGATAATTGTCCGAAGATAATATTCATCTCTAAATGCTATATCTTTAAGTTGAATACGCGTTAATGTTATAAAACTTAAATTTATCTACCTTATGACTTCTATTTAACACCTTATGTTACTATTTAGCAAATGAAATTTATTATTTTTCACAATAAAATAAATCTATCCGGAAATTTTTGTTGTATATACAACGATGGAGTTTAACAATGAACTTTGATGAACTATATAAAAATTTCAAGCACATTATCTATTTTCTTCTAAAAAAATATAATATTAAGTACAATAATGATGAATATGTGCAATTACTCACAATAAAAATGTGGGAACTATCAAAAGTTTACACCCCTCAAAAATCTTCTTTAAATTCATTTTTATATCGTCGTCTCAATTTCTTTATTATCGATCTTTTTCGTTCTCAACATACTTTTGAAACATATAACATTTTTGAATTAGATAACATTTCTAATATTAATTCTCCCTTTGATGATGCTCGGCTCCTGTATGATAATTTTCTTTCTCACTTATCAGAAAAAGAACAACTTTGGCTACAATTAAAATTAGCCGGTTATAAACAAAAAGAATTAGCTAAAGAATTAAATTGTTCAATTTCCACATTAAAAAATTATCAAAATAGAGTCAAAAGAAAGTATAAAAATTATTATCTTAATAAATGAGGTGAAACATTCATGTCTAATCTAACTAAAATATTATATTTCAAAACTGCAATAGGACCAGAAATACTTACAATATGCCAATTCACTACACATCAATTTATATATCCATCTCCAATTAATCAAACTATTAACTACATTTTAGAAAAGTATCAACGTTCACATAAAGTACAGCTAGAACAGTCTAAACGAATATTAAAGATTAAGAAGTTAGTACCTATTTATATCGATTATCAAACAACAATATTCCCTGTAAAACCCCAACGTTCCCCTATACAATATTATATCAATGCTTGTACTATTAACGGCTTAAAATCCAAAGGTTCATCCACAATCATTTATTTTGATAATGGTACATTTATCACTGTAGACGCCCCATATATTTTTATATATAAAAAATGGCAAGAAAGTTTAACACTTTCTCACCTTTTAAGATAGTTTCATTACTATAAGGTTTTATTATGTTTATATTCTAGTAATTTTTTAGTGAAATATCCAGTTACTACTTTTATCATGTATAGACTGACTATAACTAATAGCAATGCTCCCACCAAAGTTAATACAACAGTGACAGTTGATAGTTCGACTTCTGGCTTAATGAAATATTGTACTGAAGTCAAACTTGTCAAAAAACCGAACAAGAACAAACCAATAAGTACGATATACGTACCTAAAATGCCTAATAATAATACGAATAATTGCGTACTTGAAACGACTTTTTCTTTAAAAATATATTCCTTCAAAAATTGATTTGAGAATGCAACTGGACGATTTAATTGATTGCTTTCATTTAAATCAACTGTTTTAGATAACACTTCATCTAATTTATTTTTCTCTTTTTTGTTTAAAAACCATAATTGCTTTTTCACTTTTTGCTCAAAGATATTTGCTTTCATTTGAAATGTTCTCCTTTATCACGTTCACATCACTTCAGTTACTTCTTTAAATAATAAATCAATTATCACAGTGATTCAATTAAATTTGACGGTTTTTAAAACAAATATGTATTATCACTATTTTATTTCTTTATATTTAGTCAACGACAACGATGCCAATTAACTTAGCAATTTGAATAGCTTGTTCACTCGATACTTTACACCCTATTAAATCATCTTTTCCAACAGTGATATGTCCAAAAAATGATTTACTTATATCACAACTTTTTAATGACGTTTGATAGATTGACATATGATTTAGATTAGAGTTTAAAAATTCCACATTTTTAAGCAATGTATTATGAAATTCAGCATTTTCTAGATCACTTGTATTGATTCTAAATGCATCAATTTTCGATTCTACTAAATTTATAAAATTTGCTTTTACTTCTTCAAATGTAATATGACTTAATCTCATGTTTTTGAATAATGTTCCTGTCATTCTACAATTTTTAAAAGTAACCCTATGAATCGTTCCATAATCCATCTGAGAATTAGAAAAATCACAGTTTTCAAATACAACATCTGTAAAATCAGCACGCCCTAGATCTGCATTAGCAAAACTACAATCTTTGATTGTTGATCCATATATTAACAACCTATCTAATACTTTTTCTTCCAGTGATGAATTGGATATTTCTGCCAATTCTATTAAATCATCGACTTCATCAAATACTTCTGTTAAATCCTTCTTTTCTAAATAACCATTAATATTAGGTTGCTGTATCTTCATTACTTCACTCCTCTCCAACTAATCATTGCATGCATCATAACATTGAACAAAGAGTGAATTAGCCAGAAAATTTATAATATATAGTATATCAGATATACTTCAAAATTTTATATTTTTAATGTATAAAAAAAGACCAAGACATTAATAAATGTCCCGGTCTTTTTTAGTTATATTTAAAATAAATCTCAATTTACTTTTACAATTAAAGAATTGATAAGCCTGAGCTTTGGATATCTTTTGCGAACCCTTTAACTGTATCAACTGATAGCTCATTAATGTCACGACCAAGATTGTTGTTTACTTTTTTAACAACATCTGCTGGACATGTGATAATATCAGCGCCAACTTCATCAGCTTGTATAACATTAATTACTTCACGACAACTAGCCCATAATAATTTCACGCCGTCTTTACTGTGAGTAATTTCAGCAGCTTCTTTCATCATAGGGATTGGGTCAACTCCTGTATCTGCAATACGGCCAGCAAATACTGATACATAAGTTGGAACGCCTTCAGTTACAGCATCTGTAATTTCTTTAACTTGATCTAAAGTATAAACAGCAGTTACGTTTAAACGTACATTTTCTGCTGATAATTTTTTAATTAGAGAAATAGTTGATTCACCTTTTGTGTTTACAACTGGAATTTTAACAAATACATTACTACCATATTGTTTTAAAATTTCAGCTTCTTTTGCCATAGTTTCTAAATCATCTGCAAATACTTCAAATGAGATAGAAGCATCAGGAATCTCGCGAACAGCTTCTTCAGCGAAAGCTTTATAATCAGTTACCCCTGCTTTTGCCATTAAACTTGGGTTAGTAGTAAAACCATCAACCTGTTTATTTTTATAAGCTGCTTTCATTTCTTCAATATCTGCACCATCTGCAAATACTTCAACATTTAATTTTGCCATTACTTATTCCTCCTGACTTAATTAAATAATTCAACAAAGAATTATTTGATAACGGTTATTAACCATACAACTTAGTTATACCACCTATAAAGAATTAATTCTAATTTTTTGCTTAAAATCAGAATATTTTTACAGTAATATTAAACTTTTTTATACTAAGAGAACTAATCCTACATAAGCATATATTCAATATGTTAATATACTATATAAATATAAATTCCATTAGTTTTTTGTAAATTTATGGTATTATTGTTAAATGAATTGCATTAGGAGGTACAAATGGCACGTTCAAAACTTTACTTTTATTTATCTACTTTATTGGTTATTATTAGTTTTTATTTTAATACAAGAAACCCTCTATTAAATATGCATTTTAATTCAATGATAAAATTAATATTTGTTTGTAGTATTATAAATGCTATCATTTTAATAATTTCCATTATTTTTGCTGATAAATCAATCAAACATCTACATGAAGATTCAGATTGGATACGAAAAGCAAGTAAGATATTACCATACGTTATTTTAGTCGTAATTATTATTCATATTCTTGCTTCTCTATCAACATTTGGCATAATATTCTAATTAAGGGGCTAGGACAACAATTGATGTCTTGGCCTCTGTTATTGTGGTTAAAGTGAATCTTTGATTTAATAAAATTATGCTTAAGTTTAAACAATCTGGACAATTTCAATTATAAATACACTCTAAATTTCTAGTTATATTTGACATTATAAAAACAACAAATAAGATTTAATAGCAATGCCATGTTGCTAAAACTTGCACTGTTTTTAAGAAAGGAAGCATGCCAACAATGCAATATTTATATATTTTTGTAGGAGGCGCTGTCGGTGCACTACTTAGATACTTATTTTCATTTATGAATGTTAATTCAACATTTCCTACTGGTACATTTATCGCTAATATTTTAGGCGCTTTTTTAATGGGTTTTCTAGGGACGCTAGCTATACAATATTACAAGAATAATCCACTTTTAAAAAAAGGTATTACTACAGGTTTGCTGGGCGCAATGACTACCTTTTCAACATTTCAATTTGAGCTTATACATTTAGTTGAGCAACAAGAATATCTAGCTGTTGCTATTTACGCAATCAGTAGTTATGTTTTAGGAATTTTCTTATGCTATATCGGCGTTAGATTGGGGGCGCGTAGCTCATGATTAACTGTTTATTAATCATGTTAGGTGGTGGCATAGGGGCAGTCATCCGTGGTTTTATTACTAATTTTTGTAATCGTAAATTCAATAGTATATTACCTGTTGCAACACCTTTCGTTAACATAGTTGGGAGCTTTCTCATTGGTTTCCTATTAGGCACATTGTTTAAGTTAGATTGGATTGAGCCCTTTGTAATCGTTGGTATATTAGGTGGGCTTACTACCTTTTCTACTTTATCATCTGAACTCGTCCAACTATTAATGACTAAAAAGAAAATTATTTATTTCATTGTTTATTCTGTACTCCAATACGGCGTTTCCTTTTTAGCTTGTTTATTAGGTTACATACTTTAACGGAAAACCTAATAAAGTTCATTATAAAAAGCCACAAAACCATTAAATTGGTTTTGTGGCTTTTTATGTCATATACATTGTCCATGCTTAATAATGACAATTTCATTAGGCTTGTAATATTATATCGCAAATTTGACTAAATCAAAGTTAACGAGTAAATATCATTAAATCATTAATTTAATTATTAACACTTAAATAATAATACAGTTTTATATAACACTTTAATGACCACTGTATTTTGCAGGATCTGGTCCAATTCTACGTTCTTCATTGAGGTTATCTAATTTTTCTATTTGTGCAGCTGTTAAAGCAAAATCAAATACATTAATATTCTCTTCTATTCTAGAAGGAGTGACCGATTTTGGTATTACTACAACACCATGTTCAATGTTCCATCTAATGATTACTTGAGCCGGTGTTTTGCCCACTTCATTTGCTACCGCATTTACTGTTTCATCTTCCAAAATTTGTGCATTCATTAATGGTGACCATGACTCCATATGAATATTTTGAACTCCCAGATATCTATTTAAAGATGATTGTAATAAATATGGGTGGAATTCTACTTGATTTATTACTGGTTTAATTGAAACTTGTGCTAATAATGCTTCTAAATGTTCAATATTAAAGTTACTTACACCAATATTTTTCACTTTATCATTTTTATAAAGGTCTTCCATACCCTGCCAAGTATCAATCATCAGTGCTTCATCAGTTCCAGGCCAGTGCATTAGATATAAATCCAAATAGTCTAAACCTAATTTGTTTAAACTTGTTTCATATGCATCAGCGACATTTTGACGACCGTAATCATCAAGCCATAATTTAGAAGTAATGAATAAATCACTTCTTTTTAATCCTGTTGAAGCTAATCCTTCAGCAATACCTTGACCTACTTTATCTTCATTTTCATAAATCATTGCTGTGTCGATATGTGTATAACCATTTTCAATTGCATGTTTTACTGATGCTGCACATTCATCATTATTCTCTACACGAAATGTGCCCAATCCAACAATCGGCATTTCATTCCCATTATAAAATGTAATATTTTCCAAGTTAAAATCCCCTTTTTATTTTGTTAATTATTATACTAATCAATATTCCCAAATATATAAATAAAAATGCCTATATGTTTAAAATTAATTTTTATTTTTGCAATTCTTTAAAGCGTATGTCATCAATCGTATATTTAATTTATGGCTAAATTAAATATGCAGGCTGTATCAGATAATATTTTTAAAGTTTTACAATCCAAAAAAACTGTCAACAAAAGTCTAAATACTTTTGTTGACAGTTTATACTACATAGCCTTACTTATTCTCAAAATTTGAAATTTGTGTCTTTAATTAAATGATTCAATTTCGTCCATAACACGTTGTAAATCTTCAACGTTATATTGAATGCGACCATGAAATACGAATTTATTGAAGAATTCATCCAATTGTTCTGGACCAACTAACACTTTGGTATTTGAACTTTGCGCATAGTTTGAAATTGTTACATCACCCTCATTTTTAGGATTGAAATATAAAATTGTTGTTGGTGTGAATTTTAAATTCAATTCTGTTTGAATATCACCAGCTAGTTTCTCAATATCATTCAAATGAGTCGTATAATTAACAAAAGATAATGAGTTTTCATCTTCGTTTTGATCTAATACAAGAGTTTGTGGTTCTTGTCTATCAAGGTCCAACGTGTTAAACACTTGCTCCATTGTTGGTTGTTCTTTAAATTGTGCGGCACTCACACCATTGTATACGTGACCTTTTAATAATTGTGAGTCAATTATATATAAACCAGTACGCGTAAGTACTAAATGACTAATACGCTGTACATCATTAAAGTCATTCTTAGGTAAAAATATATTGGCCATAATGTGCATATCTTCTGGGCGAATTCTTTTCTCATTTACTAATCTTTCTCGAATACCAATAAGTCTCATATCAGTTACATATTCACTTTGATTTTTAGAGAATAATTTCAATGCATCAATTTCTCTATTTTTCGAACTAACTGTAGCATTATATTCTTCTTTTTGCTTTGTTACTGTTTTTTTATTTTCTATTCTTTCTTTTTCTAATTCTTCTTCATGCTCATCGCTTAGTTTTTGTTCTCTGGTTTTGTATTGTTCTTCTACCTTTTGTTGTGCTTTCTTCTTACTTTTCAAAGCAATGATAAATAAAATGAAACAAATTACTGCTACAACAATTGCCACAATTAAACCAATCTCTAATGGTCCAAATGAATTCATAACAAAAAACGCTCCTTTATGTGTTCAGTAACTTAATTATAATAGATAAACGCATAGCATTCGAGAATAAAGTTAAAAAATTTTTTATTCTAGTTAAGCTTTAACTGTATCTTTTAATAAATTAATTTTATCTAACTTTTCCCATGGTAATAGTACGTCTGTACGACCAAAATGACCATATGCAGCAGTTTGTTTATAAATAGGGTGTTTTAAGTCTAACATTTTAATAATTCCAGCTGGTCTTAGATCAAAATGTTGTCTAACTGCCTCAACCAATTCAACTTCTTTAACTTTTCCTGTACCAAATGTATCTATAGAAATAGAAACCGGCTCAGCTACACCAATAGCATATGCAAGTTGCACTTCACATTTGTCTGCTAATTCAGCAGCAACGATATTTTTTGCTACATAGCGGGCAGCATAAGCAGCAGAACGATCAACTTTAGTTGGGTCTTTACCACTAAAGCATCCCCCACCATGACGTGCATAACCACCATACGTATCAACAATTATTTTACGTCCAGTAAGACCTGCGTCACCTTGTGGTCCACCTATAACGAAACGACCAGTAGGATTGATATAAAATTTAGTGTTCTCATCTAAAAGTGCTTCTGGCACTGTTGGATAAATGACGTGTTGTTTAATATCATCTTGAATTTGTGCTAATTCGATATCTTCAGCATGTTGTGTTGACACGACAATCGTATCAATTCGATGTGGTTGATCTTGCTCATCATACTCCACAGTTACTTGTACTTTACCATCAGGACGTAAGTAATTTAATATTTCATCTTTACGTACATCTGATAAGCGTTTAGCAAGTTGGTGTGACAAGAAGATTGGTAAAGGCATGTATGTATCCGTTTCATTCGTAGCATAACCGAACATCAAACCTTGGTCTCCCGCCCCTGTACCTTCGATTTCTTCTTCTGATGCGTCTTCACGATACTCTAAAGCTGTATCGACACCTTGAGCGATATCTGGTGACTGTTCATCAATTGCCGTTAATACTGCCATTGTCTGGCTATCATAACCGTATTTAGCACGCGTGTAACCTATCTCTTTAATTGTTTCTCTAACCACTTTTGGAATATCAACATATGTTGTTGTTGATATTTCTCCTGAAATTAACGCCATACCAGTAGTCACCGTCGTTTCACAAGCAACACGTGCGTTTGGGTCATCTTTTAATATTTCATCCAATATAGCATCAGATACTTGATCCGCTATTTTATCTGGATGCCCTTCTGTTACCGATTCTGAAGTGAATAATCTTCTATTGTAAGTCATAATTTGCTCCTTTAGTTTTAAATTACGAAAATTCTCTCTCTGTTGAGCTCATTAAAAAAGCCTTCTACACTATCAATAAATAGAGAGAAGGCCCTTATACGTCCATTCGCTCTTATCGTTCAGACGATATTTGTCTGCAAACGGTTTGGCACCTTTCTTCGTATTAAGAAGAGGTTGCTGGGCTTCATTGGGTCCATGTCCCTCCGCCACTCAGGATAAGAGAATCCGTTAAGTCCTATAGTACAGAATCAACGATATAATGTCAATTTTACATTTATTAATATTTATTTAAAATTCCTTTTAGATTGGTATGGACTATTGATATATATGTGTTATACTCTGTAATTGTAAAGGCTTACAATAACTAAATAGCGTTGGAGGGATTAGTATGGCTGTAGATACATACACTTATACAAACAAAATTGAAAGTATTTTAGACAAACAATCTTCATTATTTCAATTATCTACAACACAGTTGTATAACAAGATTTTAGATAATAATGAAGGTGAACTTACCGAATTAGGTGCAATTAACGCTAGAACAGGTAAATATACAGGTCGTTCACCAAAAGATAAGTTTATTGTAAATGAGCCATCTTATAGAGATGATATTGACTGGGGTAATGTTAACCAACCGATTGAGGAAGAAACATTTTTAAAATTATATGATAAGGTTCTAAACTATTTAGACAAAAAAGATGAACTATATGTATTCAATGGTTATGCCGGTAGTGATCATGACTCACAATTGAAATTAACTGTTGTAAATGAATTGGCGTGGCATAATCTATTTGCTCAAAATATGTTTATACGTCCTAATTCAAAAGAAGAAGCACAAGAAATCAAACCAAACTTCACAATTATTTCAGCACCACATTTTAAAGCCGATCCAGAAATTGACGGCACAAACTCAGAAACATTTATCATCACATCATTCAAACATAAAGTTATCCTCATTGGTGGGACTGAGTATGCTGGTGAAATGAAAAAAGGTATTTTCTCCGTAATGAACTATTTACTACCTAAAGATAACATTATGAGCATGCATTGTTCAGCTAACGTTGGAGACAAAGGTGACGTCGCTTTATTCTTCGGCCTTTCTGGTACTGGTAAAACGACACTATCAGCTGACCCAACACGTAAACTTATTGGCGATGATGAACATGGTTGGAATGAAAATGGTATTTTCAACATTGAAGGTGGTTGTTACGCTAAAGCAATTAACCTTTCTTATAAAAAAGAACCTCAAATATATGACGCTATTAAATATGGTACTATTTTAGAAAATGTTGTTGTTGACGAAGATGGTGATGTTGACTTCGATGATAATCAATACACAGAAAATACTCGTGCAGCATACCCAATCAACCACATTGAAAATATTGTAACGCCATCTAAAGCAGCTCATCCTAATACAATTATTTTCTTAACTGCAGATGCTTTTGGTGTTCTACCACCTATTTCAAAACTATCCAAAGATCAAGCAATGTATCATTTCTTGAGTGGATTCACTGCTAAATTAGCTGGTACAGAACGTGGCGTAACTGAGCCAGAACCTTCATTCTCTACATGTTTCGGTTCACCTTTCTTACCTCTAAACGCTAAAGTTTATGCTGATTTATTAGGTAACTTAATCGATCAACACGATGTAGATGTTTATCTTGTAAACACTGGTTGGACTGGTGGTAAATATGGCGTAGGACGTCGTATAAGCCTAAGTTACACAAGACAAATGGTAAATCAAGCAATCACAGGGCAATTAAGAGATGCTGAATATATTAAAGATGATATGTTCGGTTTAGATATTCCAGTTGAAGTTGAGGATGTGCCTCAAACGCTATTGAATCCTATTAATGCTTGGAGTAAGCCAGAAGCCTATAGAGAGCAAGCTCAAGATTTAATTAACCGTTTCAATCACAACTTCGAAAAATTCGGGATAGAAGTTGATGATCTAGCAACACGTGGCGGGTTTAAATAATATTTGTTAATTTATATGATATAAAAGAGAGGATTGGGTATTAGAAACCAATCCTCTCTTTTGATTTACTCTATTATATTTTATTCTCTTCCACATCTATCATCCACTGTTTAATTTCACAAAGCGTTTGTTTTAGTGCAAATGGTCTCGGTACATGACCTTCTAACATTTGATAAAACGTACGATAAGTTGTTCCCTTTTCCTCTAATTGCTGTGCTAAATGATAGGCATGATGAATGCCTACTTGCTTATCTTTTCCACCATGAACAATAAGTATAGGCGGGCTAGACTTAGTAATTTGAGCTAATGCATCTCGCTGCTGATAGGCAACAGCTTGCTTTTTAGGATGACCAATCATGCGTTTCAACATACCTCTTAAGTCAACGCGTTCTTCATACATTAAGTATATATCAGATACTCCACCCCAGATAATATAACTTGAGATTGGTAAATCTTGAAATGTGAGCAAACCCTGAAGTCCACCTCTGGAAAATCCAACCATATGAATGGTAGCATAAGGGTATTTTTGATGCAGTATACGTATAGCAACCGTGACATCATTTAAATCCGCTCCATAAAATTCATCTTTCCCCTCACTACCGTTATTACCTCTATAATATGGACCAAAAACTAAAGTGCTTTTATTTGCAAATTGCATCATTCTAGCTGCTCGTACTTTACCTACTTGGCCCTTACCACCTCGTAGATATATCACAATTCTTTTTACATCTTCTTTTGGCGTCATTATTAAGCCTCGAACTTTTAAGTTATCGACACAATACGTGACTTCATCAAATATATGATGTATTGATTCAATTGGCATACGCTTTCTATTTATAAAATCCAAGTGATATCACTCTCTCTAAACAGTGTAAAATCGCATCGTCCTTCAACAAATAACTTTTTTTACTCTCTGGTATCTCAGCTATATTCTTATAAAATAAAGGGCCATTTGTTTCTAAATAATCATCTTGATCACTTATCTCTGATACATTTACCATAAATACATCTTTTGTGAAAGATAAGCCATTCGTACGTTGTACTTCATATTGTGCAATATACTCACAATGCGCTATCTTTGCTCCAGTTTCTTCAAATAACTCCCGTGCAACAGCTACTTCACTTGTTTCTCCGTCTTCTTTTTTACCGCCTGGGAATTCAACACCACGTAATTTATGGTTTGTAAATAGCAACTGATTTTTATATTTCGGAATAATAAGTACATGATTTCCGTCAGCAATATCTTCTTTATCTTTATATGATAAATATACGTTGTCATTATCTTTATCTTTAAACTTCATATACATCACTCTTCCCCTTATTATGTTAAACTAACTATGCTAAAGCTAAGTTATTTGTTGGAGGCAAAATTTATGAAAACTATATTTCTTGGACTCATCCATATTTATCAACGATTTATATCGCCCTTGACGCCCGCAACTTGCCGTTTTTATCCTACTTGTTCTGAATATACCAGAGAGGCAATTCAGGTATATGGTGCATTAAAAGGTACTTGGTTAGGTATTAAAAGGATTTCAAAATGCCATCCGCTTCATAAAGGCGGCTTTGATCCAGTTCCCCTTAAGAAAAAAGATAACAAAAAAAATCAATAAATTCGTGTTAATCTTGTACTTTTAACCTTTGGAGGCTCAAAATAGATTGAGTCTCCTTTTAAAATACCTGCACGATCAACCACATCTTTTTCAAAATAATAACCTTCTGGTGTGATATCACTGGGATAACTAGAAAATTGGGCTAACATCGCAGTAAAATATCTACTTAATCCATACTCATACATACCACCTATGACTATCTTTACATTTTTTTCCTTAAGAATTTTAATAGTATCCATCACTTTATCGATTCCACCTAGTCTAAATGGTTTCAATACAACAACATCTATAGCGAAATCATCTATCACTTCTAAAATGTTATTTATCGTGTCTGCCTTTTCATCTATAGCAACTGGTGGTAATTCGTACGCATTAAACTGATTTAGTTTATTTAAAAATTTAAATGGTTCTTCAATATACAATAATTGATCATACCCAATTGTTGTTAGCTTTGCTATCTCCGAGTCGGTTATAGATTCATTTGCATCTACAACAATATCTGGTTTAAATGGTAATTGTTTAATTGATTTAATATCATTTAAAATTGAATCAGACCATTTCACTTTAACACGTTGGGGTTGTGTTTGGGATAATTGCAAAATATTTTCTTCTGCTAAACCGCTAATTGTTGCACCATAGGCTACGCTAAAATCTGTTAATTTGAAAAACATTTGATAACAGGCCATTACAATCATACTTCTAGTTGCCGGATATTTAGATAGATGTTTTAAACTACATAATATTTCATCGAATGTATAAAACTCTATATCTTTAATACTTTCGAACCAATCTTTCACTTGGATTTGAGCATCATCAATCGTTTCATTTGTATACCAATCAGTTTCAAACGCATTACACTCTCCATAGTAATATGAATTATTTTCCGTAACTAAAGCTACAAACAATGCTTTACGTGTTTCTAGTTTTATTTTAGGTGTAATTATTGGTGTATTAAAACGCTCGTCATAGAGGTATAGATGCATATCAACTATTTTCATATAAACTCCTCATTACTTTTATAAATGATTTCTCTGCAATTTACCTGTTGATGTATAAGGTAACGAAGTAACACGTTTAAATTGTTTTGGCACTTTATACTTTGCTAGATGATTTTGGAAGAATTCTATTAAATGTTTATTGGTTATAGCTTCTGAAGCAACATAATATAAATAAGGTACTTCTCCCCATGTAGCATCTTCAACACCAACACACATTGCATCTTCGATAGATTCGTGCTTTTTAGCGACTGTTTCTATTTGGTAAGGGTAGATATTTTCTCCACCACTTATAATTAAATCTTTTCGACGATCATATACCATGACATAACCTTCTTCATCTATTTCTGCTATATCACCAGTCTTAAAATAACCATCTACAAATGTATCTTTTTTATGCATTGGAAAAAGATAACCATTCATGACATTGTCACCTTTAATCAATAATTCTCCATGACCATTAACATTTGGCTGCGAAATCTTCACTTCAACATTATCGCTAGGTTTTCCAACCGTGTCTGGTCTTAGTTTCAACATTCCTGGTGTTGCTGTTAAGAATTGCGAACACGTCTCAGTCATACCAAAAGAATTATAAATCGGTAAACCATAGTCTAACGCTTTATTTATTAACGATGTGGTTAGTTTAGCTCCACCAAGCAATATTTTTTCGATCGAAAACGGTTGATGCCATCCTTTGTCCATTAACCATTTTAGTGTTTGTGGTACTAATGATATATGTGTGGGTGTTTCCTCTTTAATTATCTTCATCATTTTATCAGCGTCAAATTTCGCTTCAAGTCGTAATGTAAAACCCTCAATTAACGCTCGTAACACTACACTCAAACCAGAAATATGATAAATCGGCAATACCGATAACCATTTCGTAGATTGATTAAATCCAAGACTCTCTTTACAACCTAATGCACTTGCATAATGGTTGTAAAAGGTTTGTGGCACTGCCTTCTGAGGACCTGTAGTACCAGAAGTAAACATAATCGATGCGATACGATCAATTGAGAACGGCGCTTCGAATTCGTACCCTTCTTGAGTCTGCAATGTTTGAAAATCTATCACTTTAATATCTCTTAAATGAAGCTGTTCCATCGCTATGACTGTACTTACATCTATAGATTTCATTTGAGCAATCATTTCTTTTTTAGTTAATCTCGTATTGACCATAGCTACTTCTATGCCTGCTACCCATGCAGCATTAATTAATACTATAGCTTCAATTGTATTGTTAATATATAAACCTATTCTGCTTAATTCTAATTGTTCTAGACTATAAGCGAGTCTTTTAGCTCTCTCATACATCTTTCCAAAAGTAATTTTATTCACACCATCATCGATAAATATTTCTTTATTATTTTGTTCAGCTTGTGTTTTTAACCAAAAATCCAATCTGTCATTCCTCCATCTCAGTTATAATTATTATAACGTGTTTATGTTTATTTAACAGTATTCATGCACAACACGTGTGATTTTTAATATTTTTCCTATTTATTAACTATTTTTATCTTTTTAAAATATAAATGTTACTTTCATTTTGAAATTTAGTTAAATCAACTCATTCAACAGGTTATAATCAAATTTTCACCTTTAATGTTTTGTCTACACCAAAGGTTGGGTAATTATTTATTGTAAAAATAATAAAGGAGTGAAACAGATGAAGTTAAAAAGTTTATCAGCAATAATGTTTTCTAGTTTATTATTAGCTAGTTGTGGAAATGGTTCATCTGACAGTGATTCAAAATCTGAAAATAAAAAAGATACAAAATCCGATAACCAAGTTATCGCTATCAACAAAATCAAAACAAGTCCTGATGACGCTATCAAAAAGGCCCAAGAAACATACGACAACCAAAATTTAAAAGGCATCTCATATGAAAGAAGCAATGGCGAATGGGCATATAAAATTGAACAACAAGGTGATAATAAAGAATCAGAAGTTATTATCTCTGATAAAAACAAAAAAATCTTGAATAAAGAACAAGAGAACGAAGATTCAATTAATAATAACGAAGCATTTAATTATAATGAAGCCATCGATTATAAAGACGCCATTAAAAAAGGTCAAAAAGAATTTGACGGAGACATCAAAGAGTGGTCACTATCAAAAGACGATGGGAAACTCGTTTATGATTTAGACCTTAAAAAAGATAAAGAAAAACACGAAGTGACTATTGATGCTAAGAATGGCAAAGTATTAAATAACGAACAAGATAATTAAATATTTCTAAGTTAAGTATTTAATTATATTCAGTGATTCAAAAAATCCATTTCTATTAATTCACAATTTTTATCATAATTAAGAAATTATAAATGAAAGAAAAACACTTAAATTAAACTATTACTTTTGTTAAATATAAGCATTTGTGCTATATGGGTACTGAGAGAAACCTTAACTATTTAAAACGAAATTCGTTGTTCTTTATTAGAAAAGTTGACTGGATTGAAAACTTTAATTACACTTTCTTAATTTGCTGTTGAAGCTCTTACACAAGAATCACTAACTTAATATTATATTTACAAGCGCCAAAGCTCTTGCTTAAGAACTGCTAACTTAATAAATTAATTATTGGTTCTTTAAAATAATTGCTTGAGCTGGTGCTTATACATAAGACTCACTTCAGTAACCCACTTTATAACAAATATTAACTTCTAAATATCTTA
Source organism: Staphylococcus sp. KG4-3 (assembly GCF_033597815.2). Taxonomy (NCBI): domain Bacteria; kingdom Bacillati; phylum Bacillota; class Bacilli; order Caryophanales; family Staphylococcaceae; genus Staphylococcus; species Staphylococcus halotolerans. The sequence continues at coordinate 1,809,524 of NZ_CP166245.1, forward strand.
CCAATGGTCAGTCTATATTTTACTTTATAACTCTACTATAGCAATTGTATAACACATCCTTTAATATACCTCCTCCCCTATATTATTAATCCGCTTACATCATTTACTAAATAAAAAATTACTTGCATAACCTAAAATTAAAATAAATCGTATTACTATTTAATATTTTATTTTCATATATAACTTTCGTTAATCTAACTTATTTTTTTATTATTTTTGCTTGTACTTATTTTAAAAAACGACTAACTACATATACTAATAATGCCTTCTTTGCTAACTTTGTAAAAAAGGAGGCGTTTAAAATTAAAAAAGTCAGCATAGTTATGCCAACATACAATAACGATTGTTCTCTTTCTCGTACAATCGATTCTGTTATTAATCAAACAATGGAGAAAACCAATTATGAGCTAATAATTGTAGACGATCATTCAACTAACTCGAATACATTAAATATTATTAAATCCTATACAAAAAAATACAGTAAGTTAATTAAATTCAAACGACTAAAATTCAACAGTGGTAGTGCTAGCAAACCAAGAAATAAAGGTATTGAAATGAGTAGTGGTCAGTATATTTTCTTTTTAGATTCTGACGATTTTTTACACCCGCGTACTTTAGAAGACTTATATAATTATGGAATTAAACATAAAAGTGATTTGATTATTGGAAAATACGGCGTTAAAGGTAAAGGTAGAAGCGTACCTAAAGCTATATTTGAAAATGGAAATGTTCCGAAAGCTAATATTATTGAAAATAGTATGTTCTATGCTTTATCTGTACTCAAAATGTTTAAAAAAGCAATTATAGATAAAAATAAGTTAAGATTTAAAACATTTTCACAAACTGGTGAAGATCAACTATTCACTATAGAATTTCTAATGAACTCTAGGAATTATGCTATAAAAACAGATTACGAATACTACGTCGTAGTCAATAATTTTGATAATGGTACACATTTATCACATCATAAAAGTTCAGGGAAACAGTACTTTGCAACAATTAACGAAATTTATAACACTATTTACAAAAGCCCTATTTACAAAGATCAAAAAACACGGGACCAATTTGCTGGAAAATTTACTACGCGGTTATTTAGACACGGGCAAAAGAAAAATTTTGCAATTAGTAAAATGAAATATGAAGATAAAATTGAATGGTTGAAGTATTTTTCAAAAACACTTAATAGTGTGCCTAGAAGCGCCGATCAGTATGTTACACAAATTTTCAATATGAAATTAGAAGCCATAAGACAAAATAATTTGTTAGCTGTTATGGCAGCAGATAAATTCATTAAAGGAGAATAACTAAAGTGCATGATTACAACTATAATGATACAAAAAAGCTTGAATTAAATGCCATAGATATAAAAAATAACAAGAACAAAATTGAATGGATATATGCAAATTATGAAAATATAACCTTAAAAATCCAAAAATATGATATGCCTTGGTTAATTATGAACGGTTATAAAATTGCAAGAATTAAAAACTTAGATACGACAGCATACTTTAATGACTTAAAAGTAGTATTTGATTTTACCAAGGACAAACTAATTTATGTGACATACAGCGATTAATTAATTAATTTAGAAATATTACTTTTACAATTTTGTTTTTAGGAGAATTTAAAATAATGAGAAATTTAATAAGGAGATCTCTTTTAATAATATCGATTCTATTGCTCATCTCTTATGTTTTAAAAGAGAAAAGTGTTGATGCATCATCACTAAACAATGATGATACATATATAACTGAACCCACAAAACCTATAAAAGATGCTACACCTGTTGATTATGAGATACCACAAGAAAACCTTAGACCTATAGAAGAAGCCACTGGAAGTGATATAGAAAGAATTTTAGGCAAAGATGACCGTATATTAGTAGAAAATTATACCTCTTATCCCTATAAAACTATAGTACTTTTAAACATGACATTTAACAATATAACTTATATTGGTACAGGTACTGTGATTGCTCCTGATACAATACTTACAGCAGCGCATAACGTTTACGATTCAAGACTTGGCGGTTGGGCTACTGAAATAACAGCTTATGCTGGAGCAAGAGCTAACAAAGCTACTATAGGTAAAGCAAAAGTAGATAAAAAATATGTATTACCAGAATGGATCAATTCTCAATCTTCTCAACATGATTTAGCAGTTATTAAGTTAAAAACCTCTCTTGGAGACCAAACAGGTACTTTAGGAATAACTAACGAAATGAAATTAAGCGAACCTATAGAAACAGCTGGATACCCTGCTGATAAAGGCGGTTGGACATTATATAAAGGAAACGGTCTATTAAAAAAATTTACTAATTTTAATGTTTATTACGATATAGATACTTATGGTGGACAAAGTGGCAGTCCAGTATGGAATAGAGACAAGAAAATTATTGGAGTACATGCTTATGGTTCTAGCCCGCTAAACTTTGCCACCAAAATAAATGATACAAATTTGAAATTAATAAAAAAATGGACAAACATTCCAGTTGGTCATGTCTACAACAAAGATGTCACTGTATCCAAAAGTAACATTTCGGTTTGGAACGATTTTCAATTTCATATTAAGAAACCCCTAACTCATATTAAACTCGGTAATGTTTATAAAGCGAAATATATATACAAACATAACAATGGACAAACTTATTTATCTCTATATGATAATAAAAATAAATGGATAGGTTATTTTAATAAAAGAGATGTTTCTGATTTAAAAGGAACGCTACTGAATAAAAAAGTCAAAATAAATAAAAACAATTATGTAATCTGGGATTCTTTTTATTTCGATAACAAAAAAGGTCTAAGCAAAAACTTCTATGGTAAAACTTTAAATGCCAAATATAGTTACGTACTTGGTAATAATGAAGAATTTTATTCTTTATATGATTCCAAAAATAAGTGGGTAGGCTACATAAATAAAAAAGCTACACAGTAATGTATCTAAATAAACATATTAGCTGTAATACTATAAATGAAGCACAATCTAGAAATAAAATTCATAATACTAACTCTAACAAGCAACTTTTAAATAATGTATATTCTGTATTGAATATGCTATTTCACCTAATATAAATAAACTAGTTAAATGTCTCGAGGCTAGTAATGCTTCTCTTATAATCTGAAAATTTCTATTCAATTTACTATTAAAATTATGTTTCAATAAACATGAATATATCAACAAAGTTTGTTCTGTTTTAAACAGGATATACATAACTATAATTAAACTCTTTGCATAAAAGCCACTAACTCATTAAATTGAATAGTGGCTTTTTTATAGCAAAATTTTTATGAAGTTGAATAACATTTTTAATATTGTCATCTATGTATGACTGATCTATTAAGATAATAACTAAAAACACAAATCAAATCATTGACCTTAATTCTTCATGTATAAATATCATAAAAATTTAAAAACAGTCTATTTGAATTTACTTAGGGTTCCGTTCTTCAACAACTACGTCTGTTACTATAACAAAACCAGGATTGTGCACATGTTCAGACAAATCAGGAATAATAAACCCTTTTTCTGTTACAGGAAAATATTCTGTTACTACTTGTTTTTCTGTTTTGCTAAAATATGAAACTTGGATTTTAGCCTCTGAGTCCAATTCTACAACACGATATTTGTTATAATCATGTGCATCAAGTGTCCACTCAATATAGTTTATAACATCTTTCTTTGTAAGTACCTTTCCTGGTTTTAATGGAAACTCTACATAACGAGGTTCAAAACTATTTTTCCCTTGTTTATCATGGGCAGTTATTCTCACGATTAAATGTGGTCCGGCAATCTCTTGATAATCTCCTCTATCTCCCCCTACTTTAAATAAATTATGATCAATAGTAGATGCATTTACTTCAGAATTAATTACAGGCGTAAAAGCCACGCTACTTGCTATCAAAGAAACTACAATAACTTTTTTATAATTTTTCATTTTGAATCACCTCTTTATTTTTTTATATAATAACACAAAATAAGAATGCAATTATTATTTATTTGTTACAATTTTTTAACAAACAAAAATAACAGGCGAATTATGTATCAAAAAGAAAAATTTCTGCCGACAAAAATTAAAATAAACCACCTCTTAAATTAAGCTAATTGTTTTCTCCGTGATTTTTAAATTTATTTTATATAACCTTTACAGAACTAACACTTATTTGTATGTGTCATAGATTATATGTACATTCAATCTACCAATAAAAAATCCCTATTGTATGTACATAAAAATTATGATTCACTAAAGAGTAAGCATTATCCTTTTACCCAATAAATGCACACACTAACTAGTCATACATATATCGGAACCAAAAAGGGATGCACTTATATAAAAGTACATCCCTTTCATTCGAATAAATGTTTGAATTAATATTTATTTACCTTCAACTCATTTTTACATACAAAATATCTACGAACAAATTCTATAACCATCATCCACACAACATGACCAAACAATTCAGATACATGTTCGTGGAATGGTTGCTCTAAAGCATTTGGAACGACATTCATTATTGGCATTATAATTAAATGAAAGACTATCCAAACAACTAGACCAAAAATAGAACCATAGCCAATTGCTACTTTTGAAAAATATTTGACTAGCATAATATAAATGAACGCAAATGCTATTGAAAAACTAAAATGAACAATAAAACTTACCCAAGGCATTGATTGTTCTGAAAATTGATAACTCATATGTGTAAAATCTGAGCTAAAACCAAACTTTTGTAGTAATTCTTGTGGTGGATTAGTTGCATTACGCTCTGGGGTCCTAGGCGGTAGCATAACTTCCCATCCTAATTTCACTATTCCCGATAATAGCCCACCAATGATAGTAGCATAAATAATTTGAGTAAACGATAATTTTTCTTTCATTTTAAATTCTCCTCTACGCGTCAAAATGACATAATTTTAAAAATTTTATCAAATTTAAATAGAGGAAACAATATAATTATTATTTATATTTTGTCTGTTTTTCGACATTAGTATTATTAAAAAATGTCTTCAAATCAATTAGATTTAAAAAAGCTTTCTGTAAGTTTTTTTCACAAAATAAACTCATCTAACTATTCAAACGCTTTGCTCAAAACGATATCATTAAGTAATCTTTACAGCTTGAGGTGTAATATTGGATAATGTCTTCCTCGTTGATCCTATTGAGATTCTTTATACTTTTTAAATCCATTTTTGATATAAAAATTTACAGCATTACAGTTATCTTTATTTACGTCAGTATAATGAACTTTGTTTTCTTGAATTAGATACTATAGTATTTTAGTACCATATCCTTTCTGAAAATATTTTGTATCTATAAAAAGCATTTCTAAATTTTTGTTCGTTTGTACCTGATAAACCAATTGCTTCGTAAGCATTAAACCACAAATAAGCTTCAACAAATTTAAAATATATCTTGATGACAAAACTTTTCTTGAAAGGCAAGTAAACTTTCCTTAACAAAATTACAATCTTTATCTTTAAAATGGATTGCAGCTTCATGTTTTAATGGTAATCTATCTTTCATAATTTTAACTCTATCTTTGAAAAAATCGTCTATATTACCGTAAATCATTATATCTTCATTTAAACAATCGGGTATAGTTAGTAATTCACTGCCTATGGTGTATGCGCTAAATAATTGATAAAACGACTCGTCATCAATTGAATCTAAATATAGTAATTCTTTTCTTTTATCTCTTGGATGCTTAAACAACTTGTAAAAAAACTTAGATATATAATTTTTTTCTTGATAATATCTTTGTTCTGTTAAACTTTCATTTTCCAATAATTTTAAGTAACTATTTATATTTACATTTAAAGACAATAATAACACCTCATTGATATTCTTTATTATAAATACCCTATATTATAAAAATCAAAATATTTTTAAAGAATAAAACAGCCAAGAAAATAGAATAACTAATGCATTGGTATTTTAAAATTTCGTACAATACTACGGCAATATTTATGACTACTACTTTAATAGTATTTATATAAATGATTGTCTATTAACTATAAACCTTAAGGTAATAATAGTATAAATCTTTCGCCAGATATCTTATGGAAGTAAATTTCGTGTTTATATTCACGTGGTGCGTCTGAGTTTGTTATCTTCATAGTACTAACTTAAAAGAATGAAATAATTTTACTAGCTTTAACAATATCCTTTGTGAAGAAAAATTGTTTACCCTCCCCAGTATATGCTGGATTCAAAATCATGTTTGCTTTTGTAGAATAAAGCCATTCTGGATTGATTCCTGAATTTAATATATCTTGAAATTCTTGAAAAGTTTTACTCCAATCTAAATTGGGTTCCATGTAATCACCTCAAGTATATAATAGAACATTTGTTCTCTTTAATCAATTTAATACTTCTTTTGTAACATAATATAAAAAACGTCACGTTATTTCAGACAAGAAAGGAGAACATAAAAGATTTCAAAAATATTGAAGATAAGTTAGAACATACAAGGAGCAGTAGATAGAATGAAAACTTTATTAAAGAAATAGCCATAAAATATGAAATAATCGCATATCAAGAATTATTGTAAAAAGAATAATAAACTTGTACTTATTAAATCTCCAAATAAAAAGTCTATTTCAACTTTTACAAAACTATAATCAATATAAAATGTAGTTAATTAAGTAATGAGAAAAGTTGGATAGATATTTAAGACTGCCAAATTATTAAAAACCCACCTATTCTGAACTGACCCCCGTCAAGCAAACACTAAAAAACAAAATGTATTTTGGCTATCTTCATATTTGTGATATGAGGGTAGCCATTTAAAAGTACCTCTATTTCAATTTACGTCAACGAAACCTTAATTTTGACATAGTTTTATTAATTTTTACGCCAATTTGGCATGAAGTTGGCATAAATTATAAAAAGTAATACAAAACAAAAACACCGAAACCCTATTATATCAAGGGTTACGGTGTCTCAGGAAAGCTCAAATTATGTAATTAACGGAGAGTGAAGGCATTAGTTAACTTTCTAATTCATATTAAAATGGCTTAAATACGCTAAATAACAGCATTTTGTTTATAACTAAAATTAAAGAAATATAACTAAATTGACACGTATTTGACACGTATTTGACACGTAAAACAACCCGTCTATTCATTTAGGCGTTTTTTTCACTTTCGCTATTGATAATAAATATCAATTAGTTCATAATTAATTAAAATACTAAAAGGAATGATTTTATGAAGAGAACTATCGTCTTATTTATAGCTTTATTACTTGTACTCACTGGATGTGGACAAAGCAAGTCATCATATTCAAAGGAAACAAAAACCTTTGAAACAAAATCAGGAGATAAAATTAAGATACCAAAAAATCCAAAACGTATCGTCGTATTAACCTCAAATGGAGGGAACTTCAAAGACCTTGGGGTAACACCTGTTGGTATCGACGCCGACTTTCCAAAATCAAAATATGTAAATGAAAAAGGCTCTAAACGTATTAGTTCAGAAGATGTAGAAAGCGTTGCAAAATTAAAACCCGATTTAATTTTAACTTACGATGTTAACACTAAAATCAAAAAGTATAAAAAGATAGCCCCGACTATTCCTATCAAATACACAGATTACTCATATAAAGAAATGCATTTAGCTATTGGTAAAATTTTAGGTAAAGAACAAAAAGCCAAAGATCAAATTAAAGATTTAGAAAATCAATTGCGCCAAGATGGACAAGCTATCGAACAAAAAATTGGTAAAAATAAAACATTTACGGTTATGGAAATTCAACCAAAACAATTGTCAATTTTCGGAGAAAACTTCGGTAGAGGAACACCAATCATTTACCAAGAATATAAGTTTCCTTTCCCGAAAGGAGCAAAAGATGGCTTAGCTAAAAATGGCTTTAAAAAGGTTCCGTATGAAAAATACAATAAATACGCCGCGGATTATGTTTTAATTCCAACTGATTCAGGTAAAGTCGAAACCAACGATTTCACAAAATCTGAATTATGGAAGAATCAAAAAGCTTATAAAAACAGACACGTTTATTATTATTCTAAAGATAATGCAACATATTCAAATCCATCTTCACTAGAAAAATTATCAAATCATTTCAAAAATATTTTAACAAAAAAACCCACCTAATACAGGTGGGCTTTTGCATATTCGTATAATTTCCCTGCAGTTTCTAAGCTTAAATTATTTAAATCATTTTTACCGTTTTTCAATCTGCCAATTTTCGCACGACTAATACTCGTATCTTTTTCTATTTGGTAAGCTGTGATTTCAGATTCTAGTAATTTTTGTATAGTTTGATATATTTCATTGATCGCGTTCATTTAAAACACCCACTTAAAAATCAAGACAATTGTTACTAATACTAAAAAACCAATCATGAATTCTTTCTTTTCTGCTTTAGTTGTTTTTCTAACACTCATTTGTATTTTCATTGTAATGCAGTGAGTAATATTGTATATTATTAATGAGAGGGGAGCGAACTCCCCATTTTGTTTATGGCTCGAATGTGAAGTCAATCTTGATAAAGTAGAAGTTTATCTTGATTGTGATTCTTACACATTTGAGCTTTTTTTGTTTACTCACTGTCTCCCTCACCTCCATAATACTATTATAACACGTTAGTACATGTTCGTCTACTATAATTTCCATCTTTTTTAACTATTTTATCTCCACAATATCTAACAAATTAACTTTACTGAAACCAGTTTCTTCATATAAATGTAGTATTTGTGTGTGAACATCTACTTTGTGTATATAACCCTCTTTCGTTTTAATATATCCATCTACAAAATAACGCAATTCAACCGTTGGGTCATGATACATTTTGAATATTAACTTATCGTTTAAATCATTTAATTGGTGGTCGCTTGAGGAACATTTTAAGTATATGAGCATTAAAAATTATTTAAACATGATTGATTTTTTTAAAGGTAAAAATGAGCAAAGTTATATTTTTTTTTATTTATTAGCAATTACAGGCGCAAGATATAGTGATGCTATTAATATGAATTACGATGACCTAAATAAAGGAAATGGTGTTATACATTTACCTGGTACAAAAACTAAAAATTCAAAAAGAGATGTTGAAGTGAATCAAAAAGACATAATGTTAATTAATTCTAAGTTGTCTAAATTAGCTCGTAGAATTGATGGAAAGTTATTTGCTTTAAGTCATACAGCAGTAAATAAATCTTTTAAGCACGCGAAAAAAGTTATTGGATTAGATGATGATAATGTAACCCCCTACTCACTTAGACACACTCACACATCTTATTTACTTTCTAAGGGCTTACCTATCGAATATATTAGTAAACGTTTAGGACATGCTAGCATATCAATAACTTTAGATACGTACTCTCACTTGTTAGAAGAACATAAAAAAAAGCAAGGCCAACGTGTCAGAGAATTATTCTCTTGGCACATATTTGACACTTGCTCTTCTTAAAGCCTATTATATCAATTTTTACGTACGGAGAGTGAGGGATTCGAACCCTCGAGACGCTTGTGGCGCCTACACACTTTCCAGGCGTGCTCCTTCGGCCAACTCGGACAACTCTCCATATAAAAAAACAGAAGCGATATTTCACTTCTGTTTGTATGACCCCGACGGGACTCGAACCCGTGTTACCGCCGTGAAAGGGCGGTGTCTTAACCGCTTGACCACGGGGCCATGGCTCCACAGGTAGGACTCGAACCTACGACCGATCGGTTAACAGCCGATAGCTCTACCACTGAGCTACTGTGGAATAATTATAATGGAGCGGGTGATGGGAATCGAACCCACAACATCAGCTTGGAAGGCTGAGGTTTTGCCATTAAACTACACCCGCATTTTAACGATTATGGGGCGGATGATGGGAATCGAACCCACGAGTGTCGGAACCACAATCCGATGCGTTAACCACTTCGCCACAACCGCCAAAGTAAAAATCAAAAGAATGGTTCAGGACAGAGTCGAACTGCCGACACATGGAGCTTCAATCCATTGCTCTACCAACTGAGCTACTGAACCATAATTAAAAATGGCGGTCCCGATGGGATTCGAACCCACGATCTCCTGCGTGACAGGCAGGCGTGTTAACCGCTACACTACGGGACCTTTTGAAAATTGCGGGAGGCGGATTTGAACCACCGACCTTCGGGTTATGAGCCCGACGAGCTACCGAACTGCTCCATCCCGCGTTAATATTATTAATGACGACTACCTATTAAATATACCATAAATGTTAACTTAATGTCAACGTTTTTTTAAAATAATTTACATTGGCTTAATAAGTTTTAAAACTAAGTATGATAGTGGCTGTTTGCACATCACCTATCAAATAAGACTAACTCAGTATATAAAGATTTCATGGTTTAGTCAATGGGTTTCAAAAACTAATTTGTGTAAAAATGGTTTATAATAATATTATTTTAATTTTAGTTCCCTTTTTATATAAAAAATTAGTACCTTCGTCAATTTTTTATAGTTTTTAGACACTATATTAATCAAAAAAACGTAACAATAGTTCAATAGATATAGACTTTCCACCTAAATAACTCTATTTAAGATTGTTATTTATTGACTCATAATACCTTGCATTTTACTTTGCAATCTTGTAAATGTTGTGAATCCATCATCTTCCATAAAATGCCCGCCATATTCAGTTACTTTACATTTTCCACCTAATGTATCCATTAACCTTTTAGTCTCTTCATATGATATGTATTTATCGTCTCTAGCGCACAAACCATAAAAAGATTCCACTCTTTCTTTAACTTGTTCATAATCGATTTGAAATTTTTCTGTGTAAGCTAATTCATCCGGCATTTGAACATCTTCCATAAATCCTGAAATACTAAACAAACCTTCTATATAATTTACATCCACTTCTTCAATAAATTTTAATGATGCTAAAGTACCAAAGCCATGCGTAACAAAATAAGTTTCATATTTATTAATTTGAATTTGTTGCTTCATTTCACTTATCCATTTTTCCATTTTGCTATCTTTTTCATATGGTAAATTAAATAATGTTACATTATAACCTTCTAATCTAAGATTATTTGCTAACCAATCATACCAATGATTTGATGCATCGCCATATTTTGAATGTACTATTACGATATCAGTCATAAATATCCCCCACTTTATCTGAATCTCATTAGCTATCTAATATACTAATTTTACAACTATTTCATTATCTCATATATTAATTTGAATTATAAATAATTATATATCCATAGTTAAAAAACCGTATCATCTATATAACTATTCGATAAATAGATGGTACGGTTAATTGTTATTATTTAATTATTATAATTCTGCTAATAACTCTTCTACAGCATTTTTACCTTGTTGAATACAATCAGGTAAACCTACCGCTTCGAATGATGCACCTGTAATACGTAGTTTTGGATAATTTTGTTTAATATGTGTTTGTATTGATTTAATTTTATTGATATGACCGACGTGATACTGTGGCATACTTTTAGGTAATCTGTTTACAATACTAAAGTCTGGAGCACCTTTAAATGTCATCATCTGGTTTAAATCTTTTTTAACAATATTAACTAATTCTTCATCTGTGTGATCATCTACAACTGTATCATTAGGCTTGCCTACATAAGCGCGTATAAGTACTTTGCCTTCAGGTGTAGTAAATGGCCATTTCTTACTTGTCCATGTACAAGCTGTTATGTCGGTTTCACTTGTGCGTGCAATGACAAAGCCAGTGCCGTCGTATGTGTTTTCAATATTTTTTTCGTCAAAGGCTAATACAACAGTGGCAACTGTTGTACAATCCATAGATTTAAAATAATCAAATGCAGGATCATTTCCAAACCATTGCATAAACGTTTGATGTGGTGTGGTCACTAACACACTATCGTAAGTGTCTTTATTTTCTCCACTGATAACTTCATAATTATTTTGTGTAATTATGATATCTTTAATTGGCGTTTGATATTTTATTTCAACACCTTGATTGACAACATATTCAGTCAAATATTCTATAAATGAACTAAGTCCATGTTTAAACTGTTTAAATTGTCCTTTAGGTGCACCTGGGTATAATTGACGCTGCTTTTGGCGCTGTATTTTTTCATGTCTCATGCCTTTAATCAAACTACCAAATTGTTCTTCTCTCTGCTTAAACTCGGGAAAAGTACTCATTAAACTTAAATCATCGATATTTGTACCATAAATACCACCCATTAAGGGCTCAATTAGATTTTCTAGTACCTCATCACCCAAACGTTCTCGGAAAAATGCGCCAACAGAAATATCTCCATCCATTTTTGTTGGCTTTTTAAATAAATCTAATCCAGCACGTATTTTCCCTTTGGGAGATATTAACTTTGTCTTTAAAAATGGTTTTATATCTGTTGGTACGCCTAGTATAGACCCACCAGGTATTGGAAATAATTTATTCTTTGCATAGATATAAGACTGTCCAGTTTGATTGGTAACCAAATCATTTTCTAAACCAATCTCTTGAGCGATATCAGTCATAATTTGTTTGCGACCTAAATAAGATTCTGGACCTAACTCAATAGTATAACCATCTTTTCTATATGTTTGGATTTTTCCACCAGTTCTATTAGAAGATTCGTATATAGTTACATCTACATCGGGACGTAATTTTTTTATAAAATAAGCACTAGATAATCCTGTAATACCAGCACCAATTATTGCGATACTTTTACCCAAATTAATTCACGCTTCCTTTAATAAACATTTTTTACTTCGTCAACGATTGCACCGATGAACAATGGATCTGTATTAGGCATTGAAGGTCTGTAATAATTTACTCCTAGTTCATCACAAACCACTTTACATTCATAATCGTTATCAAATAATACTTCTAAATGTTCGCAAACAAAACCTACTGGTGTATATATGAAATGCTTGTATCCATGTGTTTCATACAAAGATTTCGTCAAATCTTGAACATCTGGTCCTAACCATGGCGTGCCCGTATTACCTTCAGATTGCCATCCTTCTGCCACATGAATGATATCAGATTGTTCCTCTAATAATTGTGCAGTATGATGCAATTCATTCGGATAAGGATCATTATTTTTCTCAATCAATCCTTTAGGCAAGCTATGAGCTGATACTACTAAGACGGTTTCATCGTGCTCTTCACGAGGAATTCTTGTTAGTGTTTCATTAATTTTTTCAGTCCAGTATTGTATAAATTTAGGCTGTTGATAATAATGCGCTACATGTTTAAATTGAATACCAAATTTATCTGCTTCTTTTTGGGCACGTGTATTATAAGATCCCACTGAAAAACTTGAATAGTGTGGCGCTAATACAACCGTAACTGCTTCATCTATACCATCTTCATGCATTGATTGTACTGCATCTTCTATAAATGGAGAGATATGCTTCAAGCCTATATAAAGTTTAAATTGCACTTCATCATATGCTTCATTGAGCGCGTCTCGTAAAGCTTCAGCTTGTCTATTTGTTGTACCTGCTAAAGGAGACAGTCCTCCTATAAATTGGTATCTATCTTTTAAGTCTTGTAATTCTGCATCAGTCGGCTTTTTACCATGTCTAATATCAGTGTAATATGGTTCAATATCACTTTCTTTATATGGTGTACCGTAAGCCATTACTAATAAGCCTATCGTTTTTGTCATTTTTAAATCATCCTCTTGTATAATAAATTTTAGATGTATATGACATAAGTATTTGTAAATCTTGGTAGCCAATGTTTATGTCGTACTATCTTTGTGTATATTCATGTACAAACGTAGTCACTCGTTTTAAAGTTTCAGGTTTCACCTCTGGAAAGACTCCATGACCTAAATTGAAAATATGTTTCCCGTGCTCCATACCTTGATCTAAAATCACTTTTAGTCTTTCTTCTATAACGTCCCAAGGTGCTAATAACAGAGATGGATCTAAATTACCCTGTAACGTTTTATTAATATTCAACTCATTTGCCTCTTTAATAGATAAACGCCAATCTAAACCTAGAACATCGATTGGTAAAGAATTCCATTCATCGGCTAAATGACTCGCGCCAACTCCAAACAAAATAACTGGCACATTATATTTTGCTTTTATACCACTAATCAACTTATTCATAGCTGGTTTTATATAATAACGGTAATCTTGAACATTTAATGCACCCACCCAAGAATCAAATACTTGAATGATTTGGGCACCCGCTTCTACTTGAGCGGCAGTATAAGTGATAGACATGTCAACAAGATGATCCATTAAAGCGAACCATGTTGCTTCGTCACTATACATCATTGCCTTTGTAAAATTATAATTTTTTGAAGGTCCACCTTCAATCATATAACTTGCTAAAGTGAATGGTGCGCCAGTAAAACCTATTAAAGGTACATTTAATTTTTCTTCAGTTAATAATTTAATTGTATCTAAAACATAAGGTACGTCTCGTTTTGGATTTATAGTGCCTAGTTTCTCAACATCTTGAATATTTTTTATTGGATTATGAATAACAGGGCCAATGCCTGATTTTATTTCAACGTCTACACCAATTGGTTGTAGTGGCGTCATAATATCTTTATAAAGTACTGCTGCATCTGTATTATAATTATCTACAGGTAAATGTGTTACATATGCACACAATTCTGGTTGGTGCGTAATTTCAAATAATGAATACTTTTCTTTTAATTTTCTATATTCAGGTTGTGACCTCCCTGCTTGTCGCATAAACCATACTGGAGTGTGCGAGACAGTTTCACCATTTATCATATTTAGGATTGTATTATTTTTATTATGCACCTTGTAATCCTCCTACATTGTAATCATTCTTATCTATAATACCATACTGCATTATTACTCGTATTTCATTGTGCTTAAATGTCATAAAAAAGACAAACTGTTAGCTTTTCACGATTTAATCATTTGACTATTGTTTTATAATAGAAATCAATTATAATGTTATCAAAGCTTATTTTATATCTATTTGAAAAATTAGATATATCTATAGTAAGGTATAGTAGTTAACTATACTTTCATAAACAAAGCAAGGGGGAAAATCTTTATGAAAATTTTTGCATCTTATGGGACGTTTGGTTATTTAAATCAAATCAGATTAAATAATCCTGACCATAACTTATTACAATTTTCTGCATCAGATTCTTCAGTAATTTTGGAAGAAACAGATGAAAAATCAGTATTAAAACAGCCTTTAATTTATGACATCCTTGAGTCTGAGGGAGACTTAAACGCAAACCATTTTTATTCTGTAATCTTTGTACCGACATCAGAAGATCATGCCTATCAACTAGAAAAAAGATTAGAAAATTTAACTACTGATTTCAAACAATTTGCAGGTTATAGATGCTACCGTTTCTTAAAACCAGAGCATGGGTTAACTTATAAAATTTACTTTGGCTTTGAAAGCAGGACAGCTTATGAAGACTTTAAAGCTTCCTCTGTTTTCAAAGATAATTTTGATAAACTTGCGCTTAGTCAATTCTTTGGCTCTAGTGGTCAACATTCAAGTTATTTCGAAAGATATCTCTTCCCAATCGATGATAACTAATTTTTCGTAAAGATCATAATCAAAATAAAATGGTCGTTGCTCATTTCATTTAATGATGTATTGAGTAACGACCACTTTTTTAATCTTTTAATAATGATTCTTGATATTTAAGTTTTTTGACTACATTTCTGATGGTTAACCACCCTACTAAAAAGAATAACAAGCCATAATAACTATACATCGGTAATGTGATTGCATAAACGATTACAAACAATATCCCAACAATAAACATGAGTCTATATAGAAATTGTTCATAACCTTTTATTACTTTAGTATCCGGAATCGGCCAAACTTGTGGCCACAAGCCATAAGCTTGCTGCGTATAAAACTGAGCCATTTGTAATAAAACTATATACATAAACAGACTACCTATGATTAGAGTAATTAATGGTTGAGCTAACCAAAACATTAAAATCATCGCTAATACAACTAATCTTAATATTATGTTAAACGCATCTTTACCTCTTGCAAAACTTCTAATAAATAAATAAAGATACATATAATTTTCATTAAATTTCTTATTTTTCGGCGTAATTAACAATGGATCAAGATAACTCCTACGTACTGCTGTTTCCTTTAAATGCTTAACATCGGTAAACATATTTACAAATTTATAATAATTCATATGGTGTTGTTGTTCTGATTTAATCATTCTTTCCCAAGGGAATAATTGATTTTTATTTTGATATTTAAGCAAAATGGCTAATCCAATTAATACGAATATAGAGGTTAAGCTAGATAAGTTTTTTGCATCTAACGCAACATAGTATCCTGAAGCATAAACGATAAATAATACAAGATGGAGAGACCAACTTTCTAATTTATATTTGTACCATTGCCATTTCACTAATAATCCTAAATAAGGCATAACCAGCATTAACACAGCAAACAGTATATAAAATTCAAATGATCGGTTATTTATTACGAAAAACAATGGAAATAGTACGATTAAAATTAAAAGCTGAAGTCCTATTCGGGAAAAATAACTATAAACTAGCGATTGTGTCATGTATATTTCCATATTTTTTTCGAAGGGTAATAAAAACAACTTATCCGCATCTTTCAGTAAAGTCCTTAATGGAAACATTGAGGTAATAGCCACAATAACACTCGCAATCAAAGCATAATTAATATGTTGCGGAATAGATTTTAACCAATCACCATATCCTAATATAAATGCACCTAATAAAATTACAAGGAATACTGAAAAATGACCATTGAAAATAAATTTATTATAATATTCCTTTTCTTTACTGATTTCTTTTTTTCTACTAGAAAATAATTGCTTAGCATCCTGCATCATGAATTATTGCCACCTTGTGTTACATGGATGTATATCTCATCTAGTGTTTTACCTTCTAAACCTGTCTGCTTTCGAAGTTCTTCCAAATTTCCGAAAGCAACTATTTCGCCTTCATCCATGATTAAAAATCGATCACAATATCTTTCCGCAGTTGCTAAAATGTGTGTGCTCATTAAAACTGTTCGATTTTCATTCTTTTTCTCAACCATTAAATCTAACATTGATTGGATTCCTAAAGGATCTAAACCTAAAAATGGTTCATCAATAATGTATAGTTCAGGATCTACTATAAAAGCACATATTATCATTACCTTTTGTTTCATTCCTTTAGAAAAATGACTTGGGAAGATATCTAACTCATCTTCTAATCTAAAAGTCTTAAGTAATGGGCGTGCTCGTTCCATTGCTTCTTCCCTACTAATATTGTAAGCCATAGCAGTCATATAAATGTGTTCTTGTAATGTTAGTTCTTCGTATATGACTGGCGATTCAGGAATATATGATAGTTTCCTTCTATAAGTCTCGACATCTTGATTAATGTTGATATCAGAAATAGTTAGACTACCTTCCATTGGGGTCAGTAATCCTAACATATGTTTAATTGTTGTACTCTTTCCTGCACCGTTCAACCCAATAAGACCAACAATTTCTCCTTGATTGAGTTCAAAATTTATATTTTTAATTACAGGTCGTTTACCATATCCACCTGTTAAATGTTCAACTTTTACTGTCATATGGCACCTCCACAATTTATATTGTATCAAAAATTAAGCTGTAGGTATAAATTTATTGCGAAAACTGACGTGAATAATATAGTAATGCTATAATAGGCAGTAACAATCTTACAAGGAGTGAAGCTTTTATGTCAGAAACAGTGTTCAGTAAAATTATTGATGGTGAAATCCCGAGTTATAAAGTATATGAAGATGAATACGTATATGCATTCTTAGACATTTCACAAGTTACAAAAGGTCACACATTATTAGTACCAAAGAAAGCATCTGCAAATATTTTTGAAACTGATAGTGAAACTATGACACATATCGGTGTTGCTTTACCAAAAGTAGCAAATGCTATTAAATCAGCTTTTAACCCTGATGGATTAAATATTATACAAAATAATGGCGAATTTGCCGATCAATCTGTTTTCCATCTTCATTTCCATTTATTACCAAGATATGAAAACGATGTGGATGGGTTCGGTTATAAATGGGAAACACATGCAGAAAGTATCGATGATGAACAAAAGGCAAAAATCGCAGAAGAGATAGCTGCTCACTTCGATTAAAAATGCTTACCTTATCACATATGGGGTATATAAAAATTATTAACCGTTGAGATATTATTTAGAAATGAGGAGAATTTTTATGAAAACAGCTCAAATATTATTAGGTCTAGGTGCTGGAGTTGCTACTGGTCTAGGCGTAGCGTTGATGAATCGTGATAAAAAAGATTCTAATGAATTTATTGAACACGCAAAAAAACCGGTGGGTGCTGAGCCTGAGTTTGATAGAGAAATCAATACAATTAAACAAAGTATAAACGACATCACTAACTATATTGCTCAAATAAAGTCTGAAAGTACTGAATTTGGTAGTTCAATAGGTGATGAAGTTAAAACAATGATTGGTGATTTCAAATCAGATATAGACCCTAATATCGAAAAACTACAATCTCATATAGAAAACCTTCAAAACCGTGGAGAAGAAATTACTAAAGCGTTCGAAAAAGATAATTAAGTTTATCTTGCCTCGGTTTAAGCTCTGTTGCTAACATTTCTGAACTGCAATTCACCCTTTATTTGTGTGAGTTGCAGTTCTTTTTTAATCTTTAGCTATTCAGACTTAAACCGTAATATAATACTTAAATTTAAGTGTATTACTAGAAACAAATTTATCTTGACGTTTTTTCTATTAAGATAGATAATACGAAAGTATATAGCATGCGAATTATAATATAAAGGAGTATGACCAAATAATGTATCTTTGTACACGGCAAATAGATATTAATGCGCGTTTTGGTTTACCTAGGATTGCTTTTCTTAGTTTAGTCACAACAATCATTACATTTCTCATTGCTTATGAAATTTTATACTTCTTTTCAAATACAAAGTTAACAGATAAATATTTTTTAGTTTTTTTGTTACTCGTATTAGTTTTATACCCTATTCATAAAGCAATTCATTTATTCTTTTTGTTTCCGTACTATAAATCATTTAAAAAGTATAAGTTATTAAAACAAAAAAACATCCCATTTTATAACACGTACGTTAACACGCCTGTAAACAAGTATTATTTTTGTTTTGATTTGATAACACCAGTTATTATAATCACTTGTGTTTGCGCTTATTTAAGTACTTTATTCCCGCAGTATGGACATTATCTAATGTTTCTTATTGCCTTAAACATGGGCTATTCGGTAATGGATTTTCTATATTTAAAGATTATTATATTTTCAAATGAAGGAACTTACATTGAAGAACATCAAACAGGCATCAATATATTAAATAAAGTTGAATCAAAACATGAACGTCATATATAACTTGTTATTTCAAAAGCTGTTTTTAACGAGTTTTTACAATTTAAATTATTTTTGTCTAATGGGACAACAAAATCTTATTTTTGGAATTTGATTTTGTTGTCTTTTTTATTAACAGCCTAATACTATAGTCTTAGAAATTGTGTTTCTAATTGGTGATTACACAATAATATGTTATATTTACGTTGTTATTCTTACAAAAGGAGTTTCCAACCATGAAAACATTGAAAAAAGTTATACTTCCTGTTACTGCAAGTGCTTTATTATTGGGTGCGTGTGGTAACAGTGCAACAGACTCAAAAGAAGATACAATTATTTCTTCCAAAGCTGGTGACGTTAAAGTAGAAGATGTTATGAATAAAATTGGCGATGAACAAATTGCTAACAGTTCTTTCTCTATTTTATTAAATAAACTACTGGCTGATAAATATAAAGATGAAGTTAACACTAAAGATATTGATAAAGAAGTTGAAAAAGAGCAAAAACAATATGGTGGTAAAGACCAATTTGAAAGTATGTTAAAACAACAAAAAATGTCTCTAGGCGATTACAAAGAACAAAAAAAATTACAAGCTTATCAAAAAGAATTGCTTAATGACAAAGTAGATATCTCAGATAAAGAAATAAAAGAAGATACTAAAAAAGGCTCTCACATCTTAATTAAAGTTAAAGAAAACAAAGATGATAAAGAAGGCTTATCGGATAAAGATGCTAAAGCTAAAGCAGAAAAAATCCAAAAACAAGTTGAGAAAGATCCAGATAAATTTGGCGAAATTGCTAAAAAAGAATCAATGGATAAATCCTCAGCTAAAAAAGATGGAAGTTTAGGTTATGTTACCAAAGGTCAAATGGAAGATAAATTTGAAAAGGCACTCTTCAAGCTTAAAGAGGGTGACATTTCTGATGTAGTCAAAACTGATTACGGCTATCACATCATTAAAGCAGATAAGCAAGATGATTTTGATAAAGAAAAAGGGAAACTTAAAGCACAATTAATTCAATCTAAAGTTCAAAAAGAACCTAAATTATTAACAGATGCATATAAAGAGTTATTGGATGAATACAAAGTAGATTACAAAGATAGAGATATCAAAAAAGCAATCGAAGATTCAATCTTGGATCCTGAGAAAATTAAACAACAACAGCAACAACAACAACAGCAACAAATGATGCAACAAAGTGGTGCTGGCATGTCTACAGGACAATAGTAATTTTAAAAAGAGGTTAGGAAAATTCCTAACCTCTTTTTATACATTATAAATATAAGCAATAAATAAAAATGAGAGTAGGACGACGCACCCATTTTTAAATGTAATTGCGGCCCCACTCTCAATACTTAATTTTAAAATTTCTTTTATCAATCTATTTCAAGAAATATTCTAGCTTTAACTATTAATCTAAAGATGTCGGATTGTAAAATTGTCTACCATCTAATCCAAAGATACGTTCCGTAAATTGTCCTTTATTTGTTTTCTTAAATGCTTTTTCAAACATATTCATTTTCGCATCTATATTATCAATAAAGAACAATATTTCAGCTTCTTTCATGTGTGGTAATTTAGGTGATCCAAATTCCATTTTACCATGATGTGCTAAAATCATATGACGTAATAACAATACCTCTTCACCATCAATGTTTAATTCTCTAGCAGCTTCAACTACCTCATCACTTGCAATCGAAATGTGCCCCAATAAGTTTCCTTCAACCGTATAAGATGTAGCTACTGGTCCACTTAATTCTCTTACTTTACCTAAATCATGTAAAATAATGGCACTATATAATAAGCTGCGATTCAATAATGGATAAATATCGCATATTGATTTAGCTACTTGCAACATTGTTAACACATGGTAACTTAAACCACTTGAGAAGTTGTGATGGTGCGTACTTGCAGCCGGAAATGTAAAGAACGCTTCCTGATGTTTACGTATTAAATGACGCGTAATACGTTGTAAAGTCGCATTTTCAATTTCTAACATATAATGTGAAATCTCTTCTTGAATTTCATCAGGTGTCATAGGTGCACCATCTACAAAATCTTGTGTTTTCATATTATCTTCAGGTGTAGCCAATTTTATTTTATTAATTTTCATTTGTTTACGGCCACGATAATTTATGATATCTCCTGTAACGTGTACAATCTTTTCAGGCTCTAATACTTTCATATCTTCTTTACTTACAGTCCAAAGTTTCGCTTCAATATCACCACTTTTGTCTTGTAAATGAAGCGTCATATAATCTTTACCTTGAGCAGTTACACCTTGTGTAGCTCTATGAATCAAGAAAAAATGATCCACTGAATCTCCAGGATTTAAATTTTCAACATTTCTCATTATTTACCGCCTTCCTCGATTTTATTTAAAGTAATAATTTGTTTTGAAGGCACACTCGTATCTTTCACACATGTAAAATACAAAATTTGATAACTACTTGGCATTTGTCTTAAATAATTCATCATGATATCTTTTCTATATTTATCAAAATGCACAAAAGCGTCATCAATAATAATTGGGAATGGATAATACGGTTTTAAAGTTTGAATTAAACTCAAACGTAATGCAATATATAAAATTTCTTTCGTAGACTGACTTAACTCTACAGGCTCATACATCTGTCCATTTGCTTGTTTTACCATTAAATCGTCATTAGCATATGTGACTTGCACATAATGACCATTTGTTAAATGCGAAAAGATATTTGTTGCTTCGTTTATCACTTGTGGCAAACGTTTATCTTTAATTTGCTTAATATGCCCTTCTACTAAAGCTTGTAGATAACTAAGACTAGCCCAATCTTTAGCTTCATCATTCACTTTGTTTTTAAGTATATGGAATCTATGTCTTAGATCAGCTAAAGTTTTATCTGTTTCCATATCTGTAATTTTAGCATTTAAATCACTTACTTGTGACTGTAGTTCTAAATATTGCTCATTATAATCATCTACTTGTCGTGCGAGTACTTCATCTTCATTAGTTAATTGCGCAGCAGTTTTCTCACTCAATCTAGAACTAGTATCATAATTGTAATTTTGATTTTCTAGGTATTTTGATAAATCATTAAAACGTGCCATCTGTTGATGGTAATTTTGATGTTGAACATGATGTTGGTAATAAGACTCTTCATCATTAACATTAACAAAATTAAATAATTGTGAAATTACATTACTATTTTCGTTTAATCTATTATGAAGTTGTGCAACCTCACTTTCAATCAACTTAATTTGTTCATTGTTTCTATTCCACTTATCTAAATTACTTGTTTCTTCTTTTAGCCATTGTCTTATATCGTGGAATAATGACAATTCATTAAAATATGAAAATTGCTTTTTAGTGATTTCTTGCGCATGAGCATAAAATTCATCTAATTGTTGTTGTAATTCATGTGCTTTTTCATGAAGTTCAGTAATATGAACATCATGTTCTTTTATTTTATTCATTGTATTAATGCTATCAATAATTAATTCGTCAGACATTTTATTCGATAAGAACAAATCTGATTTAACGTCATTAATATTATTCTGAGCAGTTTGATAATGTTGTTTGGCTTTCTCTAATGTGTCTTCTAAATAAGCTGCTTTTTTATCGATTGCTTCTTTTGTTTTAATTGCAGTTTGATACTGTTCACGCACTCTATACTGATCATCCAAATCAAAATCAAGGTCATAATTTTCCTCTAAATGATTCACTTGATGCTGCAAATCATCAATCTCTTTTGAAAATGTTTCGCTATGTCCAATTTCTTTTGATTTTATAAAGAATATACCTACGATAAAGATAAGAGATAAAATTGCGAATACTACACCGAAAATAATATTTGCAGATACAAATGAGAAAATTGTTAACCCAATTCCTATTACTGCTAATATCATTAGACCTATACGTAATGAATTTTGTTTTTTTTCATTTTCACGTTGCTCAGTATCAAATGCCTCTTTCATTTTTTGATAGAGGTTATTTTTTTCTTGTAATTCAAATACTCTTTTATTATATTGCTTTTTCTTTTCAAAATTTTCTTCTGGAACAATGTCCGCTTCTAATGATTTTATTTCTACGTTGTTTGTGTCTTTATCAATTTTATTTTCTTCAATGTTACGTTCAAGTTGTTGTATATATGCAGTTTGTTCTTGCTTGTTTTTAATTTGATTACTCACGTGACTTTTCATTGCTTCAGAATCGTCTACTTGATGATGAACATCTTGCCAACCAATATTTGAACTTAGCCCTGATTTTTCACGTGTTTTATCTTGAATTTCTTTTTCTACAGCCTTTAATTCATATTCTTTTTGTTTAATTTCGTTTTCTTGTTGATGTAAATGATTAAACGCATCTATGTCACTTTGTTTTGGCACTTTTACTTTTTCATTTTCTGCTTTTAGATGTGCTAATCGTTCCTCACGTAAACCAATATCACGTTTTAAATTTTGTGTTTGTATTTTTGCAGATTCATAACGATCAATACCTTGTTCTGGAAACACTATTGGTTCAATATTTAATTGGGTTTCTAGTTGTTTCCATTCTTGAGTCTGTTCATGTAATGCAATCTCTTTTTGTTTTTGCTCATGCATTTTAGATAATTGTGTTAAATTTTGCTTTAAATTACTTAACCTACGTTCAGCTTTATCTTTATCATCAACTAATCTTTTATATGAAGTTAACTTTGCTTCTTCTTCTCTAATTTGTCCTTCAAGTTCTTTCAACTGTTCTAATTGTTGATTTATGATAGGATTACGACCATTTTTCTTATATAACATTTCTTTTTTATTGCTTAATATTTCGCGCATACTTGTAAATTCTGTTGAACCTAATGCACCTGCTTGTAACAGATAATTTTGTAATTGCGTTTCATCCATTTTTTTATGAATATCTTGAAGTCCAAGTACGTCAAAAGAAAAAATGCCTTGATATGTACGCTTAGATATAAAATTCAGTTCTTTATTCAACCAAGTTTCATCTTTAATAGTTCCGTTAGGTAAGTATACTTTTAAGTCACCTGTTGCACTGCCTTTAATACGTTCAACCTCTACTAACGATCCATCATCTTGAATTAAAGTTAATTTTCCACCGTATTGGTTTCCTAATCGAGGCTCTAAACGTGGCTCATTTTCTTTCTTAGTTGGGAAGCCGAAAAGTATGGAATGAATAAATGCTTGGATAGTTGATTTACCTGATTCATTTTCTCCATATATTTCAGTAAATGATTCATCAAATTCAATCTTTCTTTGTATAAATTTACCGTATCCATAAATCTCTAATGATTTAATTTTCATTTTATTCTCCCCTCATATCTGACTTCAAGAGTTCTTCAGCATGTTCAATAAGTTCTCGTCTATCAAAATCGCTATACTTTTCTAAATACTTAGATGCTTTAGGATTTAAATATAAGTCATTCATCGCTTGATCATATACAGTATTGTCCTCGATTAACTCAGGAGAAAATTCTTTAACTAATGTATTTTGATCATCATATTTATTCTTGATTGTTAAATCTTCAATAAATACAAAGTTATGTTCATTAGCCTCATAATCACTTATCATTTCATGAATTTGTAAAATATCTTGTTCCGGTATCCAATGATCCGAATCTACTATTACTTTAAGCTGATAGATTGCTTTACCGTTTTTTCTAACTTGCGTTTTAAATGCTTGTATATCATCAAAAAGACCTTGTTTAGACGTTTGTTTTGTTTCCAGAACAGCTTTCTCAAATCGTATAAATTGCGTTGGCACAAATTTAGCATCGAGATTTAAGTTGTCACCTTCAACGAGTAAACAACCTTTTTCACCAAGCTCTTTAAAGTGTCTTCCTTGTATATTGCCAGGATAATGTATCTGTGGCATATCGCTCAATTGTTGACGTTCGTGTATATGTCCTAAGGCCCAGTAATGATACAATTTATTATTTAAGTCTTCTAATCTAAACTCTGTGTAACGGTCATTTGTACTAGTCTTACTATATGTGCCATGCAAAATGCCTATATGAATACCTTTATAACCTTGGCTAGTTGGATATTCATCAAGTTTATTCTCATAACTCGCATCATTTTGGTAGCTAAAACCATGAAGAAAAATTTCTTCACCGTTTTTAGTTATCGTTTGATATGTTTCTACATTTTCAGAGAAAACTGATACATTATCTGGCCATACAGTAGCAATATTCGATGATAAAGGATCATGGTTACCGTGACATAAATAGATAAAAATCTGTTCTCTTTCTAAACGTTCGAATTGTTCCTTTAAAAACACTTCTGCACGTAATGTGCGGTTTTGTTGATCAAATAAATCACCTGAAATAATCATAAAATCGATTTCTTCGGCTAATGCTAAATCTACTATTTTTTTAAAACTTTCATAAGCACTTTTTTGAATATCTTCGAAAATAGGCTGACTGAGATAATCTCTTGACTTAAAAGGACTATCTAAGTGTAAATCAGCACAATGAATAAATTTCACCATACAGTATCTTTCTCCTTTATTGAAAGGTTTATTTAAACTGATGCATATTTGATATTTCAGTAACAGATTACACGCTTCAACTAATACTAAAATTTATGCATACAAATACCTTGTATTAGTATATTTTACCACATTGCCTATTAGACAGTCGATAAAACAAAAGATGCTCAATTTAAGACGATATCATTTCAAATTATTATTAAATGACTTAGTGTTTATCCATTTCTACCGTTTTTTAATTAAAACAGAATCTTTAAAAAGACTCACAAAAAAATGAGGCTGACACATAATTATATGCCTCAGCCTCAAATATTGTATTGATAGTTACTACTAATTGGAATTGCGTTTAAATTAAGCTATTGCAATTATAGTCTCTACTACCATGATGGATGACAAAATCTTAGTTATAAAATAATTAGTTTTCTGTGCACCCCATTTAAACTACAACACTATATTTGTTTGTATCATAGTCTTCACACGTTACACTAACAAAAATTAGTCAGCGTAAATTTCATCTAAAGGTTTTACAATGATTTGGTTAATTTCTTGGAATACTTGGCTCATATTTTGTTCAGCAGCCATTAATTCAGAAATGTTAGAATCATTTTCGATTTTTTGAGCTTGTTCTTGTGCTTTTTGTAGCTCTTCTTCACCGATTTCTTCACCTTGCATTTGTTTTTGTTGGAAATTTAATTGTGTTTCACGGAATTCATCAAATAAATCTTTTGATTCTTGATTTTCTTTAACTTTTGCATAAGCATTTTGAATAGCTTGATATTCATCACTTTCTCTTAATGCTTGTTCTAATTGATTTGCATGATCGTATAAATTTACTGCCACTATGCTTCACTCCTTTTTTGTATATGTGTGAAAACCACATCGATATTACAATAACATAATTTAATATGTTATACAAAAATTGCAATTACTCCTTGTAATAAACCAATAATACCACCTAATAAGAAACCTAATAACATAATTAATTTTAACTCTTTATTCGCTATATCTATAATAAGTTTTTCTATATATGCTAAATCAAACGTATTAATCTGCTGTTCGACCATTTGACGTAAATTAACTTTCTTCATAATTGGCGAGATATGTTTTGATGCATTTTCAATAATCACATTTGTTAGCTTTTGCGACACTTTATTTTCTAAAAATTGTATAAAGTTTGGCATAAGGGTATTTAGTGGCTTCGTTGCCATATTATTAATATCCATATAACCTATTGCTAAATCAGTTACTGATATTTTAAAAGATTGAAATTGTTGTTCATTTAGCACTTCACTTAACTGTTTGGATTTAAAGGTTGTATACTCATTTTCGATAATTTGATTTGCGATAACTTTCGCTTTGGGATGATTAGTCAATCTGATTAATTCATGTTGGATACGATCAGCAATACTTTCTTTCGTCATAAACATTTGTAATAACCCAACAATTTTTCCTTTTTCATTGAAGAATGTGTCTAACATTGATGCGATGTCTGATGCGCCTTTTTCAGATTTCAAATAGACACGTGCTCTATCAAATAATAGTTCTGGTACTGCTTCAACCTTACTATCTAAACTTTTTTCAATATCTTCAGGAATTAATTGTGCAATTGAAGCATCCCTATGATCATAATAAAACAGTTCTAATTTTTCTGACATGACCGTTTCTAATTTCCTATTTGCTAATTGGCTAATATCTATATCCATTTTATTTGCTAAATAATCAAAAGATGTACGATTTTCCTTTAACTTCTCAATTTGTTTTTGTACTACTTCTTCGATTGCAGTCCTCGTCGCTGCTGCATTTAATTTGGACTGAATCATACTTTCAGTAAGTAAATGTTCTTCAATAACTTGCCCAATTTTATCAGCAATTTCTGCTCTTCGTTTGGGTATTAAACCTGGCGTGAATGGCACGCGTTTGTTAAAAATATAATATGTTTTGAATGGATGGAATAACATTTTCACCGCAATAACGTTCGTTACTCCGCCAATTAATGCACCAATTATCATCATAAATATAATTATTAAAAATGCATGCATAAAAGTTTCTCCTTTTTATTTTACTTGGTAACGTACTACAATATAAAAATTCACTCTTAAACATTGTACAATACATATAGTTTAATTGTGTAGAAGAATACACTTATTCATTTAAAAAAACAATTAAAAATAAAAAAAGACCTAAATCTTTTGTTTAGGTCAAGTAGTGTATAGTGACTAAATCATTCATATACAATTTAAAGTCCTATGTCACCAAATTATATAAATAATGATTCTTCTATCACAAATTGAATTAATATTATACGTGCATTAACTCTTCTTTAGAAATTCTACCAAAATACGTTTCTGCTTCTCTTAATTTAGAAGTACCAAATATTGGTTGTGTTTCTTGGTTAAGTACGCGATAAATATCACTTACTTTATTGCTTTGTAAGATGAAACCATTACGGCTATCAACAGTGTTCCAGTAGATGTCACTTGTTGTTGAATGGTTAGGGTATGCACAGTGATTACGAGAAATAGTTTGTACCATTTCTAGAGGATCACAACCAAATGTACTATTTAAAACATCTGAATCTCTAAATAATGCACAAATTGAGACACATGTTGTCCAGTTAGGTAGTACTCTTTCTTTTTCTATTTGTACTAAAGTCTTTTTTGAAAGACCAATAGTTTGGGCCATCGTATCTTGCGTATAACCTGCTTCAATACGTACCATTTTAAATTTTGTTTGAATTAAATCTGTGAAATTCTGTCTATCCATTACTTTAATCTACCTTTCATCTAAAGAATATTTTATCCGGACACAAGAAATTGCAATAATACACGCTTCTTGAAACACAAATTACATCTTAATACAATTTTTAAGAAAATAAAAGAGTGAAATCAAATTTTCATCGTTTTTTATCATTGGCGCAATTATCAAAATAATCAATCTTATATCTTATAATTTAGTTAAAAACAAAAATCACTTTGTTTGTAAGCGTATTATTTTCATAAAAAGTGTCATTATCTATCATTACTTATTACTCATAAAAGATAAAAACACTATTCATTATTATAGCCTATTTCTACTATAATAGTATAGTTAAAAGTATAAATTGTTCTATTTTTATTGAAAAACATTTTATTTATTTACATTGTTCAGAATATTCCCTATAATTTTAAGTACTTTTTAAATTTTGAGGTGCTTAAATGGAAGATAAATACATATTACTCGCAACATGCAATGACAAAGTTGGTATAACATCATTAATTACAAATATTATTGCAGAATACGGCTCTAATATTTTACATCTTGATCACTTTACTGAATACGATCATGCACAAGATACCGCAGGAAAATTATTTTTAAGATTTGAGTTTGAAAAAGTAACACAATTGAAAGAAGCTCTAGAAAACACTTTAAGCCAAAATAATATTAATTTTGATATTTTTGATACAAGTGTTAAAACAAAAATCGCATTATTTGTATCAAAAGAAGACCATGCTTTTAATGAGGTATTATTGAGAGTTCAGCGTAAAGAAATTCCTGCTGAAATTACTTGTGTTGTCAGTAACCATGAAAACAATAGACATTTTGCTGAATCTTTTAATATCCCTTTTTACTATGTACCAAGTAACAATGATAAGACTGTTGTTGAACAAAACATATTAGATATTTGCGCAAAACACGAAGTAGAATTAATAGTTTTAGCTAAGTATATGCAAATACTTACTGATAATTTTGTAAGTCATTATCCAAATCAAATTATTAATATCCACCATTCTTTCTTACCTTCATTCATTGGAGCGAACCCATACAAACAAGCTTGGGAGCGCGGCGTTAAATTAGTCGGTGCAACAAGTCATTACGTAACTTCTGATTTAGATGAAGGACCGATTATAGACCAAGATGTCACACGTATTAATCATCGTTATAACGTACAAGATTTACGTAAAATTGGACGTCATGTTGAATCTTCTGTTTTAGCTCAAGCAGTTGAATATCATGTTCAACATAAAGTCATCGTAAATGATGGCAATAAAACAATTGTTTTTAATTAATATTGTGTATAATAAGTGTACTAATTACTGTTATCATAATGATTAATATAAATTAATACACAATTTAATTTATAAAACCTTCTATTATATATGCACGATTTATTAAGCCACTTTTATCCTCTAATTAATAAGGATAAAAGTGGCCTGCTTTGTGTTTCTTATTTTTTATACTCTTCTTCGCCCAATTCTTACCTTTGCTTATTTATAATACTTCAATAATCACCTGTTGTATAACAGATACACAATATTATAAAACTGTCATATGACTTCTTACAGTTTCTCAAATCGTTCACAGTTTGTATTAAAAACTTTCACAAATATTGTGAAAAAATTAACAATGATAATGTTACAATGTTTGTGAAATTATTAACAAAATGAATGGAGGAGTAAAAATGTTAGAAAAAGAAAAATTACATGAAACTGCTTGGCAAGGATTCAAAAGTGGACGTTGGAATCGCCATGTTGATGTTCGTGAGTTTATCCAACTAAACTACTCACTATATGAAGGTGATGATCAATTTTTAGAAGGACCGACTGAGGCAACAACGAAGCTGTGGGATCAAGTGATGGCTTTATCCAAAGAAGAACGTGGTGGCATGTGGGACATGGATACAAAAGTGCCTTCTACAATCACTTCACATGAAGCTGGTTATTTAAACCAAGACTTAGAAACTATTGTCGGTGTCCAAACTGAGAAACCATTTAAACGATCTATGCAACCATTTGGAGGCATTCGTATGGCTAAAGCTGCCTGCGAAGCATATGGTTATGAGTTAGATTCAGAAACTGAAAAAATATTTACAGATTATCGTAAAACACATAATCAAGGCGTGTTTGATGCCTACTCTAAGGAAATGCTTAATTGTAGAAAAGCTGGTATTATAACAGGTCTTCCTGACGCTTACGGTCGTGGGAGAATCATTGGTGACTATCGCCGTGTTGCGCTATATGGCATTGACTTTTTGATGGCAGAAAAAATGCATGACTTTAATACTATATCTACTGAAATGTCAGAAGATGTTATTCGCTTACGCGAAGAATTATCAGAACAATATCGCTCACTTAAAGAATTGAAAATATTAGGTAAAACATACGGTTTTGACCTTGGTCGCCCTGCTAATAATTTTAAAGAAGCTGTACAATGGCTTTATTTAGCATATTTAGCTGCTATTAAAGAACAAAATGGTGCTGCTATGAGTTTAGGACGCACGTCTACATTCTTAGATATTTATGCTGAACGAGATTTAAAAAATGGCACGATAACAGAACGTGAAATTCAAGAAATAATTGACCATTTTATTATGAAATTACGTATTGTGAAATTCGCACGTACACCAGATTATAATGAATTATTCTCTGGGGACCCTACTTGGGTTACTGAATCAATTGGTGGTATAGGAATTAATGGTAAACCACTTGTAACTAAAAACTCATTCCGTTTCTTGCACTCATTAGACAACTTAGGACCTGCACCAGAACCAAATTTAACTGTACTTTGGTCGGTACAATTACCGTCCCACTTTAAAAATTACTGTGCAAAAATGAGTATAAAAACTAGTTCAATACAATATGAAAATGATGATTTAATGCGTGAATCATACGGTGATGACTATGGTATTGCGTGTTGTGTATCTGCAAT
This sequence comes from Staphylococcus sp. KG4-3, assembly GCF_033597815.2. Classification (NCBI taxonomy): domain Bacteria; kingdom Bacillati; phylum Bacillota; class Bacilli; order Caryophanales; family Staphylococcaceae; genus Staphylococcus; species Staphylococcus halotolerans. The sequence continues at coordinate 1,841,006 of NZ_CP166245.1, forward strand.
GAAAATTGGTAAACAAATGCAATTCTTTGGTGCTCGTGCAAACTTAGCTAAAACTTTATTATACGCAATTAATGGTGGAAAAGATGAAAAATCTGGTATGCAAGTAGGACCATCCTATGAAGCTATCAATTCAAATGTATTAAATTACGATGAAGTATTTGAAAAATTTGATAAGATGATGGATTGGTTAGCAGGCGTTTATATCAATTCTTTAAATGTTATTCATTATATGCACGATAAATACAGTTACGAGCGTATCGAGATGGCGTTACATGATACTAATATTATACGTACAATGGCGACTGGTATTGCAGGATTATCAGTTGCTGCGGATTCATTGTCAGCAATTAAATATGCTCAAGTTACTCCAATACGTGATGACAATGGTTTAGTAATTGATTTTGAAATAAATGGAGATTTCCCTAAATATGGCAACAATGATACTCGTGTAGATGATATTGCCGTTGATTTAGTAGAACGCTTTATGACTAAATTAAGAAGTCATAAAACGTATCGTGATTCTGAACATACAATGAGTGTACTTACTATCACTTCAAATGTAGTTTATGGTAAAAAGACCGGTAATACACCTGATGGACGAAAAGCTGGTGAACCGTTCGCCCCGGGTGCCAACCCAATGCATGGACGAGATCAAAAAGGAGCATTATCATCACTCAGCTCTGTTGCAAAAATTCCATATGATTGTTGTAAAGACGGTATTTCAAATACATTCAGTATCGTTCCTAAATCATTAGGAAAATTACCAGAGGAACAAAATAGAAATCTTACAAGTATGCTTGATGGATATGCTATGCAACACGGCCATCATTTAAACATAAACGTCTTTAACCGAGACACATTGTTAGATGCAATGGATCATCCTGAAGAATACCCACAACTAACTATACGTGTTTCTGGCTATGCAGTTAATTTCATTAAATTAACACGAGAACAACAATTAGATGTTATTTCTCGTACGTTCCATGAAAGAATGTAAATAAAAGGTGGGAGCAAAATGCTTAAAGGACACTTGCACTCTGTCGAAAGTATGGGCACTGTCGACGGTCCAGGTATTAGATATATACTTTTTATGCAAGGCTGTTTATTGAGATGTTTATATTGTCATAATCCAGATACATGGAAAGTCAATTCATTTTCTAGAGAAGTAACAGTTGATGAAATGATTGATGAAATCACAGCTTTCAAACCTTATTTTGAAGCATCTGGAGGAGGAGTAACTATAAGTGGTGGTGAACCGTTATTACAAATGCCCTTTATCACAGCTTTATTTAAAGCATTAAAGGAAAATGGAATTCACACATGTATCGATACTTCTGCAGGCTGTGCAAATGATACAGTAGCATTTCAACGTCACTTCGATGAATTATTAAAATATACAGATTTAATACTATTAGATATTAAACATATTGATAACAAAAAACATATAGCATTAACCGAAAAACCTAACACACAAATATTAAACATTGCTAAAAAGTTATCAGATCTTAAACAGCCTGTGTGGATTAGACACGTGCTAGTTCCCGGATATACTGATACCAAGGAAGATTTAATGCAATTAGGCACATTTATAAATACATTAGATAATGTGGAAAGATTTGAACTATTACCCTACCATCAACTTGGTGTTCACAAATGGGAAGCAATGAACTTGAGCTATCCTTTAAACGATGTTCAACCCCCTTCAGATAACGATGTTAAATTAGCTTATCAATTAGTAGATTTTAAAGGTAGCATCCCCTTGAAAATATAACCATTCTATATGGTATTTTAACGAACCTCCCGCTATGTTAATTGGTGAGGTTCGTTTTAACTTAAATAAAGTAAAGTATTTAATGATAATGAACCCAAGCTATTTATAGACATACTTTAAAGTTAAATGTTTTTGGTATTATATTTATATTTGCTTATATTTTTAAAAATAATGTATAATCCTATTTATCAGTTTTTTAAAGTCAGCATGAAAGAGTGATATATTCAAATGAATGCAATATGTTTTGTTTTAAAAGAGCAATTGAAAAATTTATATTTAATTAAAAGACTAGCAGATTTTCAACTACGTATTTCAAATCACAATAATTATTTAGGGGTTGCTTGGGAGATTATAAACCCAGCCATGCAAATTGCAGTTTACTGGTTTGTCTTTGGTTTAGGCCTACGAAATAATACAACACATGATGGTATTCCATTTATTTATTGGTTAATTGTCGGAATTAGCATGTGGTTTTTCGTTAACCAAGGTGTATTGGAAGGTACGAAATCAATCTCTTCAAAGTATAATCAAGTAGCTAAAATGAAGTTTCCATTATCTATCATACCAAGTTACATTGTTTTTAGTAGATTTTATGGTCATCTTGGTTTACTTATGATTGTATTAATATTATGTTTCTTTGGAGGTTATTCCCCTTCCATATACTCATTACAGTTATTAATTTATGTGCCCTATGCCCTTATACTTACTATAGTTATTTCACTACTAACTTCAACATTAGGTGTACTCATCCGTGATACGCAGATGGTAGTTCAATCGTTGATGAGAATCATATTTTTTGTCTCTTCTATTTTGTATACGCCTAAAAATGAAATTGTAATGACAGTGATGAAATTAAATCCAATCTATTTCCTAGCAGAGGGCTATAGAGCCTCTGTTCTTCACCATGAATGGTATTTTATAGAACACTGGCACTTAACGCTTTATAACCTTGTACTAGTAGTTATTTTATTTATTGTTGGTTCTATATTGCACATGCGTTATAGAGACCATTTTGCCGATTTTATGTAAAATCTCTTTCATCAAATTTATATTTATACAAAACCCACTTTATATCATTCATGATGAAATAAGGTGGGTTATTAGTTCTGTGAATATTTTATAGCACGCAACATTAATGGTAATATTAAATAAATAGTTAGATCTTATGTCAAACTCTCATTAATTTAAAGCAGTAATTAAACCTTGGAGTAATAAGTTATGAATATAGATATGAATAATCCAGTATGTACTATTCAAGCTACATTGAAATATTCACTTTCACAATCAATTGTTGGAGATTTAATTTTGCTCAGCGATCGCATATATTTTAAAACTAGTGATGGTGCAAAACTACCAAATTTTAAAGATGAATTACTATTTTCAGACATTAAAAACATAAAAATGGGTTTAACATTAATCGGTTATAGGATAGTTATTATGGACTTAGACGGCGAACCATGGGTTTTTAATTCTATAAATCGTAAAAAAGGCAAGCAATTTATAGAACTTTATAATAAAATTCATTAGTTTAAAAATTTAGCGCAAAGAGATAATATATTAATTATTTTACCAATGCTTACTATTTTTAAAACAAGGCTAAAACATTAACATGTCTTAGCCTTGTTTTCTGTAAAGATGATTGCAAGTTTTCAAGTATATTAAAAAATGCACTTACCAATCTTTTTCATTTTTATTAAATTGTTAAAAGCTGGCTAGAATTCAAAAAGCGCTTAAACAACTTTTTCAATTCTAGCCAACTGTGTCATAAGCAAGCGACAGTGATTAATCAATTAGCCACATTCTTTGCTCGTACTTTTAAATTTATAATTCGATAAATCCTTTAATAATCAAATAAATACTTAAACAAATCAAAACGAATTTAAGTAAGTTTGATAACTTTGCAGAATTAATCGATCTATTAATTTTTACACCACATTTTGTTCCTACATAACTGGCAATGATTAATATTAACCCGTAACCCCAAATAACATGTCCTTGAATCACATGACCTACTGAACTGGCTAAACTTGAAGTAAAAATAATAATCATACTTGTTGCTACAGCTACATGTGGCGTAAAGTTAAAGACAATAATCATTAACGGTGTCATTAACACACCGCCACCAATTCCAAACAACCCAGCACTGATACCTACAAAAAATGCAAAAATAATTCCTATTGTTAAATTCACATTTTTTTCTGTAGTGCTATCCTTTTTAGATGCCAAATAGTCTTTTACAAAGAGCAAAATTGAAATTAAAAATAAAAATATACCAAATATAATATTAAAATATATATCATTCAGAAATTGGCTTAGATAAGCACCTAATAACGATCCCGGAATAATACCAATAGAAAATAAAATACCATTTCTAAAATCAATTGTATCTTTACCTTTACCTCGGTAAGCAATTATTGAAAATAAACCTGTAAAAACAAGCGTCAAAGATGAAATGCCAATTGCAGTTTGTGTTGTAATACCACTTAATAAATCAAAATTTGCACCTATAAAAACGAGTGTTGGTACAATAATAATACCCCCACCAACACCGATCAAAGAACCTATAATAGAGGAAACGAGTCCTATTATAAGCAATATAATAATTGTCATTGCTTTACACCTCTCAACATTCAAACCCTATATCCTATTTTAAATTATTCTTATATTCGTTTATTTTAACATTTTTATCTTCTTCATTTGGTTCAAAATACCAAACTCCATCAGATTCAATTAAATTTTCACCATCAATAGATTCTTTATCAATAGATTCTGTAGCATCCTTATAATTTGAATATAAAGATTTTAAATCTCCAACATTAAGGTCAGTTTTAACATTTTCTTCACTAACTTTAAGTATTTTGTTTAACTTAAATAAATTGGAAGTCCCATTTGCTTTTTTAGATAGTGCATCAATTACTTGACGTTGTCTTTCAGTACGACCTTCGTCACCACCTGCACCTTCTTCTTTACGACTACGCACATAATTAAGTGCTTTATCACCATCTAATTTTACTTTTTGTCCCTCTTTAAAACTAGAACCATTATAACTAAATGTAGCATTGCTTGTTACAGTTACACCATCAAAAATGTCGATCATCTTTTTGAAACCATCCATATCTAAAGTAACATAAGCATCTACCGGTACATCTAAATTTTGTCTAAGTGTCTCCATTGCTGTCTTCGGACCACCATATGCGTAAGCATGTGCAATCTTTTGATTACCAGCGACATCAGGGATATTACTATTCATATCACGAGGTATAGAAATGAGTTTTGTTTTATTCTTTTCGGGATTTATTGATGCAATTAATAGTGTATCTGTACGTTGTCCCATATTTTCCTCAGCGCGTTTCACATCTGAATCCACCCCAAATATTGCGATAGATATTGGTTTATTGTTTTTTATTTTTTCTTGTGTTGCTTTCGTTGCTTCATCTGTTCCGTCTGAATCATGTATTGCTTGATTCAAATGAAATAACTTATATGCAAAAAATCCAATTATTATAAGTATTAACAATAAAATAATCGCTACAATTTTGCCTCTTTTCGATAATTTCAAATTACTTCTTCCTTTCCACTTATTATTCAATTGTTTTTTTATGTATCATTCATATACTTTTGTCTCTTTTTTAATTTCTCGGATAACTGCCAATAAAATACCCAATGCTATGCTGATACTTAACATGGATGACCCACCATAGCTTAACAATGGGAGTGTTACACCAGTTAATGGTATCAAGCCAGATACACCGCCTATATTTACAAATACTTGCATAAATAAATAGCTCACTACACCTACGCAAATTAATTTATAAAAGTGATTACGCGTTTTGTTTGCATAAATAAATCCTTTTAAAATAATAAAGCCATACATTAGTAGTATAAGTAATACACCTATGAGTCCTAATTCTTCTGAAATAACAGTAAATATAAAGTCTGTATGTGGTTCTGGTAAATAGCCTAATTTCAAGATACCATTACCTAGACCACGGCCGGACACCCCGCCGTTACTTATTGAAACTAATGCATTTGTCAGTTGATATCCATCACTATTTTCATATTTAAATGGATCCAATACTACTTTAATTCGCTTCATTCTGTATAGATTTTTCGAATCAAAAACTAAAGTATAAAAGATGTATAGTACTACAGGAATTGAAGTAATTGTTAAAATTTGGATTTTTATTTTATTTTTGATATCCGAATACATTAAGATAGCTACAATAATTGCAACTGTTAATAATGTGCCTCCGAGATCTCCCTGCATTAGAACTAGAACTAATCCCACACCTAATATGCCTAATGGTGGAACAATATTCTTCAACTTATAATCTCTATTGTTAGTTAATTTTTTATCTAAAATAAATGAAAGATAAAAAATAGCAACTAATTTTAAAAACTCAGAGGATTGTAAACTAAACAATCCCAGATTAATCCAGTTTCTAGAACCATTTACATCTTTACCAATCAGTAATGTCAGGATTAATAATGCAAATGTCCCTACTATTAGAAATTTTTGAGTGCTAGCATTTCTTAGCATTTTGATATTAAAGTACATACTAATAAATAAGATTATACAAACGCTTAAAATGAAAAAGATAAATTGTCTTTTCATGAAATAATTAGCTTCTATGGGTGTTCCATTTGTTAAACTCCCTTTAGAAGCCGGAACCATACTTGCGCTGTATACCATTATGACACCGATGACGCTTAGAATTATAAAACTAATTATGATACCAATATCTAAATGTTTTAATCGCTTTTTAAAGCTTCTCAATATATTTAACATTACATTTACCCTTTCTTAATACTATGTTTACAATTGTTGCACAAAGGTAATGTTATGGCAATATTTTTTAGGTAGTCCTAAAGTCTTATTTTAGATAACAAAAATAATTTTAACAACAACTTAAAACATATAATTTGTTTTTATAGAATAATTTATAAAAACAATTAACCAATAACATATTTACTTTTACAACTATTGATTTTAATTAAAAAAAGAGGACAGAACATTATAATAATGTTTCGTCCTCTTAAATTATCATTCTAACTATTTAAAATTATTCATTCTTTGCGGCTAATTTTCTCTCTTCAGCTCTAGAAATAATTAATGCACAGGCTGCATCACCAGTTATATTCACTGAAGTTCTTGTCATATCCAGTAACCTATCAATACCTAAGATTATCCCAATTGCAGCTGGATCTAATCCTACCGCGTTTAACACCATGGCTAACATTATTAGACCCACACCAGGAACACCAGCTGTTCCAATTGAAGCTACTACGGCGATTACGACTACCGTTATAATTTGGGCAAAAGATAGCGTAACACCTGAAATTTGTGCAATGAAAATAGTAGCAACACCTTGCATTATTGCTGTACCATCCATATTAATAGTTGCTCCTAACGGTTGAACGAATGAAGCAATTTCACGTCTAACTCCCATTTTTTTCGTACATTCCAAAGAAACTGGTAAAGTGGCTGTCGAGCTTGAGGCGCTAAAACCTAATGTAATAGCAGGAATAAAGTCTTTAAAGAATTTCAATGGACTCGTTCTTCCCATAACCTTGACAGCAGTACCATAAACTACAAAGAAATGGATTGCCAAGGCTAACAATACAATAAAGAAGTACATCCCCAGTTGCTGGATTGCCCCAAATCCTGCTCCTGTAAATGCATGTGCTACCAATCCAAATGTTCCTATTGGAGCGAACACGCTCATTATCATAGTAACGATATACATTAATACTTCATTGGTTTGTTCTAAAAATTTATGTACCATCTGTGCTTTTGAACCGACCATAATAATACCAACGCCAATAAATATCGCAAATGTAATGATTTGCAACATATTTTCTTCAGTCATAGCTTGTAATGGATTTTTAGGAAATAAATTAATAAGCGTCTGATCAAAAGTTTGTTTTGCTGCCGAATCTTGAGCACTATTTTCTTTGTTTAGTGTTTGCTGATAACTTGATACATCATCACTATTTAAAAGATCAGATTTACCTGCACCAGGTTGTAACAACATTGCCAAAGTAAGTCCGATTGTAATTGCAATTGCAGTCGTAGTTAAAAAGAAAGTAATTGTCTTTAGTCCAATTCCTCCCAATAATTTCGGATCCCCAACACCTACTACGCCTAATACAATAGATACAAATACTACTGGTACTACAAGCATAAAGATTAAATTCAAGAAAATTTGTCCAATAACATTAAATAGGTATTTATCTACGTTCTCTACAAACACTGAGCCCGCAAAAATATTAAAAATAGAACCGATTGCAATACCTAGTATTAATGCTATGACGATCTTCAATGAAAGATTTTTTGTTTTCATAGCAACATCCCCTTTTGAGTATTAACTTTATTATATAGTATTTTTATATATTTTAAAGTAATTTTTCAAAATACTGAGCAAATTGCTACCTCATAGTATATTTTTAAATAAAATCGAAATTTATATTAAGTTGTTCTGCATCGCATAGATAGCTGCTTGTGTACGATCCGTAACTTGCAATTTATTAAATATGTGACTTACGTGCGTTTTAATCGTTTTTTCAGATACAAACAATGATTCTGCAATTTCTTTATTAGTCTTACCTTTAGCCATTTCAGCTAAAACCTCTGCCTCACGTTTAGATAATTTATTCGTAAAATGTGGTTTTTTACTAACAGCTTCTATAACACTTTGAGCCTGTGGATGAATTATTTTTTCTCCATTCAACACTTTTTTTATTGTTTTAATTAATTGCTCTGGTTCAACATCTTTCATTTCATACCCATCAGCCCCTTGATCAATGGCAGATATTACGTGTTCATCATCAACATAACTCGTTAAGACCAATATTTTTATTTGTGGGTAATTATCTTTTAATATCTTTGTAATTTCAATACCGTTCATCTCTGGTATGACTAAGTCTAGTAATACAATATCTGGTAAAACATTAGTTGTTAAGGATGCTAAAAATGATTTACCATCTGAAAATCCCCCAATGACTTCTAAATCATCTACTGTAGACAATAAAAATTCTAATCCTTGCCTTACAATGTGATGATCATCAACAAGCACGATTCGATTCATTTTAATCTTCCTTCCATCATATTATAACGGCACTTTTATATAAATTTGAGTTCCTTTATTTTCTTCAGATGTTATCTCTATATCGGCATTAATCGCTTTTGCTCGTTGTTTCATATTATTAATGCCATGAGAATTATTATAGTTTGATTGTCGCATATTAAAACCTACACCGTAATCTTTAATTTCTACATAAAAATAGTTTTGATTTTGCGCTAATTTTAATGTAGTTTCTGTATCTTGAGCATGCTTTTTAGTATTATTCATACCTTCCTGGATAATTCTATAGATATTTTCTTCAATAATACTTGGTAAACTAATTAAACCTTCTACACTAACTGATAAATTTAATTGTAATACGTCGCTATAATTTTGAATAGCCTTAACTAAACCTCGTTCTAACCCAACTGGTTTTAGTTGCCAAATTAATGCACGCATCTCATTTACTGCTTGTTGACTCGTTTCTTCAATTATATTAAAAGCTTTACGTGACACTTCTTCATTAGAAATACCTTGTGCAGCATGCGCGGTTAATTTTACAGAAAAAAGCAATTGATTTACTGAATCATGTAAATCACGTGCAAGGCGATTCCTTTCACTTATACGTGCTGCTTCTTTCTCTTGATCCGTCAATATGATGCGTTTTATTGCAGACCCTATCTGAAAAGCAACAGACTCTAATAATTCTAAATCTTCTTCACTATAACTTGTCTTGTATGGCGTTGCTATATTTAAAAGACCAAACAATTCATCTCCCGAACGCAGCGGCACCGTGGCATGATGTGTAATGCCTTCTGTTTCCTCTTGAAACGCTCGATTTGCAAGGTTAATACGCGAACAATTTATAATATTTGATGCTTTTGTCAGTTTTTTATTTTGATAAGCTTGCACACACCAGCAGGTACCTTCACACATATATTTACAATTTCGCTTTGCTAATGCACCAGGTAAATCATAATGCGCAACTAATTCATGTTGTCCAGCATCATCTATAAAAAATATCCAACCCGTAGTAAATGCAGTACCTTCGATTAAATATTCCAATGCACCCTGAATCATATTATATGTTTCTGTCTCTTCATTTAAAAATTCAGCAATTTCTTTTAACAATGCAAGTCTCGTTGGTTTTTCCATTTAACCAGTCCATTTCTTTACAACTTTATATTTATTATACCTTCTCAGTGAACAATTTAAAAATCCTGATTTATTGTTTAAATGTATGTTGTAATTACAAATGTAATTTTTAATCTACTGAAAGTATTTATCTAATATTTTTAAATCTATGTTTGTGTTATGATAATAGTTGATTATCAAGGAGGATACTATGAAATTTGAAATCCCTATTAAATACAATAATTTAACGTTAAGAGAAATTTTCCAACAATTGCATTTACCAAAAAAAGATTTGCATAATCTAAACATGTCTAAAGCAATTACAATTAACGACGCAACCGCTTCATTAATGACAAAAGTTAACACAGGTGACAAAGTTTTTATTCCTACTCCAGATGAAGTAAGTAACTATTTACCTAGTTATCGTTTTGCACAAGTTTACTATGAAGATGATGATATCGCTATAGTCATGAAGCCAAAAGGTGTTAAAACACATCCAAATGATTTAAAAGAAAGCAATACATTAATGAATCACGTTATTTATACAGTTAAAAGTGACTATGTTGAACCAATTCACCGCCTAGACCAAGAAACGGTTGGTTTATTAATTGTAGCGAAAAATCCATTGATGAAGAAAATATTAGATCGTATGTTAGAAGAAAATGAAATTGATCGTATCTATAAAGCTAATGTTTATAGTTTATTACCAATCAAACCTCAAACTATTGATATGCCGATTGGTAAAGATAAATTCCATTCTAACAAACGTAGGGTATCACCAACAGGTCAATCAGCAATTACACATATTCTTGACTCAAAAATGCTAAAAGAAGATGTCTGTGAATTAGAATTAAAATTAGATACAGGTCGTACTCACCAAATTCGTGTTCATTTAGCTGAAATTGGACATCCAGTTATAGGTGACCCATTATATGGAAATTCTACATTGAGACAACTTCAATTAAATAGTTACAAAATTGAGTTCATCCATCCACTGACACAAGCACAAATTTCTGTCAGTCTAGATGATGAAATCTAATTAAGTAGCAAAGTTATACTATTTACTCAAAGTTATAACCATTATTTCACCACCTATTTTCTTATAGGCTATATATAGTTGTTAATTCAAAATTCTTAATATCATAAAAAGAAAACACACTGTCAGTTAAAATGGCAGTGTGTTTATTAGTTAAGAATATATCTTTCGATGTGATTACAAGACATTACTTAGTTGATAACAACAATTGATTTTTTACGGTATATTTACTTCGGTTCAACCATATCTTCTGGTTTAATCCATTGCTCAAACTGTGCTTCTGTTACATAGCCTGATTGAATTGCAGATTCTTTTAAAGTTAAGCCTTCTTTGTGTGCTTTTTTAGCAATACTTGCTGCTTTCTCATAACCAATGTGTGGGTTTAAAGCAGTAACTAACATAAGCGATTGATTTAAGTAATTATCGATATTTTCAGGAATTGGTTCTATTCCGACAGCACAGTTACTATTAAATGTGTCCATACCATCTGCTAATAAATAAATAGATTGTAGTGTATTTAGTAAGATAACAGGTTTGTATACATTTAATTCAAAGTTACCTTGTGAACTACCAATTCCTACTGCTGTATCATTCCCCATAACTTGTACAGCAACCATTGTTAACATTTCACATTGTGTAGGATTTACTTTACCTGGCATAATCGATGAACCTGGTTCATTTTCAGGTATTGAGATTTCTGCCAATCCTGCACGTGGGCCTGATGCTAACCATCTAACATCGTTAGCAATTTTCATTAAGTCTGTCGCAAGCGCTTTTAAAGAACCATGTAATTGTACTACCTCATCATGTGCAGTTAATGCATGGAATTTATTTTCAGAAGATACAAATGGATAACCTGTATTTTCTGCGATGAATTTAGCGACTTTGTCACCAAATTCAGGATGGGCATTAATACCTGTACCAACGGCAGTTCCACCTATTGCTAAATTTAAGATATGTGCTTTTGATTCAGTTAATAATGTTTCACATTTATCTAACATATAACGCCAACCACTAATTTCTTGTCCTAAACGGATTGGGGTAGCATCTTGTAAGTGTGTACGCCCTATTTTAATAATATCGTTGTATTGTTCTTCTTTTTGTTTAAATGTGTCTCTTAAAGCTTTTAAAGCAGGCTCTAGTTTCGTTTCTACTTCGTTATATAATGCAACGTGCATTGCTGTAGGGAACGTATCATTAGAACTTTGTGATTTATTGACATCATCATTAGGATGAATAGACTCATCGCTACCTTGCTCTTTTAAATAAGTATTTGCCACAAAGCTGACAACTTCATTAACATTCATATTACTTTGCGTACCACTACCTGTTTGCCAAACTACTAAAGGAAAATGATCATCTAATTCTTTATTTAATACACGGTCACATGCATAAACAATTGCATCTTTTTTAGCATCCGATAATTTTCCTAATTCATGGTTAGCTAAAGCGGCACCTCTTTTTAATTGAGCAAATCCATAAACGACTTCAATTGGCATACGTTCTTTACCAACAGGGAAGTTACGTTTACTTCTTTCTGTTTGTGCACCCCAGTATTTGTCTGACGGTACTTCTATTTCACCGAATGTATCATGTTCAATTCTAACTGACATTTATAAATCTCCCCTTCATTAATCTTAGTTCGTTTTAAGTATAGCATTAATCATTTTAAACGGGCAATCGTATTATATAGCGTTTTCATAATAAATTCATTTTTCTTAAAAACATAATTTTTACCGACTCTTTCTTCTATCTCTTCGATAAATAGTTTCTTCTTATATAAAAAAGAAAACCTCGAATATTTCCGAGGTTTTCTACTTAAAAATGATGAGTCATTATAGTTATTTTGTAATATTTACGTTTTTAAACTGTTCTTTAGCAGCTTGAATAATACCAATAGCAGTTAAAATTAACAGTATTGCACCGATTACCATCGTTACTGGACTTATCGTTATTAGAAAACCTAAAAAGCCATCTAAATTACTATAAAACTCTCCTAGCGGCTTAAACAATAAAACAGTTACGATCATACAACATAAAACGCTGATAATAATACCTGTTTGATTACCTTTAACAAATGTTGAAGCATTAACCTGATCTACAAGGCCACGTGACAGATTTATCTGCAATTTAATAATTTTAAATAATACAGGTAAATAGATAGCACCTATTGCCATTGGGAAACCTTTAATTGATACTAAGTTAACAATTACTGCAACTATCATGATATATTTCCATTGCTTACTTAACATATATAAATCTCCTTAAATCAATAATGATTTAATCATACCATATTAACTTTTAACATGGCATTGCTTTTTGTAACTCGCACTATAATCTAATTTGCAATAAGTCAACAACAATATAGAACTTTCCATCTGCATTCTATTTCTTCATCTATAAATACACATGTTATCGTAAGGTTACTATTATTAGCTAAAACAAGTGATACACTTTTTAATTGTAAAATACTATGTGACATACAAAAACCCGAAACACTAATTATGTCTCGGGTAGCTATATATTAATCATTAAGATCAGAACGTACTTCAGTATCATGTGATTTATCTAATTTATCTTCATCATTTTCTTCTGAAATTTGTTCCATCTCTTTGCCTAATTCAACAACATCATCGTAATCGTCGACCATTTCATTCTCGGGTACTAAAGATTCGTTTGGTTGTTCATCTGAATTCTTATTTTTTGTCATTTGAATCACCTCACATTTGTTTATGCAAAACGTGCTGTGAAATAATGTCTAACATCTTCTGGTAAACCTTCTGCAGCCGCTTCATCTAAAATTACATTAACCATACGGTGAGCTTTTAAATCTGACGGTTCAAAACTTGTTTTACCATTTTCTTCATAAAGTTTATGAACTACTTCTTTTTTCTCACTACCAGTAATGATTAAAATTACTTCACGTGCAGAGAAAAGACCTTGATTGATACTTACGTCCAAATTACCTTTTGTATCAATAGAAAGTACTTGTGTCACTAATTTGCCTTTGTTTTCTTTAGTTTTAATCTTATCTTTAATAAATGACTCAGTATCTTCACTAAATGATACATTATATATTTGACCTTCTGGTACTCCTAACGCTTCAAAATAAGATTTCTTATCATCATAATCTAATATATTTATTTGACTGAAATCTACTGCGTTTTTATCTACATTTTTCTTTAATTCATCCAATACAGGAGCATTGTCACTAGCAAGATGTACACCTGCGATAGTTGTTGGATTATTGTTAAATTGTTTTCTTAAAATATCTGCAGCATATTCAGCTACAACTTTTTCGTTTTCTAAAACTTTAAAGTTCATTGCCATAGTAATTACACTCCTCTTTTTCTATTAAGACGGTTCTAGCATTATTTTTATTAATACCCTACATAATGTTTCTGTAAACCAGTACTTTATTAAACTAAGTGACGATTCGTCCAAATAGCCATTAGAAGACTTATTATCATTATACAAAGCTTTTAGTATATTTTCATTCATTTAGGTAAGTATTAATGCAACTCTGGAAATTTCTGTTGTCTCAAGGCTTCATAAATTAGTAAAGAAGCAGTGTTTGAAAGGTTCAGAGATCTAATATTATCATTCATAGGTATACGAAGTGCAGTATCTGCATATTTCTCTTTTACCCAGTCAGGTAAGCCTGTTGTTTCTCGACCAAATATGAAAAAGTGGTCATGCTCTGTATTTGTAAAATCAAAGTCTGAATATGTTTTTTCTCCAAATTTTGTTAACAAATAATATGTTCCTTCAGTGGCTTCAAAAAATTCTTCTATACTTTCATGATACATGATGTTTACAGTTTCCCAATAATCTAGTCCTGCACGTTTTAACATTTTATCATCTGTACTAAATCCTAATGGTTTAATTAAATGTAAATTGGTATATGTTCCTGCACAAGTTCTTGCAATACTACCAGTGTTGCCTGGTATTTGCGGTTGAAATAATACGATATGGTTTGTCATGCTATTGTTCTCTCCTCATTTCTAATCCTTTTAACATTTCTTGTTGAACTTCTTCTAGTTCATTTTGGTATTGTTGTTCAATAAAACTTCTAGCATCTTCGCCCTGTATTTGTCCAATTGCCCAATACGCAGTACCTCTAATCATTGGACGAGGATCATTTAATGCTACATCTTGTAAGTCAGGAATAGCACTCTCTTCTTTAAAATGTGCTAACGCTACTATCGCATTACGCTGGATTGGCTTTTTGCCTCTCCAAGCACCTGCTAAATGACCATACGTATTTTTAAATTCTTTATTACTCATTTTTAGTAATGGTACTAATCTTGGTTTTAAAATTTCAGGTTCTAAGACAATATCTTCATGCTGGGTGTTAATACCTTTATTTCTTGGACACACTTGCTGACAAGTATCACATCCGTATAGCCTATTACCTATTTTATAACGATATTCATCTGCTAAATATCCTTTTGTTTGAGTTAAAAAGCTAATACATTTTTGACTATTTAACTGACCATCTCCAACTAGTGCACCAGTCGGACAACGGTCAACACAAATGGTACAATCTCCACAACTATCCAGTAATGGGTCATCTGGTGGAAAAGGCACACTTACAAGCATTTCTCCTAAATATGTCCAAGTTCCTAGCTCAGGGTTGATTACAAAGCCATTTCTACCAACATAGCCTAAACCAGCACGCTCTGCCACAGCTCTATCTGACAACGCTCCTGTATCTACCATTGACTGGATTTCAACACCATCTACTCTATCTCTCAAGTAGTCGGCTAGTTTATCCAAGCGTTTTCTCATAATAGAGTGATAATCTTGCCCCCATGAAGCACGAGCAAACATACCTCTTCTATCTCCTCTAGTACTTTTAGGTGCGCCCTTTAATTTATTAGGATAACCTACCGCAATCGCTATAATGGAACGTGCAGTTGGTAATGTTAATTTCGGTTCAGTCCTCAACGCTATATCTGATTCTTCAAAACCTGATGCATAACCTTTAGCATGATAGTCAACTAATTTTTGTTTCATTTCATCAAATGGATCAGCAGTGGTAAAACCGATACTATCAATACCTATCGTATGTGCATAGTCAATTACATCTTGTTTTAATTGATTTAAATCCATTTATTCTTACACCCCACATTAAAAACATACATCCTACAGTTTAACACATTATTTCGTGTTAAGAGTATGCGCAAATTCAATTTCTATTATCAAAAATAAAAACCAAGCAAATAAGTAATTGTATTATCATAATTACTTAATCTACCTGGCTTTAACAAAAATTTATAATACTCTACTTAAGAAGTTTTTAGTTCTTTCATGTTGTTGCTGCTCAAATATTTCTTCCGGAGTACCTGATTCAACGATAACACCATCTGCCATAAATACTACTTTATCACTCACATCTCTAGCAAAATTCATTTCATGAGTTACAACAACCATTGTCATACCTTCTTTTGCAAGATCTTTCATAACTTTCAAAACATCACCAACCACTTCTGGGTCTAATGCTGAAGTAGGTTCGTCAAAAAGTAAAACTTCTGGATTCATGGCTAATGCTCTAGCAATAGCAACTCTCTGCTTTTGTCCACCTGACAATTGTGAAGGATATGCATCAGCTTTATCACTTAATCCTACTTTATCTAGTAATTCCTGAGCTTGTCCCTTTAAATTACTTTGCTTGTCTTTTTTTAATAAACTTGGGGCTAAAATGATATTATCTATTACTTTTTTATGTGGGAATAGGTTGAAGTTTTGAAATACCATCCCCATTTGTTGACGTAATTTTTCTAACTCTGTATTTTTACTTGTTAAGCTATGATCTTTAAATATAACCTCACCACTTGTAGGTGTTTCTAATAAATTCATACAACGCAGCAATGTACTTTTCCCACTACCTGAAGGTCCAATGATAGCTACAACTTCTCCCTGATTCACTGACATATCAATACCTTTTAAAACTTCATTTTTACCAAAAGTTTTATATAAATTTTTAATATTAATCACTAACTTTCATTCTCCCTTCAAAGAAATACATCACTCTAGATAGTGTGAATGTAAGTATAAAGTATAAGACTGCTGCCACTAATAATGGTGTGAATGGATCAAATGAAGCACCTTGTACTACTTGAGCGTTAAACATGATTTCACTTACACCTATTACAGAAACAATTGATGATTCTTTAATTACAGTTACAAATTCATTACCTAACGCTGGTAATATCTTTTTAATCGCTTGAGGTAATATAACTGTTTTCATAGTTTGACCGTAAGTAAGCCCTAAACTACGTGCAGCTTCCGTTTGTCCTTTATCTACCGCGTTAATTCCTGCTCTTATTATTTCGGCAATATAAGCAGAACAGTTAATTACAAGCGCAATCATACCGCAAATTAAAGCTGAAATATCTAAACCAAGCATCGCTGTGGTACCAAAATAAACTAAAAATACTTGTACTAACAATGGCGTACCTCTTAAAAATTCAATATAAGCTGAAGCTATCCATCTAAGTACTTTTATCTTACTAAGTTTTATTAATGCTATAATAGCTCCAAAAACAGTCCCTAATAACACTCCCACAATTGAAATTAAAATAGTGTTTTGAATACCTTTTAAGAAAAAGTTACCATACTTGCTAAAGAAGTTACCATCATCTTTCTTCATTGCTTCTGCAGCTGAATCCTTATAATCTGCAATTAAGTTTTTATCTTTAACTTCTTTAATACTAGAATTTAATTTTTCCATTAATTTAGGGGCGTTTTTTGGTGCAGCAATTGCAGTACTTTTAGTTCCTTCATTAAATTTCACTCCATCAGCAAAAGTTAAATCTTTATTTTGTTTTAAATACGCTTCTGCCACTGGGCCTTCAATGACCATGCCGCTAACTTTTCCACTTTTTAATGACATGATGACTTCTGGAACTCTAGTCAGTGATTGAATTTGAGCATTTTCAATATCTGATTGAGCGATTTTTTCCTGTTGCGTTTGCTTTTGAACCCCTATTTTTTTATTAGTAAAATCATCAATAGTTTTTAAGTTATCAGCATCGGATTTTTTTATAATCATTTTTTGTTGAACCGTCATATAAGGATCAGAAAAGTCTACTTCCTTTTTACGTTCTGGTGTAGGTGTCATACCAGAAATAATTAAATCTACTTTCCCAGTTTTAATAGCTCCCAGTAAACTATCAAATTGCATATTTACAATTTTTAATTTTAAATCATTGTCCTTTGCTACTTTTTTAGCTAATTCAATATCTATTCCCGCGTATTCAGTTTTGCCATTAACATTATGTTCGAATTCATAAGGTGCATAATCCGCGGACAAACCGACTCTTAACTCACCACGCTCTTTTATTTTTTCCCATTGATCATCTTGCGCTTGTGCATGAGCTGTAGGGTTTATATAACTTATTATGGCACTAAAAATAATTATAAATACCATAAAGCTTTTTAATATGTATTTCATTTTCGTATCCCCTCTCTATAATATCAATTATTATACACAATAACGTAATATTATTCAATAGAAAATTTAAAAATTATTGTTATATCGCACTTCCTTTAATTAAAATAAATTATTATGCAAAAAATATGTATAAAAAAAGCGGTTAGAAATCAAAATTTTAGTAATGATTTCCTAAACCGCCCTATTAAGCACCTCAAAGAGTGATATAACATATACTTTCCTTTATTTTGGTATAGGTATAAGTATATGCAAAATTTAAATTATTTGTTTTAGTTTATAGCGTTTGATACGCCTATTGTCTCGGGATTTCGAATCTGTAAATTTCATCAGAATATTTACCAATGAATTTTTTACATAATTCATGTACAAAAAACGCTGATACAAAAGGTATGATAAAGTAACCAAAAACAAGTAGAATAATGTTGGTCGTCGGATCTCCATCCATACGATTAAATGCGTTTATTGGTCCTACAAGGCCTGTATATCCAAATCCAGCAGACATTGGTGTGCCATGTATACCTATGAAATAAGCAATCAAGCCACCAATTATACCGTTTATAGTTAATGGAACTGCAATAATTAAATGTTTAAAATAAACCGGTATCATCATTTTTGCAGCACCGATTATTAGAACTAAATTCACGCCAGCGCTATTAACTCTAATTGAACCAAATAAAAATGTTACACACGCAGCAACTATCCCCATATTTGCAGCACCACTTCCTAATCCTGATAAACCTATGGCAGTTGCAATAGCTACAACAGATATTGGCGTTACCATTAATAATGAATAAGTAATACAAATTAATATCGACATTAACATTGGATTAAGTTCTGTAAACGAACTAACAACATGCCCTAAACCTTTAGTAACATTTGATACGTAACTTAGCGTATATAATCCAATAACGCCACTTATTACAGGTATTAACACTGGTAAAATAATCATTTCTAATGAACCTAGTTTATCGCGTAATAATAAATATAAAAAACATGCAACAATAACGACGAGAATAGTGTTTATAATATCACCGATACCATTTAACACAAATCCTCCAGCTGTAATTTTCACGGCACCACTACCTAACATAGCAGAGACACCAACCATTGCAGCACCTGCACCATTAAACTTAAATTGATGTGCTGCCAAAACGCCAATGATAAATGCCATAAATGACTGAATTAATACTACAAGTTGATATATTGATTCTAGTAATTGATTACCATCTTTAAAAAACTTTAATAACTCTCCTAATAATGCATTAGGTAATAAAGCAATTACTACTCCTGCACCAACAGCTTGTAAAATATTACTAAAAAATTGTTTTCCATTTGATTCTGAACTTTTATACTTAACCATCAAATTATGTCCTCCAAATATAACATTAGACTAATAATATTACACATTGTATTAAACTACAATATTAACTTAAGCATAGTAATAATTAATTTTAAAGGTTCTATAAGTATAGAGATTTATAAAAAAACTTCTATATTAATAAAAGAAATGACATATGACTAAATTTAAAATACAATATTTAAATTTACTTCTATTTAAACTTAAAGAAAGTAAAAAAAAGAAACATCATTAAATGATGTTTCTAAAGTGTTAGTTATTTTATTAGTACCGGCGGTCGGGATCGAACCGACACTCCAAAAAGGAACGGGATTTTGAGTCCCGCGCGTCTGCCAATTCCGCCACGCCGGCTCAATAGCTCATACGAGACTATTTATTAATCATCATTTATATCTGTAAATATTATACAACTTCTAAATGGCATAAATACATTATATTACTAACTACATTTGTCGTCAATAGATTTATTAAATAAACCTGTAATTGCTAGGTTTAAGTACAATAATTTAAAATGTAAATTGTAAATTTTGTCACTATTCAACTTCAAAGCTTTAAGCATAATAACTTAGATAAATGTTAAAAATTAAGTAAAAGTTAAAATCTATAAAACATGAATTTCCTCTATATAATTATATAGAGGAATTAAAAAGATCAAAGTAAAATATTAATGCTAATCAGTTATGACTTCACTCTCAACTTCATGAATCATTTGTGTAATTTGATTATATTCATTCAAAACAGCAACTTTTGGGGCATGTGTAGAAAGCTCTTCTTCCTTCAGTTGAACATAACTCATAATGATTACCACATCATCCACTTCAACTAATCTAGAGGCCGCGCCATTCAAACAAATCTTACCACTACCTCGTTCACCTTCAATCACATATGTTTCAAACCTTGCCCCATTATTATTATTTACAATAGCTACTTTTTCATTAGGTAATATATCAACTGCTTCTAATAAATCTTTATCTATAGTAATACTACCTACATAGTTTAAATTTGATTCCGTAACTCTCGCTCTATGAATTTTTCCATTCATCATTGTTCTAATCATTATATACAATCTCCTACCACAAAATATTTATAATAATGTATGTTGTTTAAATTAATAGTACAAAATACTATTATGATTATTCATATTACCATATTATATAGAAATTGCTACAAATATTAGAATTTAAAATAAGATTACATGTTAAGACAAAAAAGATATAAAAAAAACTTCCCATAAGGAAGAATAAATGGAGCGGAAGATAGGACTTACACCTATATCTCATTCCAGGAAGGAATGTGTTCTGAGAGTTGAACTACTCCCGCTTAATTATTAAATTATGGAGCGGAGGATAGGACTTACACCTACACCACGTTCCGGGAAGGAACGTATTCTGAAAGTTGAAATACCCCCGCTTAATTACTAAATTATGGAGCGGAAGATAGGACTTACACCTATACCTCATTCCGGGAAGGAATGTGTTCTGAGAGTTGAACTACTCCCGCTTAATTATTAAATTATGGAGCGGAAGATAGGACTTACACCTATACCACGTTCCGGGAAGGAACGTATTCTGAAAGTTGAAATACTCCCGCATTTTGATGAAGGCGGCAACCGGATTTGAACCGGTGATAAAGGTTTTGCAGACCTCTGCCTTACCACTTGGCTATGCCGCCAATAAAAAACTGGGCTAGCTGGATTCGAACCAGCGCGTGATGG
Organism: Staphylococcus sp. KG4-3; assembly: GCF_033597815.2. Lineage (NCBI taxonomy): Bacteria > Bacillati > Bacillota > Bacilli > Caryophanales > Staphylococcaceae > Staphylococcus > Staphylococcus halotolerans. The sequence continues at coordinate 1,862,541 of NZ_CP166245.1, forward strand.
AGTCAAAGTCCATTGCCTTACCGCTTGGCTATAGCCCATTAATATAGAGGGCGGATGATGGGAATCGAACCCACGAGTGTCGGAACCACAATCCGATGCGTTAACCACTTCGCCACAACCGCCATGGCAGGGGCAGTAGGAATCGAACCCACATCAAAGGTTTTGGAGACCTCTATTCTACCGTTGAAATATGCCCCTATTAAATTAAAAATAAATGGTGGAGGGGGGCAGATTCGAACTGCCGAACCCGAAGGAGCGGATTTACAGTCCGCCGCGTTTAGCCACTTCGCTACCCCTCCTAAGAATGGTGCCGGCCAGAGGACTTGAACCCCCAACCTACTGATTACAAGTCAGTTGCTCTACCAGTTGAGCTAGGCCGGCTTGCATAAAATGGTTCAGGACAGAATCGAACTGCCGACACATGGAGCTTCAATCCATTGCTCTACCAACTGAGCTACTGAACCATAATTAAAATGGCGGTCCCGATGGGATTCGAACCCACGATCTCCTGCGTGACAGGCAGGCGTGTTAACCGCTACACTACGGGACCTTTAAAAATTGCGGGAGGCGGATTTGAACCACCGACCTTCGGGTTATGAGCCCGACGAGCTACCGAACTGCTCCATCCCGCGATAATAATATTAATGGCGGAGGAAGAGGGATTCGAACCCCCGCGAGCCGTTAAGCTCCTGTCGGTTTTCAAGACCGATCCCTTCAGCCGGACTTGGGTATTCCTCCACAAATATTAGCTAAAATTAAATTATATTCAATTATGATAAAAATGGCGGAGGAAGAGGGATTCGAACCCCCGCGGGCCGTTAAGCCCCTGTCGGTTTTCAAGACCGATCCCTTCAGCCGGACTTGGGTATTCCTCCAAAATTATATGGACCTTGCAGGATTCGAACCTGCGACCGAACGGTTATGAGCCGTTAGCTCTGACCAACTGAGCTAAAGGTCCTAAATATAATTTACAACTAATAATTAGTGGCGGTGGAGGGGATCGAACCCCCGACCTCACGGGTATGAACCGTGCGCTCTAGCCAGCTGAGCTACACCGCCGTTGTATTTATGTTGTATTATTAAATATGGTGGAGACTAGCGGGATCGAACCGCTGACCTCCTGCGTGCAAAGCAGGCGCTCTCCCATCTGAGCTAAGCCCCCATATATATTTTAGGTTTATCGGGAAGACAGGATTCGAACCTGCGACCCCTTGGTCCCAAACCAAGTGCTCTACCAAGCTGAGCTACTTCCCGTAAATTAATGCGCCCAATAGGGGTCGAACCTATAACCTCTTGATTCGTAGTCAAGTACTCTATCCAGTTGAGCTATGGGCGCATAATTTTATAGGATTATGCCGAGGACCGGAATCGAACCGGTACGGTGATCTCTCACCGCAGGATTTTAAGTCCTGTGCGTCTGCCAGTTCCGCCACCCCGGCAAAAATAATGGAGCAGAAGACGGGATTCGAACCCGCGACCCCGACCTTGGCAAGGTCGTATTCTACCGCTGAACTACTTCTGCATATGCGGGTGAAGGGAGTCGAACCCCCACGCCGTAAGGCGCTAGATCCTAAGTCTAGTGCGTCTGCCAATTCCGCCACACCCGCGATATTAAAATAATGGTGAGCCATAGTGGGCTCGAACCACTGACCCTCTGATTAAAAGTCAGATGCTCTACCAACTGAGCTAATGGCTCTTTAAAATGGTGCCGGCCAGAGGACTTGAACCCCCAACCTACTGATTACAAGTCAGTTGCTCTACCAGTTGAGCTAGGCCGGCTATTAAAAGTAATAAATGGTGGAGGATGACGGGTTCGAACCGCCGACCCTCTGCTTGTAAGGCAGATGCTCTCCCAGCTGAGCTAATCCTCCATATAAGTTGCCTGGCAACGTCCTACTCTTGCGGAACGTAAGTCCGACTACCATCGGCGCTAAAGAGCTTAACTTCTGTGTTCGGCATGGGAACAGGTGTGACCTCTTTGCCATTGTCACCAGACAATGAAATGTATGAAATTATACATTCAAAACTAGATAGTAAGTAAAATATGATTTAACCAAAACAAAACAATTTAAAATTTGATTAAGTCTTCGATCGATTAGTATTCGTCAGCTCCACATATCGCTATGCTTCCACCTCGAACCTATTAACCTCATCATCTTTGAGGGATCTTATAACCGAAGTTGGGAAATCTCATCTTGAGGGGGGCTTCATGCTTAGATGCTTTCAGCACTTATCCCGTCCATACATAGCTACCCAGCGATGCCGTTGGCACGACAACTGGTACACCAGAGGTATGTCCATCCCGGTCCTCTCGTACTAAGGACAGCTCCTCTCAAATTTCCTACGCCCACGACGGATAGGGACCGAACTGTCTCACGACGTTCTGAACCCAGCTCGCGTACCGCTTTAATGGGCGAACAGCCCAACCCTTGGGACCGACTACAGCCCCAGGATGCGATGAGCCGACATCGAGGTGCCAAACCTCCCCGTCGATGTGAACTCTTGGGGGAGATAAGCCTGTTATCCCCGGGGTAGCTTTTATCCGTTGAGCGATGGCCCTTCCATGCGGAACCACCGGATCACTAAGTCCGTCTTTCGACCCTGCTCGACTTGTAAGTCTCGCAGTCAAGCTTCCTTATGCCTTTACACTCTATGAATGATTTCCAACCATTCTGAGGAAACCTTTGAGCGCCTCCGTTACTCTTTAGGAGGCGACCGCCCCAGTCAAACTGCCCATCTGACACTGTCTCCCACCATGATAAATGGTGCGGGTTAGAAATCCAACACAGCGAGGGTAGTATCCCACCAACGCCTCCACGTAAGCTAGCGCTCACGTATCTCAGGCTCCTACCTATCCTGTACAAGCTGTGCCGAATTTCAATATCAGACTACAGTAAAGCTCCACGGGGTCTTTCCGTCCTGTCGCGGGTAACCTGCATCTTCACAGGTACTATGATTTCACCGAGTCTCTCGTTGAGACAGTGCCCAAATCGTTACGCCTTTCGTGCGGGTCGGAACTTACCCGACAAGGAATTTCGCTACCTTAGGACCGTTATAGTTACGGCCGCCGTTTACTGGGGCTTCGATTCGTAGCTTCGCAGAAGCTAACCACTCCTCTTAACCTTCCAGCACCGGGCAGGCGTCAGCCCCTATACATCACCTTACGGTTTAGCAGAGACCTGTGTTTTTGATAAACAGTCGCTTGGGCCTATTCACTGCGGCTCTCCTGGGCGTTAACCCTAAAGAGCACCCCTTCTCCCGAAGTTACGGGGTCATTTTGCCGAGTTCCTTAACGAGAGTTCGCTCGCTCACCTTAGAATTCTCATCTTGACTACCTGTGTCGGTTTGCGGTACGGGCACCACAATTCTAGCTAGAGGCTTTTCTCGGCAGTGTGAAATCAACGACTCGAGGAAACAATTTCCTCTCCCCATCACAGCTTGACCTTAAGAGTGCCGGATTTGCCTAACACTCAGTCTTACTGCTTGGACGTACAATCCAATAGTACGCTTCGCCTATCCTACTGCGTCCCCCCATCGCTTAAAACGAATTATGGTGGTACAGGAATATCAACCTGTTATCCATCGCCTACGCCTATCGGCCTCAGCTTAGGACCCGACTAACCCAGAGCGGACGAGCCTTCCTCTGGAAACCTTAGTCAATCGGTGGACGGGATTCTCACCCGTCTTTCGCTACTCACACCGGCATTCTCACTTCTAAGCGCTCCACATGTCCTTGCGATCATGCTTCAACGCCCTTAGAACGCTCTCCTACCATTGTCCTTACGGACAATCCACAGCTTCGGTAATATGTTTAGCCCCGGTACATTTTCGGCGCAGTGTCACTCGACTAGTGAGCTATTACGCACTCTTTAAATGATGGCTGCTTCTAAGCCAACATCCTAGTTGTCTGGGCAACGCCACATCCTTTTCCACTTAACATATATTTTGGGACCTTAGCTGGTGGTCTGGGCTGTTTCCCTTTCGAACACGGACCTTATCACCCGCGTTCTAACTCCCAAGTTAAATTGATTGGCATTCGGAGTTTGTCTGAATTCGGTAACCCGATAAGGGCCCCTCGTCCAAACAGTGCTCTACCTCCAATAATCATCACTTGAGGCTAGCCCTAAAGCTATTTCGGAGAGAACCAGCTATCTCCAGGTTCGATTGGAATTTCTCCGCTACCCACAACTCATCCGCTCACTTTTCAACGTAAGTCGGTTCGGTCCTCCATTCAGTGTTACCTGAACTTCAACCTGGTCATGGGTAGATCACCTGGTTTCGGGTCTACGACCAAATACTCAACGCCCTATTCAGACTCGCTTTCGCTACGGCTCCACATTCACTGCTTAACCTTGCATCAAATCGTAACTCGCCGGTTCATTCTACAAAAGGCACGCCATCACCCATTAACGGGCTCTGACTACTTGTAAGCACACGGTTTCAAGTTCTATTTCACTCCCCTTCCGGGGTACTTTTCACCTTTCCCTCACGGTACTGGTTCACTATCGGTCACTAGAGAGTATTTAGCCTTGGGAGATGGTCCTCCCGGATTCCGACGGAATTTCTCGTGTTCCGTCGTACTCAGGATCCACTCAAGAGTGAACAAACTTTCGACTACAGGATTATTACCTTCTTTGATTCATCTTTCCAGATGATTCGTCTAGTTTATTCTTTTGTAACTCCGTATAGAGTGTCCTACAACCCCAACAAGCAAGCTCGTTGGTTTGGGCTCTTCCCGTTTCGCTCGCCGCTACTCAGGGAATCGATTTTTCTTTCTCTTCCTGCGGGTACTAAGATGTTTCAGTTCTCCGCGTCTACCTTCAGATATGCTATGTATTCACATATCGATAACATGACATAACTCATGCTGGGTTTCCCCATTCGGAAATCTCTGGATCAAAGCTTACTTACAGCTCCCCAAAGCATATCGTCGTTAGTAACGTCCTTCATCGGCTTCTAGTGCCAAGGCATCCACCGTGCGCCCTTAATAACTTAATCTTTTTTGACTTTCAACACGAACAAGTCGGTTGAAAACCCAAAATGTTATTAATCTGTGAGTGTTCTTTCGAACACTAGCGATTATTTCTTTTTGAATTCAAAGCTTGTTAAAAAACTCTAATTCACTCGGTTTTGCTTGGTAAAATCATAAATTTTACTTACTTATCTAGTTTTCAATGTACAAATTTTATGGTGGAGACTAGCGGGATCGAACCGCTGACCTCCTGCGTGCAAAGCAGGCGCTCTCCCATCTGAGCTAAGCCCCCATAAAAATATTCAAATCTAATGGTGGGCCTAAGTGGACTCGAACCACCGACCTCACGCTTATCAGGCGTGCGCTCTAACCAGCTGAGCTATAGGCCCATTCCGATATGAATACTCTAATGAGCATTCAAAACTGAATACAATATGTCAATGTTATTCCTGTTTCATCTTCGTAAGAAGATGTTTCCGAATATATCCTTAGAAAGGAGGTGATCCAGCCGCACCTTCCGATACGGCTACCTTGTTACGACTTCACCCCAATCATTTGTCCCACCTTCGACGGCTAGCTCCATAAATGGTTACTCCACCGGCTTCGGGTGTTACAAACTCTCGTGGTGTGACGGGCGGTGTGTACAAGACCCGGGAACGTATTCACCGTAGCATGCTGATCTACGATTACTAGCGATTCCAGCTTCATGTAGTCGAGTTGCAGACTACAATCCGAACTGAGAACAACTTTATGGGATTTGCATGACCTCGCGGTTTAGCTGCCCTTTGTATTGTCCATTGTAGCACGTGTGTAGCCCAAATCATAAGGGGCATGATGATTTGACGTCATCCCCACCTTCCTCCGGTTTGTCACCGGCAGTCAACCTAGAGTGCCCAACTTAATGATGGCAACTAAGCTTAAGGGTTGCGCTCGTTGCGGGACTTAACCCAACATCTCACGACACGAGCTGACGACAACCATGCACCACCTGTCACTTTGTCCCCCGAAGGGGAAGGCTCTATCTCTAGAGTTTTCAAAGGATGTCAAGATTTGGTAAGGTTCTTCGCGTTGCTTCGAATTAAACCACATGCTCCACCGCTTGTGCGGGTCCCCGTCAATTCCTTTGAGTTTCAACCTTGCGGTCGTACTCCCCAGGCGGAGTGCTTAATGCGTTAGCTGCAGCACTAAGGGGCGGAAACCCCCTAACACTTAGCACTCATCGTTTACGGCGTGGACTACCAGGGTATCTAATCCTGTTTGATCCCCACGCTTTCGCACATCAGCGTCAGTTACAGACCAGAAAGTCGCCTTCGCCACTGGTGTTCCTCCATATCTCTGCGCATTTCACCGCTACACATGGAATTCCACTTTCCTCTTCTGCACTCAAGTTTCCCAGTTTCCAATGACCCTCCACGGTTGAGCCGTGGGCTTTCACATCAGACTTAAGAAACCGCCTACGCGCGCTTTACGCCCAATAATTCCGGATAACGCTTGCCACCTACGTATTACCGCGGCTGCTGGCACGTAGTTAGCCGTGGCTTTCTGATTAGGTACCGTCAAGACGTGCACAGTTACTTACACATTTGTTCTTCCCTAATAACAGAGTTTTACGAGCCGAAACCCTTCATCACTCACGCGGCGTTGCTCCGTCAGGCTTTCGCCCATTGCGGAAGATTCCCTACTGCTGCCTCCCGTAGGAGTCTGGACCGTGTCTCAGTTCCAGTGTGGCCGATCACCCTCTCAGGTCGGCTACGTATCGTCGCCTTGGTAAGCCGTTACCTTACCAACTAGCTAATACGGCGCGGGTCCATCTATAAGTGATAGCAAAACCATCTTTCACTTTAGAACCATGCGGTTCCAAATGTTATCCGGTATTAGCTCCGGTTTCCCGAAGTTATCCCAGTCTTATAGGTAGGTTACCCACGTGTTACTCACCCGTCCGCCGCTAACGTCAAAGGAGCAAGCTCCTTATCTGTTCGCTCGACTTGCATGTATTAGGCACGCCGCCAGCGTTCATCCTGAGCCAGGATCAAACTCTCCATAAATGAATTATGATGTTTGATTAGCTCATAAAATACTAATTTGTGTTATCTCTAACACTTGTTTTGAACCAACAATTTAATGTTGTATTCGGAATTAACGTTGACATATTGCAATTCAGTTTTCAATGTTCATTAATGTGTTACAAGAAATTATTTTATCATTAAGTTTTTGTTAAGTCAATGATAAATTTTTAATTTTTTTGTTAAGTTTGTTTCGTTTTCCTCAACTCAACATTTACTATTATATAACTTACAAATGATATTCACAAGCGTTAATTTTACACTTTTTAAAATTCATTTTGTTTCAATTGATGTTGCAATGCGTCTTGTTTTGACGACTTTTATATAGTATCAAGATTATTCCATATCGTCAATAATTATTGCGAATCTTTTTAGTTGAATTTTACCTTTATATTCACTATTTAGTAAATAGATGTACAGGTTTTTAAAATGGTGTAATAACATTGCATAACTAATTACACATTTTATTGTAATTTCTCACCCTCCTAGTAAGTAAATGTATTTTTGTATACGATCTATCTCCTATATTTTAAATAATCATATATTTTTAATAATACTTGTTTCTACTTATAGAAAGAATTGAAAATAAAAAGAAACCGAGATATCAGATATCTCGGTTTCTAGCTTTGTACAAGATAACAACTAACTGGTACAAGTTGAACTTATTTAACAGTCCATTTAATTGATAAACAATTAGAAGCTTAAAGATGCTAAATATCAATTTCAAACATAATTAGTTTTGTCTGTGCATAAAAAGTAAATTATTTCCATAATATGTTTACTTACTTTCAATTTAGTTTCTTCATAGCTATTAAATTAATCATTACTTCAACTATGGTTACGATTATTCTTTTTTATCTTGGCAATCTTTGCATAAACCATAAATTTCCATACGATGATGCGTTACATTAAAGTCTGTTACGTGTTGGGCTAATTGTTCTACCTCATCTAGTTGTGGATAATGAAAGTCTACGATTTTACCACAATCTTCACATATAACATGGTAGTGATTGTGTGTACTGAAATCAAAACGGCTTGATGAATCTCCATACGGTAATTCTTTAACTATCCCTATTTCTTTGAAGACACGTAAATTATTATATATAGTAGCAACACTTATATTTGGAAAATCAGGTGAAAGTGCTTGATAAATTTCATCGGCTGTAGGATGTGACTCTGAAGCAATTAAGAATTTAAGAATCGCTTGTCTTTGTGGAGTTATTCTCACGCCATTATTTCTTAAAGATGCAATTGAATCTTCTAGTTGATGTTCAACTGTTTCCATCTCTGCACTCATTTCCCTCACCATCTTTCTATTTAAGAATTATTATTACTTAATATTAATATAACTGTTAAATTAGGGAAATGTCAATATTCTTAGTCTAAACTCGTTAATATCCACTCTTTGGATCAACCAAATTCTCAATTAGCTTATTATTATTGAGAATAGATGTTAGGTTTTCAATAAAAATCTCTGTTACTTCTGCTTTGTTTTCTGAGTTATTACCAGTAATATGAGCTGTAATTGTAACATTCTCTAATTCATATAGTGGGTTTTCAGAAGTTAATGGTTCATTTTCAAATACATCTAAATATGCATGTCTAATCAATTTTTCATTTAAAACTTCAACTAAAGCTTCTTCTTTTACGATAGTTCCCCTACCTACATTAATAAATAATGCTTCGTTTTTCATCAATTCAAAATGATTTTTTGTGAGTAGATGTATTGTTTCATTTGTTTCGGGGAGTGTGTTAACAATAATATCCGCTTCAGATATAACTTTCTTTAAATCTTTAATAGCATATGTTTTACTAAAGCCATCTACATCATGAGCACTTGTATTTATCCCAAGTACTTCCATATTCATAGTATTAGCTATTTTAGCGGTATTTTGTGCGATACTGCCTGTACCTAGAAATAATATACGTTGGCCACTTAATCTTTTACCACTCATTTTTGAATCATAATGCTTATTAATTTGATTTAAATAGGAAGTTCTCATTTTTTTATAATCATCTAAGATATATGCAAAGATAAACTCTGACATCTGTTTTGCATGTACACCTTTACCATTTGTAAGTTTTATATTATTTTCGTCAATAAATTTTAACGGAAGTTTATTGACACCTGTAGAGTACCAGGCTATCCATTTTAAATTTGGACAATCACTTAAAAATGCAGCATCTAAGTCACTATCGTAACCAAACAATATATCTAAAGTTTGTTTATCTTCAGCATTGATACTAGAAACACCCTTTGTAAATACAAAGTCGACATTGGGAAAGCGTTCAATTAAATCGGATTCTAGATCATCCATCCTCATTAAGCTTACAGCTTTCATTTTAAATCACCCCAATATATCTTTTAGTTCTTCTATTTGAGTTTTCACTTTAACTTTATTAATCACATCTATAATAATCCCATTTTCATCTAAAACAAAAGTAGTTCTTACAATACCCATAGACTCTTTACCAAAAGATTTCTTCAATTGGTATACACCAACTTCTTCAGAAAGCTTATAATCTTCGTCTACCAATAAATCAAAATTCAACTCTAACTTATTACTAAAATTTTGGTGTTTCTTTTTACTATCTCCACTAATCCCATAAACATTTACATTTAATTCATTGAACATTTCAAGGTTGTCTCTAAACTCACAAGCTTCTGTAGTACATGTGGGTGTATTATCCCTCGGGTAAAAATAAAGAACGGCCTTTTTACCTTTAATACTTTCATTGGATATTAACTCACCATTCTGGTTTTCTAATTCAAATTTTGGAAACTGACTTCCTTTTTTTAACATTTCATTCACCCTATTTCTTTTTATTCTTTAATTTATGATACGATAATAGTCGCAAATATTAAATAAAAAGAGGTTGATAACTATGAAATTTACTGAAAGTGAAAATCTTCAGAAATTATCTGATGAATATATTTTAGGTGGTGTTAATTCACCTTCACGTTCATATAAAGCAGTTGGCGGTGGTGCACCAGTAATGATGCGTTCTGGACAAGGCGCATATCTTTATGATGTAGATGGAAACAAATATATTGATTACTTACAAGCATATGGTCCTATTATCACTGGGCATGCTCACCCACATATTACTAAAGCGATTCAAGAACAAGCAGCATTAGGCGTGTTATATGGGACGCCTACTGAATTAGAAATTGAATTCGCCAAGAAATTACGTGGAGCAATTCCTTCATTAGAGAAAATTAGGTTTGTTAACTCTGGTACCGAAGCTGTAATGACTACTATACGTGTTGCACGTGCTTATACCAATCGAACAAAAATCATCAAGTTTGCCGGACAATATCACGGACACTCAGATTTAGTATTAGTAGCTGCTGGTAGCGGTCCATCACAATTAGGCTCTCCTGATTCTGCTGGTGTACCTTTAAGTGTTGCTCAAGAGGTTATTACTGTGCCTTACAATGATATTGACGCTTACAAAGAAGCTATAGATTATTGGGGCGACGAAATTGCTGCAGTTCTTGTTGAACCGGTTGTCGGAAATTTTGGTATGGTGAAACCACAACCCAACTTCTTAGAACAAGTGAATGAAATATCACATAACAATGGTAGTTTAGTAATATATGATGAAGTGATAACTGCGTTTAGATTCCATTTTGGCGGAGCTCAAGATTTGTATAATGTTTATCCTGATTTAACTGCGTTTGGCAAAATTATCGGAGGCGGTCTACCAATTGGTGGATACGGTGGTAAACAAGACATCATGGAACAAGTTGCCCCATTGGGACCTGCATATCAAGCTGGTACGATGGCTGGAAATCCTTTATCTATGAAAGCAGGTATTGCGTTATTAGAAGTACTAGAACAAGAGGGTGTTTATGAAAAATTAGATTACTTAGGTAAACGTTTAGAAGATGGCCTTCTTTCATTAATAGAAAAGCATAATATCACAGCGACAGTTAATAGAGTATATGGTGCTTTGACACTCTATTTTACAGAAGAAACTGTAGTCCACTATGATCAGGCGGAAAATTCTGACGGAGAGGCATTCGCTAAATTCTTTAAATTGATGCTAAATCAAGGTATAAACCTAGCACCTTCTAAATTCGAAGCTTGGTTCTTAACAACGGAACATACTGAAAAAGAAATAGATATAACATTAAAAGCAGCTGATTACGCTTTTAGTCAAATGAAATAAACTTGAATTTTAGCTCCAATCATTGTATAACAAGTATAAATACATTTATTAAGGAGCGGTACATTTGAAATTAGGAGCCCGTATTCTCAAGACAGGTATAGCCATTATACTTGCTTTGTTTATCGCTTCTCTATTACCTGATGAAGCTGGTTTAAAAGCAATCGCTGGAGTCAGTGCAGTCGTTGCTATGCAACCAAGCGTTTTTCGATCTATAAAAACTGTTTCTGACCAAGCGCTTGGTAATGTCGTTGGCGCATTACTTGCTGTAGCAATGGTTACGGTATTTGGAGATAACGTCATAATTATGGGTGTTACTGTCATACTTTTAATTGCTATACTTTTCCGTTTCAATTTAGCACATGTTGCTACATTAGCGAGTGTTACAGCGTTAATTATTATGGGACAGCACTCAGGAGATTTTTATGTTTCTGCATTTTATAGATTTGCACTAGTTATGATTGGTGTAATTAGTTCTTCAACAGTTAATCTATTATTCTTACCACCAAAATTTGAATCGAAAATTTATTACAACTCCTTGAATATATGTTCTGATATTTTTGTATGGTTTAAACTCGTATTGAACGATACATCAGAATATCATCATATTAAAGAAGATAGAGGTGTAATAAGCGGTCGTATTAAGAGACTTGAACAAACATTTAGTTATTATGAAGAAGAACGACCATTTACTAAAAAACAAGTATATGCGCAAAATCGTAAAAAGATTCTTTTTAAAGAAGTCGTCCGCAGTACTCGTCATGCATATGAGGTACTAAAAAAAATGAATCGCTATCAAAACGATTTACACAATTTAAATCATGAGTTATTACTACAAATTAAATTAGAACTAGATACACTAATTGCATATCATGAACAAATATTTATAAGTCTATCTAAAAAAGCTAAATATGATGTCAGTCAATTTGATAGTCAAATAGAGAATCCACAGAAAAAAGAACTTATGGATGCTTTCCAAAAAGAAATAATTAAAAACCCATATCAAACGGTATACTCCTATGCTAATATTATGCAAATTATATCTGCTATAGAAGAATATCGCTATACACTAGAACACTTAGACAGATTACGCATCAGTTTCTTCTCATATCATAATAACGATAATGAAATTGATATTTTAGATGAAGATTTCGATTTATAAAAAAAGCCCAAGGTTGTGTTATTACAACAACCTCGGGCTTTTTTATATCATTTATTTAAATCAGCAGCAGAAAAGTAGCATTTTATAGATTTTGTATACTATAAAGGTGTTCATAAGCACCTCTTTTAGCTAATAACGCTTCATGTGTGCCTATTTCGACAATCTCTCCGTTTTCAACTACCACAATTTTATCAGCATGCGTAATAGTTGAAAGTCTATGTGCCACTATCAATGTCGTACGATTTTCACTTAAAATATTTAATGCATCCTGTATAATAGATTCACTCTCTAAATCTAATGCACTTGTAGCTTCATCTAAAATAATAATAGGTGGGTTGTTTAAGAAAATACGAGCGATAGATACGCGTTGCTTCTGCCCTCCGGAAAGTTTTACGCCTCTTTCTCCAACTTCTGTATCATAGCCTTCAGATAATTCCATGATAAAGTCATGAGCGTTTGCCATTTTGGCAGCTTTTATTACTTCTTCATCTGTGGCATCAGGACGACCTAATAAGATATTCTCTTTTATTGTATCTGAAAACAAGATGTTATCTTGTTGGACTAAACCTATTTGATTTCTTAAACTTCCAGTTAAATATGATTTGATGTTGGTTCCATCAATTTTTATTTCACCATCTGTTACATCATAAAATCTTGGAATCAGATTGATTAAAGTAGATTTTCCTCCACCACTCATACCAACAAATGCCACAGTTTCACCTTGATTAATTTCTAAATTTATATTATTTAAAATTGTTGACTCTTCTGAGTTATATTTAAAACTTACATCATTTAACTCTATATGACCTTTATTAATTTCAATTGGTAATGCGCCTTTTTTATTTTTAATGTCATAACCTTCATCCATTAATTGGAAAACACGGTCCATTGAAGCAAAACTTTGTGTCAATGTTGTAAATGAAGATACAAGTCTACGTAACGGACCAAATAATTGCTCTAAATAGCCGACAAATGCAGCCAATGTCCCAACAGTTATTGAGCCATTGATAGCTAAAAATGCACCTGAGCCAATAACAATTAACGGCCCTATATCAGTTACTGTATTAATCGCTGAGAAGGAGTAAGCATTCCAACGTGTATGATTAAATGCTCTTTGCAAGAAATTACGGTTATGTTTATCAAAATTTTGCGCTTCATTGTCTTCAATGGCAAAACTTTTAATAACAGACATACCTTGTACACGCTCATGTAAAAAACCTTGAACTTCCGCTAATGCTTGTGATCTCTTTCTAGTTAAACTTCTTAAACGACCGAAGAAAAAGTAAACAGTTAGTATATACACCGGGAAAATCACAAGTGCTGCTAGTGTTAATTTAACATCTAAGAAAAACATAATGGAAAGTGCAATCACAATGGTGATACAGTCCAACCAAATATTCATCAATCCTGTTAAAATAAAATCTTTTGTTTGCTCGACATCATTGATTACTCTAGATATAACCTGTCCTGCTTGGTTATTTGCATAAAATCTAGCACTTAATGCTTGTAAATGGTTATAAAGTCTTCTGCGTATATCATATAAAATCTTATTGCTTGTCCACTGTGCTAAATATTGTCTTAAAAATTCAATTGGTGGTCGTACAATTACAAAAATAAATACTGCAATGCCCAAAGCAATAGCTAATCTTGTAAATTTCTCTTCTACCGAAATTGAATTATTATTAATAATATCGTCAATAACGTATTTTATTAATAATGGAATCAACATCGGAATCCCAAATTTTAAAATACCAACAAGTATCGTAGCAATGATTCGCCATTTATATGGTTTTACAAATTGTAAATATCTACGAATCATATATTTCATTCCTCCCCCAAACTTGATAGCAAATGAAACAGCCTACGTTGAGCTATCAACGAGGCTGTAGTAAACGCGTTATCTTAGTTTGTTTATCATTTCATTCGCGCGCATACGATTATTTATATCAAACATGTTTTGCCATGCCTAAATAGCTCATACGCATATCACTATAAATGATAATGTAATTAAAAACATTAAATGTGCTTAATAATTTCTAATTTTTTTATATCGTTCACGCCAAACTTTTATAAAATCGGGAGCAAACGGACCTTTCTTCTGTTCAATCCATTGTTGTAAAATATCAACATTACGTCTTAAAATCACATCGATATCTGAAGAATAATTCATTTGTCTCATATGCTGTTCATACTCATCTTCATCTAATAAATGATACTTACCGTTTGGATAAACTTTAATATCTAAATCATAGTCAATGTATTTTAACGCCTCTTCATCACAAACAAACGGTGATGACAAGTTACAATAATAATACACACCATCTTCTCTAAACATACATATAACATTAAACCAATATTCAGAATGGAAATAAACAATTGCTGGTTCTCTAGTTATCCATGTGCGACTATCACTTTCAGTAACAAGCGTATGATCATTTCCACCAATTACAACATGTTCCGTACCTTTTAATATAGTAGTTTCAGACCAAACACGATGTATATTACCATCATGTTTATAACTTTGAATCTTAATTGTCTGACCTTCTTTAGGTATGGATTCTTTTACCATGCTCCACACCACCTTTTCTTAATTTCACAATATAAATTATAACATAAGTATGGATTCAACAACGAGTCTAACCATGTGTTGAAATGAATTTAAATATTTTCGACATACTCACAGGAAAATTAAACATTTCTTTCTCATTAACGTGCATCCATGTCATATTTTCAGGTAAATTAACATCCATTTTATTAATTACTTTATCCGCTAAGTATACTTCAATATCCCATGTAATATGAGTAAATTGATGTTTCAATTTATAAATAGGCGCTTGGGAAAATTGAAGATTTGTATTTAGTTTCGTATTAATATTTTCTGCTTCATCCGCCTCATACATTGGAAATTCCCACATATTATTTAACAATTTCTGCATTCTTTTTTCTATTAGTAATTGATCATCTTCATTTCTAACAATGTATACATGTTGCTTTACATGTTTCTTTTTAATTTTTGTTGTTTTTACAGGCAAGTCCTCGACAGTCCCTTTTTCAAATGCTTCACAATTCTCTTGTACAGGACAAAATAAACACAGTGGATTTTTAGGGGTGCAAACTAAAGCTCCTAATTCCATCATAGCCTGATTAAATGTACCAGAATCTTGTTCAACATATGGTTGTAATTCTTTTTCATATGCTTTTCTTGTTGATTGCAATTTAATATCTTTAGTATCATTATTTAACCTTGACCATACTCTAAAGACATTACCGTCTACAGTTGCTAAAGGTAAATTAAATGCAATACTCATCACTGCGGCTTGTGTATACGGTCCCACGCCCTTCAATTCACCAAATACTTCTGGTGAATTAGGCACTTGTCCACGATAGTTTTCATGGACGTCTTTAATTGCAGTATGAAAATTTCTCGCTCTACTATAATAACCTAAACCTTCCCAATACTTTAGCACTTCATCTTCTTCTGCATTACTTAAATCTTCAATTGTAGGAAAACGGTTAATAAATCTATGATAATAATCTATAACTGTTTTTACTTGTGTTTGTTGCAACATGACTTCACTTAACCAGATATAATAAGGATTTGAAGTTTCTCTCCATGGCATTTCACGTTGATTGGTTTCAAACCATGTTACAAGATTGTTTTTAAATTTCTGTTCATTAAACATTTTCCACATCTCTTTCTTTAGTTTAGTAAAAGTTTTTTATGATTAACATAGTATGTTATTTTTAAAATTATGCATATTCGATTATAATGAATATAATATTGACATGAAAAGAGTGAATACTTATGGATACAGGAACACATATAGTCATGGGTATCGGACTCACTGCATTAGCTACCCAAGACCCAGCTATGGCTGGTTCTTTTGCAGCAACAGCTACAACGTTAGTAGTTGGTTCATTAATACCTGATGGTGACACGGTTTTTAAATTAAAAGATAATGCTACTTATATATCCAATCATAGAGGGATAACACATTCAATACCTTTTACAATTCTATGGCCTTTATTAATCACACTTTTCATTTTCACATTTTTTAAAAATGTAGATACCACACATGTTTGGTTATGGGCTCAACTTGCTGTATTTCTTCATGTATTTGTTGATATCTTCAATTCTTATGGTACGCAAGCCCTTAGACCCATTACTAATAAATGGATTCAGTTAAGCGTAATCAATACTTTTGATCCTATTATTTTCATATTATGGTGCGTAGGAATATTATTTTGGCTAATTGGTATCCATCCATATGTCGCTTTCTTCCCTATCATCGCTATTCTTGTAGTATATTATATGATACGTTTTAGAATGCAAGCGATAATTAAACAACAAGCATTGAAACAAATCAAGCAAGAACATAATCCTGTAAAAGTTTTTGTAGCACCAACTATTCGTTTTATGCAATGGCGCGTTGCTATTCAAACTGAAAAACACGATTATGTAGGAAGAAGTTATGGACGTAATATAGTCTTCAGTGATAAAGGTAAACGGCAGTCATTTCCTAATGATGATTTAATGCAATATGTAAAAAATGATAAAAACATAAGAACTTTCCTTAATTTTTCCTCTATTTATCGTTGGCAAGCCAAAAAATTAGAGGATGGTACTACTGAAATAAGGCTAGTTGATTTACGCTATTTAAAAAATGGTCACTATTCTTTTGTTGCTATTGCTCACTTAGATAAAAATATGCAGATAGACCATTCATACATTGGTTGGGTATTTAGCGAAGATAAATTACAACGTAAATTATTTGCAAAGTAAAAATCAATATTTCATTAATAAAACTGGAGGCACACGTTATTTTTTAACGGTTGCCTCCAGTTTTCTGTTTCATTTACAAATATTATTTTTAAAACAACGAAAATAATACTTTAAATTAGAAATCATTTATAATTTGAATTTTTCATACTATTAAGGTTATACATTTAATATTCTGGTGTATGTTGTTCTTCTTCATTTTGTTGATTTTCTTGTGTTGTCTCTTCCTTATTTGAAAGTGATTCCGCGTAAACATATTTTTTATATGCTATTATTCTATACAATGCATAGATAAATACACACATAATTGCTAAAAACAAAACAAAATATAAATGATATGGAATATTATTCAAACTCAATGCGCCTAACACTACAGATTGTGAAATACCTTCAACCAAATAGAACAAAGGGTTCAACATTAAAATATGCGACCATATAGAGGTGTCACTATTAGGAATAAAAATAATTGGTACAGTAAAGAACATAATGAATGTAACAACATAGAATATGATATCAACTTTACTTTGTATGATTGAAATTAAACCTAAAAGAGTAGATATAACTACTATAAACAGCATAGTCATAACAACATAAAATAATGCCGAATAAATAGAACTTTCAATATTAACAGGCGTTGCTAAGATAATAATTATGAGTGTAATAAACATAGTTATACTTGTAACAATCGCAATAAGAACATTTTGGTAAATAGGGTTTAAATTAAATAATTTCACTATAAAATAATCGTCTTTAAATGTGTTATAGCTTTGGTATATCGCAACCCAAATAAACACAAAACAGACTAATGAAGATAATCTAAAATAACCACGTGCTTGCTTAATTTCTTCAGTACCACTTAAATGAAATATCAACATCATTATAAGTAACATAGCAATGCTTACCATAAACGGTATTACTAACCACATCCACTTTGACTTCAAACGATGATATGCATGTTTCATTAAATATGGCGTATTTTTAAAATAGCTAATCATACTATCAATCATCTTTTACACCTACAATTCAATATAAATCCATTTATTATTCTTTAAATCTGCCATGAAAAAACCATCGCCTGATTTAGTAATCCAGAAATTATTTTCAATATCAAATTTATCTTTCAATTCTTTTTTATCTTTAATAGGGAAAGTGAAACCAGTTAATTTATTTTGATCGTCAAAAATCATAGCAATTGGTT
Source organism: Staphylococcus sp. KG4-3 (assembly GCF_033597815.2). Lineage (NCBI taxonomy): Bacteria > Bacillati > Bacillota > Bacilli > Caryophanales > Staphylococcaceae > Staphylococcus > Staphylococcus halotolerans. The sequence goes on from NZ_CP166245.1 coordinate 1,880,889, forward strand.
GTTGTACAATTGGTACATTAAAGCGATTATCTTTCCCGTTTTCAGGTACAAGTGAGTCTGTTACTTTATTATGCTTTTTATGCAAATGACTGTTAAAAAACTCATTGTAATTACTATAATTTGTATGCATATACGGTGATAATGATTTCAAGCTATGCTCTTCAAATAATCCCGCTGGGTCAAAATAGCGTAATTTATTTTTGGCAATTTTATAATTGGTATTATCTACAACAACACGGTAGTTTTTAGAATTTTCACCAGTGATAGTGACGAATGAATATTGATCTGCATTCATTTTCTTACCATTTTTCATGTTCTCTAAATTAACAGCATCATTTAATACAATGCCATACGCCAATTTCTCTTCATATGGATTTTTCTGTTGATTTTGAATAGAAGCCTGGTCTTGATTTTCACCAATCTCAAGTTTACCTAAATCATTAAACATCAATAATGCCATAAATAACAGACCCATAAAGAAAACCGTAAACAAAGTCCAAAAACGAACCAATGCAACAGGTGGCTTCGCATGTTTATAACGTTCAATTCTTCTAAAATTGTAAGTCAATTCTGGAATTCTTGTTCTACTTTTTTTCCAGTCCACATCAAAATTATCTTTCTCTTCTTCACTCTTTAATGATTGTCTATCCTTTTCATGTTCTTTAAACATAGGCAATACTTGTTTGATTGAACCTTCCATTCTTAATTGTCCGTGAGAAATCCATGCTAAATAATTACTAGCTCTTGAAATACGATTTATATCATCATCTATCATAACTATTGTTAAGTTATTATTTATGTATTCATCTGTTAATTCAATTGCTTTTTCAAAATAACTTTCATCCAAATTATGTAAGATTTGATTCATGATAATAATGCTAGCTTTAGACGTTCTAGCTAACGTAAATTGCAATTGAGCATACTGTTGATCGGTTAGAGAGTTAATTGGTGCATTTGTTACATCATGAAGATGTGAAAACTTTATTATTTGTTCTACTTTATGTTCAGAAGTGTTGTATTGGAATAATGTAATTGCATTTTTTACATAATCACTTACCGATAAAGATAACAACGATTTATCTTCGATATCCGCGAAAAACATATCTGTTTTTCTCACAACTTTACCCTTATCTGGTTTGATTTCACCACTCAACAAACGACCTATCAATGATTTAGAGGAATCGATTTCACCAATTATACCTAAGGCTTCACCTTGATAGATATGTAGGTTAATATTATTCAATTCTATATCTTCTGCATCATAACCAAAGGGTTGATACCATTTTTTGGATTTTCTATTTCTATAATAATGCGTTACATTCAGTAACTTTAATATAATTGAACTACCCATCCTATCTTCATCCTTCTATAATTTTAATAATGCAATAGGTAAACCTTCTTCAGGTTCTGCACTTTTAATTCTAAAGCCCCATGCAAATACACCTTTTAATCTTTCAACTTTAAAATAGTTTCCTGTACCATCATTTAATTTGTATATTTTTCCTAGTTCAATTTTTGTTCTATCAACTAAGTAGCTTTCTGCAATTATAACTTTACTTTGATAGACATCATATTCATTTAAAATACCATTCATTTCTGCTTTTCTCATTTTTTCTTTGTAACCTTGAATTTCGTGACGTAATTCTATTTCACTCATTTCACTCAATTTCTTCTGTTCCATCGACAATACCACTCTCTTCTAATTTACCTTTAATTTTATCATATTTATAGCCTTTTCTCATGAGACCTTCAATCGTTTTATTAATCAATTTTCTGCCCGAATATTTTCTAGACTGTTTGTTATATACTTTCTCTAATTCTTGTTGTAATAAACCATCTAATTCTTCTTCTGGCTGAGAAAAATCCAATTCATCTATAACTTCTTTAATTTTTTCAAATGAGTATCCTTTTTGCATTAATGACTGAGTTAATTTTTCTTTTCTCTTTACTATTGGACCTTTTTTTTGCTTTAAAATCTTATTCGCTACTTTAACAACCGCTTCTAATGGTTGTTCTGCTTCATATTTGTCTACATAATCATCTATGATAATTTGCTCGACACCAGCTTCACGTAATTTTTCTTTGAATATACCTGGACCTTTGTCAGTAGTTAAAATCATAGTGTTTTTTAAGCTATTAGCGTAATCGTTATGGTCAATCAAACGTTGATCATGACAGTATTCTATTACCTTTGCTATTACAGATTCTGAAACTTCTTTTTTTTGTAAATGTTGTATAACTTCATGATCTGTTCTTTTCCGATAAGATATATATTGAATCGCTGTATTTACAGCTTGTCTATATTGATCATAATTTTGAATTTTTTCCATATCTTGCGCTTCGACAATTTGGCCTTTTTTTAAATTGAAATGAATATACGTGTCCATATCTATACCCATTTCAAATTCGCCATCTAAATATAAATTAAAGCGCTCTTTATTCTTTTTCTGAACTTCTATTTTAGTAATTTTAGGCATAATCCTCACTCCACTTATTAGGATAACTTATATTGTTTATTAATGGAATTATAGTGTCTAGCATATTTAAAATTAATTTTAATTCATAATATGTATTACTAAATTATAACATTAATAACGTAAAAAATTTTATGAATATATCATAAATTCAAACGAATATTAGTACGAACAACATAAATCAGTTTGCATATACTTTCTCCAAAATATAGAAAAGCAGCAATATGATATCCTTTTGGTACTAGTTATCATATTGCTGCTTTATTTAGTTAAACACCTAATTCTTGTATAGCATTTTCATATTGTTCATTTGTTATATAATCTTGTTGCTTCATTTTTTCCAAATCTGTTTTAACTCGATTAATAAAATTCCCTGACATATCATTTATGTCATACACACTTGGTGCATTAATTTTACTTGCTAAGATCGCGCTTTGTAAAACTGATATTTGTGGTAAATTAGGGTTGTTCTTATCTGTTGTTACCCCAAAATAATGATTCGCTGCAGATTCTACAGTATACTGATTGCTACCAAAATATATATTATTCATATAAAAACTTAACACTTCATTTTTATCATAATTTTTTTCTACTCTATGAGCGACAAATAATTCTTTGACTTTCCTAGTAAAAGACTGTTCATTATCGTAGTAATAATTTTTCACTACTTGTTGGGTGATGGTACTTCCACCTTGAACACTTTTATCGCTTAGTGTTGAAAAAAGTGCCCTTGAAGTTCCTTTGAAATCAAATCCATGATGCTTATAAAATCGTTCATCTTCCATAGCAATAAATGCGCCTTTTGTATAATCAGGCATATTTGAAGCAGAAACAAAGCTTTCTTTGTCTTCAATTGTTTTTAATTCATCAACATCTGCTCGTAAAGACAGAGCATACATTGCACCTATAAAAACCCCTATTATGAGAATAATTGGCATTAATAGTTTAAATAACAACCCGATGCCTTTTTTCTTTTTCTTTGGCTTACTAACAGGTTGTGAGTAAGTATTGTGGTGCGGTATATTCGAACCTTTTGCTTTATATTGTTTATTTTCTTTATATCGATCGCTTCTTTTCATGCGGTAGCTCCTTTATGTTGCTCTCATATCATTATAAGTGAGTTTATCAATAGTTTAAATGTTTATCTAGAGCTAATTGTAAAAATCAGTCCAAGGGTGTATGCCATACTCAACATGAAGTTTTACATTATAACTAAGCCACATAAAATAACTTACATTTCCATAAAAAAACTGGAAAAACAGAGACACTTACATATTATTTCATGATAAATTAAAAAATATCACTTATTAATATGCGTTATCATATGTTTTTCCAGTAATGGAAAATTAAACCACTATTTTATTTAATTAGTGTTACTCTTAGTCGTTAAGTTGATTCACAATCTCTCTATTAAAATCATCTAAATCATCTGGTGTACGACTTGTAACGATATTTTTATCTACCACTACAGATTCGTCGACAACTTGTGCTCCGGCATTAGCCAAATCTTTACGGACGTTTAATACTGCAGTTAGTGTACGACCATTTAAGTCATCAGTATCTATTAGAATTTGTGGTCCGTGGCAAATTGCAAAGGTTGGAACATCATTTTTAGTAAAGTATTTCGCAAATGTGCCATATCTACCTTCAGAATCTCCACGCAAGTGATCAGGTGAAAATCCACCAGGAATTAATAATCCATCATAATCTTCAGGATTAGCATCTGCAATACTCAAATCTACTGTAACTTTTTCACCGTGTTTACCGACTACTTCACTATTTGCTTCATCGCCAATTACAACTGTTTCATGTCCTGCTTCTTCAATTGCTTCTTTAGGACTTGTTAATTCGCTATCTTCAAATTCATTCGTTACTATGATTGCTACTTTTTTCGCCATGTATAATCACCTTTCTCTATTTAAGTTCTACATACTATATAGACTAAATAACTAGGATTTAAACATAGTTTCTTATTTTCATTTACTTATGCGTTGTTTGAGTTAGAAGTGCTTGAAACAGTTTTAACTTTTTCTTCTAGTTGATCGAGTAAGCCAATCCACTCATCAATATCTTCCACTTTGACTTCATCTGGATTAACATGGTCAATGTCATCGATAAATTTTTCTAATCTAGCCTTTATTTGATCAATCGTTTGATTTTCATCCATTTTTAAAAATGACTCCTTTTTTTATGATAGTTATATCCTAACATGGATTTGACAAATTTTGGTATAGTCTTAATAATATTAAATTGAATGTTTGATTTGTTTTATGTTTCCATACCTCAAAAAATCATACATACATTATTTTATAAATCACATTACTACTCACTAAATTCATTTATTTATTATGCTATGATGCAATTACTAAAATTCATTTATTTTCAATTATCCTAAGTACAAAGTTAATAAAAAGGAAGTTTAATTTATGCTAAATCTACACACTACTAAGTCAAAAAAACCAATTTCACTAAACAATGACCCTTGGGAAGCTTACAATGACATGCAAGAACACAAGCGTTTAACGTTAAGTAATATAGAGTTTACTACGACCAATTTATGTAATATGCGTTGTAGTCACTGTGCTGTTGGTTATACATTGCAAACAGCCGATCCTGATCCACTGCCTATGGACTTAATTTATCGTCGTTTGGATGAAATACCAGATCTTAAAACAATGTCAATTACCGGTGGAGAACCTATGTTTTCTAAGAAATCTATTAAAAATGTCGTTAAACCATTATTAAAATACGCTTATGACCGTGGTATTTACACGCAAATGAATTCAAATCTTACATTACCATTAGATCGCTATTTAGATATCGCTGAATATATAGATGTTATGCACATTTCCCACAATTGGGGTACCATCGATGAATTTACAGACGTTGGTTTCGGAGCCATGGATAAGCAACCGCCTTTAAAAGCAAAACTTAAATTATATGATCAGATGCTTACAAATTCTAGCACTCTTTCTGATCAAGGTATGTTTGTTTCAGCTGAAACTATGTTAAATCAAAGTACTGTACCATATCTTGAAAAGATTCATAAAGAAATCGTTAATGATATGAAATGTCAACGACATGAAATTCATCCGATGTATCCTGCAGATTTTGCGAGTCAATTGGATGTATTATCACTTAAAGACATGAAAGCAGCGATACATCATCTTTTAGATTTACGTGATCCAGACTTATGGATGCTATTTGGTACGCTACCAATTTATCCATGTATTAATGACGAAAATGACCAAGCGTTACTTCAACGTTTGCGCGATACGCCAAATGTCACAATGCGCAATGACCCGGATGGTAGAAACAGATTAAATGTTAATGTGTTTACAGGTAATGTAATTGTCACAGATTTTGGAGACGAAAACGGCACTATTTCAAATATTAAAAATGATAAATTACCCGATGTATTTAACCATTGGTTAAACTCTTCACTCGCACAATCTCTCAATTGTCATTGTTCATCATTTAGTTGTCTTGGTCCTAATGTTCTTGTAAAAAACATGTATTATCCAAACACTGATTTTAAAGAAAAAGAAAAAGATATGCACTCATTACATACAATGCTTTAAATACTAATCATATGTATCGTAATTGTTTTAATTCAATTATAAAAATAGGACGAAACTCGAGTTATACTAATATGATAAAAAAAGCGGCTAGGACCATTAAAGGTCCTAGCCGCTTTTTTATCATTATATTAGATTTCGTTGTGCCAATCACTATTTCATATTTTGAGCATTTGCTAAAAAAGCTATGGTTTCTTTACTTTCATTTCTACGTTCTTTTCTACGTTTCACTCGTGCAAGCGCCGTGTCATGAAACCACATTTCAGTTTGTGTCTCTGGATAAACTTGAGGTACTTCTTGTGGTTTACCATCCGCATCTAGTGCAACAAAAGTTAAGAAACTTAACGCTGCTAAATGACGCTCATTTCTTATAATATCTTCTATAATGATTTGTACACAAACCTCCATAGATGATTGTCCTGCATATGACACCATAGCTTCATAGGACACAATATCACCAGTCTTAATCGGTTTTAAAAAATCGACAGAATCTGTTGAAGCTGTTACTACTTGAGAATTACTATGTTTCGTTGCTGTTATTGCAGAAATTTCGTCCACATTTGCCATCAACATGCCTCCAAACATTGTATGCAAATGGTTTGTATCTTGCGGAAATACTTGTCGTTCCTTAATACTTCTTGATTCTGACATTGACTTACGCTTTACATTTCCCATAATATAATCCATTCCTTTGCTTTGAACTAATAAAAATCAGTGTTCTGAAATGACATCAAAACACTGTAAATTTATTTATTAACCGTTATATCTTATTTTGCCCAATTTCCCTGTTCAAACACTAGTTCTTTTTCACCATTTTGTGTAATACCATAAATAGTTAAATCACGACTACCAATCATAAAATCGACATGCACCAATGAGTCATTAAGTCCGTGTTCTATTTTTTCATCTGTTGTCATTTCTGTACCGCCTTCAATATTGAAAGCATATGCCGCACCTAAAGCAATATGACATGAAGCATTTTCATCAAATAATGTATTATAATAAATCGTATTTCTGTTTGAAATCGGTGAATCATCAGGTACAAGCGCTACTTCTCCTAAACGTTTTGCACCTTCATCAGTATTTAATAAGTCGCGTAATACTGACTCGCCTTTTTCAGCTTTAAAGTCAACTACAGCGCCATCTTTAAATGTTAACGTGAAATTATCAATAATATTGCCATTATGACTTAAAGGCAATTTATTCGTAACATAGCCATTAACTTTCAATCGATGTGGTGCAGTGAAAACTTCTTCTGTAGGAATGTTAGCTACAAAAGCTTGTCCTTCACTTGTATAACTCGTAGCGTCTTCCCAAATATGCCCTTCAGGTAAACCAATCTCTAAATCTGTACCTTCTGACACATAATGAAAAGCTTTATAGTTTTTAAGTTGCAACCTTTTAGCATGTTGACTTAAATTGTCTACGTGTTTTTGCCAATTCGTAACTGGATCATTACCATCTACACGCACAATATCTAGCACTTCATCAATAAATTTACAGTATGCGTCTGTTTCAGATAGTTCTGGATAGACACGTTTTGCCCATGCTTTAGATGGAAATGCTGCTACACACCAAGGAAATTGATTTTTTTGACTCGCTTCCATATATCCTTTATATGCCATTGAATATTCTCGTTGAAATGCGGATAATTTATCTCCATCTATACCACTTAATAAATCAGGATCTTTAGTAATTAACGCAAGATTCGCTGCACCTCTTTTAACATAATCCATGCGTTGTTCAACTTCGTATGATTTAACTTCATTTTTCTCAAAATGTTCTACTGTCTCATACTCAAATTTCAAGCGTGACAATCTATCATCACTATATTCGACTTTAACGTCAGAGGCACCGCGTTGATAAGCAGCTTCTACTATGTAATGTGTTAACTCCAATGCATCAACGCTCGAACGAATAAATACTGGTTGATCTTTTTGAACATTCATACCTACACCTACTAAAAGTTCGGCATATTGTTTAAGTTTATCTTGTAATTGAGTCATATGTACTCACTCCATTTCTATTGACGAATCTGACCAAGTGCCTCTGCAATAGCTGATGCTTCACTTGGCGTAAATGACGCCTTTGATGTAACATAATCGTAAATTTCACGAATTTCTTGCTCATTCGCTGTTTTAAACTTTTCTGGATCAATCACGCTTTGATTCACAAGATTTAAGCGTCCTCTTATTTCGTCTATCATTTGCTCATTATTATTTGCCAAATTATTCACCTCTTTTTTTCTCATTTTATCAAATTTAATTACCTTGTAAAACTTTTATCATAATTCCCCCTTTAGAAATGATTAAAAAAGCTTTAAAATGGGAATGAGGATTATATAAATTTGGAGGTACTCATATGACAACTGTAGCATTCGTGTGTCTAGGTAACATATGTCGCTCGCCTATGGCAGAAGCCATTATGCGACAAAAATTACTAGATAGAAACATTCAAGATATCAATGTATCCTCTAAAGGTACAGGGAAATGGAATTTAGGAGAACCTCCTCATGAAGGGACTCAAGCAATTCTAAACTCGCATAACATACCATTCAATGGTATGATTAGCGAATTGTTTCAGCCTAATGATGACTTTGACTATATCATTGCAATGGATCAAAGTAACGTAGATAACATTAAACAAATCAATCCAAACATTAAAGGTCAATTATACAAATTGTTAGACTTTAGTGATATGGACGAAACTGATGTGCCAGACCCTTATTATACAAATAATTTCGAAGGTGTTTATAAAATGGTACAATCATCTTGTGATAATTTAATTAATTTTATAATTAAAGATGCAAACTTAAGAGAGGGGTAAAATATAATGCAAAACAAATTAATTCCAGGAATATTAATAGGTGCCATCATCGGAGGTGCAGCAACATTAGCAGACAAATCAACAAGACAGTCTTTAAAGCAGTCTATTAAAGATAGAAAAGAAGGCAACCGTCCTCAAAAACCATCTGCACTTAATAATATAAAAGATGAAGTATTTTATTGGAAAGATGTTGTTGAAGAAATCAGACGCAATAATCCTGAATTGGAACGCTCAATAAAAGAAGCTAAAAACACATTTGTCGAACGTAAAAACAATCGTTTAAACAGCTAATGCAGTTTCTGAAATAAACATGAGGTATTACATTGTATGTTATTTATTATCATTAACAAACTAAAATTGCAAGTTTGTAATTCTATAGTAATTCCATACACAGTAATAATTGATATTTAAATACTAAGTATTAGTCATTTTATTTTTTTAGATATCAATCACTCTAACTCGGGGCGAAACATGAAATCAGATTAAAATTTTGATTTCTGTCTCGCTCCTTTTTATATTATTTTATAATTTACAATATTATCTAGAATTATTCATTTCATTTTTACAGTAAGAATATTGCAACACATATTTACCTTATTATCATTTTAAAGTATATTAAAAATATAAATACATAAGGAGTTTTGATATGTCTAAAAAAGAAAAAACTAATTCTAACTTTTTAAATTCTGCTAAAGAGATGGAAAAGAAGGACTCAAACGAAAATAATGGTGAACAGATTAAACGTGATCGTACATATATTACACCTGACGAATTCAAATCAAAATCACCCAAAAAGGACAATCAAGCGTTCTTTGTATCACGTATTAACAAACCAGCAAAATATACCAAAGATTCTAATTTTTTCTCTTATTTGGTATATAGAATAGGAAAAGATGACGCATCTGGTTTATCAGCCCAACTGTCTTATTACTTCATGTTATCCCTATTCCCTATGCTATTATTTTTACTATCAATAGTTCCTGTAGTTGGTGTAAAACAATCTACTATTAGAGATATGATTAAAGATCATGTGCCACCTACTTATGCTTCACAGGTAGCTGATATCATCGGCGATATCATGAGTAATGCTAGTGGTAGTATTTTATCTGTAGGTTTAATCTTAGCATTGTGGTCAGCATCTAATGGAATGACTGCATTAATGAATTCATTTAACGTTGCCTACGATGTTGAAGATAGTAGAAATTTTGTTGTTTCAAAATTATTTAGTGTTTTGTTTACATTAGCTATGATAATTGTTATGCCAGTAGCACTGGTATTACCGACATTCGGTCAACAAATTGGCGATTTATTATTCGGCCCACTCGGTCTAGGCGAACAAGTGAAATGGATATTTGACACGATACGTTATGTACTTCCAGTAATTGTAGTTTTGATTGCATTCATGGTCTTATATACCTTAGCACCAAATGTTAAAATTAAGTTAATGTCTGTCATACCTGGCGCTATCTTTGCAACTATCGTTTTCTTAGCTGGTTCATACTTATTTGGTATATATATATCTAATTTTTCCAATTATTCTAAAACGTACGGTAGTATCGCTGGTATTATTATATTGATGCTTTGGTTATATATCACTGGTTTTATTATCATTATAGGTGCTGAAATCAATGCTATTTTTCATCAAAGAAAAGTTGTTGTTGGTAAGACACCTGAAGAACAAACTTTTGAGGAAATCAAACAAAATCATACATCATCTGAACGACAAGAATCTAATTCAGAAGATGTAAATTTAGCTACTGATTCTAATAATAGCAAAGAAAATAATCAATAAATTTTAACAACAATATAATACCTTTAGTTATGGTAGCGAGATAAAAATCCAATTTATAAAAATTTTTCGTCGCTCTTATCCGCAAAAAATGACTAGCTTAATAGTTATAAAGTGATTACTTGAGCTGTAGTTTAGGCACAAGTCCTACTAACTTAATACACTGATTATGACTGACTTGGCTCCTCTTTATATAAAAATAAAGGCTAAAACACAACGTATTAAATGATTACGTTTCTGTTTTAGCCTTTATTTATTAAATACTTTGTAACTTATTGAATTAAGTTGTGTTGAAAAGCGTAAATAACAGCTTGTGTTCTATCTTGTACTTCTAATTTACTCAAAATATTACTTACATGTGTTTTAACGGTTTTAATTGTAATATGTGAGGCGCTTGCTATTTCTTGGTTTGAGTAGCCTTTTGCAATTAATAATAAGATTTCCATCTCACGCTCTGTTAACATTTCATATAATTCTGCACGTTGTTTCATCCTATTTCTCATCTTAACTAAAACTTCTGCTTCAAAAACCGATTCATTATTATAGGTTTTTCTTATTGCTTCTGCAATATCACTAGCGCTCGTTGTTTTTAAAATGTAACTATCTACACCAGAATCAAGCGCACGGTATACTTCGTTATCTTCTATATAACTCGTAAGCATGACTACCTTCATATGAGGTAAATCTTTTTTAACTTGTTCAGTTGCTTCAACACCGTCCATATCATCCATTAGTAAATCCATTAATATTAAATCTGGATTCAATTGGTGTGCCTTTTCAATTGCTTCCTTTCCGGATTTCCCTTCTCCTACAACATCAATATCTGGTTGTGTTGATAAATAGCTAGATATTCCAATTCGGACCATTTCATGGTCATCCACAAATAAAACTTTAATCGGCATATGAATCCTCCTTATTTAATGGGGCTTTAACTTCAATTCTGGTACCTGCGTCAGGTAATGACACAATATGAAACGTTGCACCAATCTCAAGTGCACGTTCACGCATATTTTTCAAGCCATAACTTTGTTCTACTTTATCATCTACATTAAAGCCTTTACCATTATCTTGTATTCTCAATAATAAATAATCATCTCTATTGAATAACTCTATAGTCACTTTAGTTCCTTTCGAATGCCTTAACGTATTCGATATAGCTTCTTGTGTGATTCTAAACAAATGATCTTCGATACCTTTAGGTACTTTAAATTCTTCTATATCATGTATAACTTTCATCGGTACTTTTTTCTGTAAATCTACAACCAAATCTTTAATACCTTCACCAAGTGATTTATCTTTCAAGCCTAAAGGTCTTAAATGTAATAATAAAGCTCTCATCTCTAGCTGAGAATCTTGTATCATTTTTTCTAGTACTGGAATTTGTTGATCTAATGGTGCTTCTAATTTTGTTTCTTTTATCGCTGATAACATCATGCTAGCTGCGAACAACTGTTGACTCACCGAATCATGTAGTTCGCGTGCTAACCTTTGTCGTTCATCTTCAATAATTTTTTTCACTTTTACATCATTAATATTATATGATTCATTTGTTAAATTTTGCGTTTTCATCCTTAATTTATGTACTTCTTGATTTAAAGGGACTAACGTTTGATATAACTCAATGGTTTCGTTATACAATTCTATATTTTGATCATTTATACCTACAGTTTGCCCTTCTATTGACCTTTCTATTTGGTCTTTTAACCAATGGTTTTGCTGGTTTATTTTATAAGCTAATACAGAACCTACAATAATACAGAGTAAAATAACCATTAGATTTAAAAATAATAAGACGGGTATACCAAATATTTGCGTATAAAACATACCTTGAAAGTACATGATGTTAACAAATACTTTATCAATAAAAAATATGGCAAAAAATGTACTATAAACTAATATCAACATTGAACCTATTGCTCTAATATAGTGATTCATTTATAAATCACCTCAACATCACCTAAGAAGGACGAAACATAAATGTTCACAGCATAGTTATCCTCTTTAGTTTCCTCAATAATTTTGATATTATTGTTCTCGACTTTATAAGATGTCTCATTTACATAGGCATTGCCATATAGTGTCGTGAAATGCAAGATTATATTGTAGTTCAATGGGACGATAATTTGTACTTTCCCAATAATATGACGGATAACTAGAGTATTATTCTCTTTAATATTTGCTGCTTTCGACATATCGATATGGATGTCTCCAATACCATGTTGTACCTGTATGTCTTCCCATTTATATACATATACAGGCGTACGTTGTTCACCAAACCATTTTTGCTTTATAAAGTCTGGCGTATCGACCTCTTCTTCAGTAGCGGTTATTTTTAAAGGTCTAAATCTATATATAATGTATCTCACAATAAGTACTATTAAAAATACAAACAAGATTATAATCGTGTATTTATTAGACAGCAGCGTAAATGCAATCAACAATACCCCTATCCAAAATGAGAGTAACCCACGTACTTTATGAAAATAAATATAACCTACATAAACTAAAATACAACCAAGTAATAAAACAAGTAAAAAACCAATTTTTTCAAAGAAAATATAGTAAAAATTGGCAATAATCATCAATGCTGTAAAAACAATAAGCATCTCTGTCGATATATATTTATGAGTCATGTTTCGCCACCTTTCTTCAAGCGACTAAACTAATGCGTTCGATTAAATCACACTCAGTTTCGATATTTGCTCTTTCAACTGCTTGTTGTGATAGATCGGATTCGATTCGAGCGTAGTCTGCTTCCATTTCATTTAAGTCATTTTTTATTCTATCTATTTCGATATCCTCAATCTCTTGAGCACAATAAATGTAATCTTCATCTATCATATCAATATACTTATTTTCTAATGATAAAGTTAAATTATCAATTAATTTCTCTACATAAATTTTTCTTTCGATTAAGTAATTTATGTACATTTCAATACTTCTTAATTTTTTATCTAAATACTGTCTATATTCTACTAAACTAGTATAGAAAGTGTTTTTTGTCATTTTTTCTAAGTAAGTCTTAATATAATTCATAGAATCACCTCATGATTGATTAGCTTCTATTATAAAAATTATCCGGAACCTTTAATATAGGCTCCGGAACCATCTTATATTAGGACTTTAGACCGAAACACTATCTAATCTATTTTAGTAGTTAATAACGGTCCATCTTTTGTCACAATGACAGTATGTTCAATTTGAGCCACAAAACTTTTATCTTTTGTTTCAAACGCCCATTCATTCTTCCCTTCAGTAACGTATGTTGCTTTTGTAGAAATAAATGGTTCTACTGCTATGACTGTACCTTCTTTTAGTAAAGTTTTATCTTTTGGTTCGTAATAGTTCATCACGTGATTTGGTGCTTCATGTAATGATTGTCCAACACCATGACCAGTTAAGTTTTTAATTACAGTAAGATTATTTTTACGTGCAGTCGCATGCACTGCTTTACCGATTTGGCTAAGCTTTGCACCGGGTTTAATTCTTGTCATCGCTGCTTCAAAAGCCTCTAGTGCTACGTCACAAACTTTTTGTTTCAATGGATTATCAGCTTCACCAACAACAAATGAAATTCCTGTATCCGCATAATAACCATTTTTTAAGGCTGACACATCGATGTTTACCAAATCACCTTCGTTTATTTTGCGCTTCCCAGGAATACCGTGAGCAACTTCTTCGTTTACACTGATACATGTTTGACCTGGAAAGTTTTCATCGTGAATAGGTGCTGAGATTGCACCATGTTCTTCAAATAATACTTTTGCTATATCATCTAACTCTTTAGTAGTTACGCCTGGTTTAGTGGCAGCTTGCATTTCATCTCTTATTAAAGCACATATGTAACCAATATCTTTTAAAGCTGTTAATTCTTCTTCTGTTTTTACGATCATATTATCCCGTTCCTTTATATATATTATATTCACCCTTATTATAGCAGAATTTTTTTGATATAATAAATTAGAAAATTTTAACATGTATAGTTTAACATTTTATGGAACGAATGACATGACTACTTTTAATATTTCATGTTGATTTGACTACTATGCACACCATTAGGAGTTTTTCTATGAATGACATTTGGTATAAAAAGATTATTGGTGCACGAACAATCAAAACAGGATTAGCTACATTTTTAACAGCATTTTTCTGCTTGGCTTTAGACTTAAACCCTATTTTTGCAATTTTAACAGCAATTGTTACGATTGAACCGACTGCTAAAGCTTCTCTGAAAAAAGGCTATCGAAGACTGCCAGCAACAATTATTGGTGCTTTATTTGCCGTAGTATTTACATTTATCTTCGGTGACCAATCACCTTTTTCCTATGCTTTTAGTGCAACATTTACAATTATTTTGTGTACAAAATTAAATTTACACGTAGGTACAACAGTGGCAACGCTGACAGCAATGGCTATGATTCCAGGCATTCACGATGCTTATTTCTTTAACTTCTTTTCCAGACTTTTAACGGCTATCATTGGCCTTGTAACTGCTGGCCTTGTAAACTTTATAATTTTACCGCCAAAGTATTATGAGCAATTAGAATCTTCAATTAATACTTCAGAACGTAAAATGTATGCTCTGTTTAATTTAAGGATGCGTCAACTCTTACTTGGTAAATTTACCAAAAACGCACCTTATCGCCAGTTAAATGCTTTAATTGACATTAATCAAAAAGTGGAAATGTTACTAGCTTACCAAAAAGATGAACTTAGTTACCATAAGCATAATGACTCCGATTGGTTACGATTAAAATCATTAACTACTCGATCACACACAAATAGATTATTTATAACTCATTTATCAAATTTAGTCTACTTACCAAAAGATACTAATGTAACATTTACACATGAGGAAAAATTGGCTATCCTTTATATTGCACATAGTATAAATAACATCTATGCTACTGGACATTTTGAACGCCAACCACGCCATGCTTCATTGCTAAAGACATCAGTCAAAGGTTTAGATGAATTTGACGAAAACCAAATTAAAAGTCACATCATTTATGAAATTCTATTAATATATCGCATATTAGATCATCGTTTCGCTTAATAACATTATAATTACAATCTATATGCTTTCATTTTTTCAAATAATTATACATAAAAAAGAGTGGTACAGAAATTATTTAAGCCAAAAATAATTTCTGTACCACTCTTTTGCATCAACAGTAAATCATGCTATCGTATTAACATAAATTTTTAATACACTTTATTCAAAACATTTATCGTAAAGTCTTTAAATTTAATTATTTTTTTGTACACGCTCAACAATTACTCTTTTAGCAGCTTCTTCTTCTGTATTATCCACTTGCTTCGGCTCAAATTCTATACCTTTACGCTCACACGCTTTCTCTAATAAGTAATCTGTAATTTCATGGTTTTTTGGTAAAATTGGGCCATGTAAATACGTACCTAATAAATTTTTATAATGGATACCTTCTGCTGCTTCATCATCGTTATTACCATAACCATGTGTTACTTTGCCTAATGTACCATATGGATGATATGTGCGACCGCCGTGATTTTCAAAGCCAACAATTGTGCCAAAAGTCTCGCTTTGTATAACGATATCACCAGTAAGACGCTCTTTTTGTGATTCTGTATAAAAATCCAATATACCTAAGCCCGCAAGTTCTGTACCATCAGGAGTAATATATTTACTACCCAAAAATTGGTATCCTCCACAAATTGTTAGACCTGGCATTCCATCTTCTATCGCTTCTTTTAAAATTTCTTTAATTTTACTCAACTCTTTTGTTGCAAGGGCTTGTTCTCTATCACTTCCACCGCCAATAAAGAATATATCACACTCATCTAATGTAACACCTTCTGTTTCGTTAACATCTACAACATTCAATTTAATATTTCTTAATTTGGCACGTTGCTTTAGTGCTATAATGTTACCTATGTCACTATATAAATTTAATTTGTCTGGCATAAAATGATAAATAGTTAATTCATTCATTTCACTTTGACCTCCTCAAATGAGTGGTTTAATTGTTCTAGCATTGGTGCAAGTGAAGTGTAATTTGGAATGGCCACGGTGAAACTTCCTTTATAATCCATTGTTTTAGCTGTTGCTTTATATATATCCTTTTCCAAAATAATCGGTACGTTAACACCAGCAAGTTTCAATCGTAATTGCAATTCCTCAGCACGTGTACCTGTAACAATAATTGCTTCAATTTGTTGTCTAGTTAACTTTTCAAAGTCTGCATCATATATCCATGATGTATCCCTACCATCTGCTGCATTATCATTTAAACTCAACACATAAATTTTACTACCAGTTAATTGTTCTCCCACAGATAAACTTGCATTCATTCCAGCAGGATTTTTCGCAAGATTTATCATTGCTTCTTTACTATCTTTTTTAAAATACTGCATACGCCCATTGTCCGAAGTATAAGTTTCAAAACCTTGTCGTATACCTTCATCATCTAAGCCTAATTCTCTTAAAACTGTGTATGCTGCTATCGCATTATATGCATTAAAATCACCAGCTATTTTCATATTAAATGTAGTTGTTCCTACATCTAAATTAATAAATGGTGTAAGCGTAAATTGAGATACTTCGTATTTTGCATCTTCACGTTTAAATCCACATTCGCAATGGTAGTGCCCGATTTGATTATATTGTACATAATCATAATGTAATAATCGACCACAGTTTGGACAATAACGACTTTCATTCATTGTACTTTGCTCAAATTCATGTGCATGTGCTTTCATCCCATAATAAACAACTGTATCACTAGCTATTTTTAATCTACTAACAAATGGATCATCCGCATTCAATAGCAACTTAATTCCCTTATTATTGATTGCATTTGCTATGTTATTAACCATAATATCGATTTCACCAAAACGATCCATTTGATCTCGGAAGAAATTCGTAACAACCATCATTGTCGGTGTTACTTCATTAAGCACTCTTGGAATTGACCCTTCATCTATCTCAATAACTGCAATTTTTGTATCTTTGTTATTTTGCAAAATAAAGGCTGATGTTATACCTGCAGCCATATTTGCACCTTCATTATTATGTATGATTTCTATATCATTAGCTCTTAATGTATGACCGATTAAGTTCGAAGTTGTAGTCTTCCCATTTGTACCACTAATAAAGACAATCTCATCAACTTTAGAAGCTAATTTTCGTAATATATTTTTATCTATTCTTCTAGCAACTTGACCTGGCAAATCTGTGCCTTTTTTACCGGCAGCTCTACTCGCTTGCCTAGCCATTTTTGCTAATCGGGTTGCAGTCCAATGTCTCATATACTTCCTCCTCTACTATTCACTAGAATATTATAACATGATTATGTTGTATTCCAAACAATTCTAAATCTAAATTACCGTTACATTTTTACTAATGTTATTGTGTATAATTTACTACTATGAATAGTTTTGATATACTTAAAAAAAAGCATTGGAGGCTTATTAATTATGTTAAATGAAGACTTATTATATGCGTTAAATGAACAAATGAATCATGAATTTTATGCAGCTCATGCATATATGGCTATGGCTGCTTTTTGTGATGATAATTCTTATGAAGGGTTTGCTAACTTCTATATTCAACAAGCTAAAGAAGAACGTTTCCATGGTAAAAAAATATACGACTACATTAATGACCGTGGCGGCCATGCACTATTTAGTTCAATCCCTGCACCAAAAACAGAATTTTCAAGTATTTTAGAAACATTTAAAGATGGTTTAGCACAAGAACAAGACGTTACACGTAGGTTCTATAACTTATCTGATTTAGCCAATAAAGCTAAAGACTACGCAACAATTTCATTCTTAAATTGGTTCTTAGATGAACAAGTTGAAGAAGAAGCTATGTTTGAAACACATATCGATTATTTAAATCGTATTGGTGATGATAGTAATACACTCTATCTTTATGAAAAAGAATTAGCTGCACGTTCTTTCGACGAGGAAGCTTAAGTCTCATCTTACATTTAACCTACTTATAAGATATTTATGCTGTCAAAATACCATAGCATAAATATCTTTTTTTACACTCCATGCCCTAATTTGGCAAATCATAAAAGGCGCAGATTACAAATCAAATTTTTGTTAAATTGATTTTTACTCCACTTCCTCCTTTTTATATTTTTCCACAATATAATATTTTTTAAACTAATTACAAAAACGACTTTGAATAGTACTGTTAACTTGACTAGTTTGCTATATTTATATAAAGTCATTACATATTAATATTAAGAAAGGGATCATGTAACATGAATTCAGAAGCCTTTATTGCACTAGATTTTGAAACTGCAAATGGAAAACGTACGAGTATTTGTTCAGTTGGGATGGTTAAAGTTATCAATCATCAAATAACAGAAACATTTTACACACTCATTAACCCTAATGACTTCTTTTCAAAACAAAATATTGCGGTTCATGGTATTCATCCCGAGGAAGTTGCAGATGCTCCTACTTTTAAAACTGTGTACCCATACATGTTAAAATTTATAGGTGATTTACCTGTAGTAGCTCATAATGCAGCTTTTGATATGACTGTATTACATGAAAGTATTAAATCATTAGGGATTGAAACACCGTGCATGACTTATTTTTGTTCACTTCAATTATCACGAAGAACAATTCATCATCACCGTTATGGTTTAAACTATATGATGCAATATTACAATTTAGATTTCCATGGACATCACGATGCTCTAAACGACGCTAAAGCTTGTGCTATGATTACATTTAGACTTTTAAAACATTATGACAATTTACCCAGTATGCTTAGGGTATACGGTAAAGATCTTAGAGATAAAGACTAAACACTATTAAGACATATAAATTGTTAAAGCTATATAAATTAAACTCATTTAAATATAGTCATAAATTGTCATATTTTCGAATATCGCCTTTTCTAGGTTCCCTACGGTTACACCTATAAGTCTAATAGGTGTATCGGAATCTTTTAGCTCAGTGTATAAACTATATGCAACATTATATATATCGGTTTCGTTCCGTACAGGATCACGTAAGCTGCGTTGCTTTGATAATGTTTCAAATTTAAATGTCTTTATTTTAACGGTTACTGTTTTACCCGATTTATGCAATTTAGCTAACCTTTCTGCTGTTTTATTACTTAATTCCCAAACTTTTTGTAATATTTCATCATCATCGTTCATATCTGTAGCAAATGTTCGCTCTGTGCCGACAGATTTTCTAATCCTCGTTGATTTAACCGGATTATCGTCTATCCCTCTCGCCTTGTTATATAAGCCGTGACCCCTTTTACCAAACAGTCTAATAAGCTCTCGCTCGCTTTGATTATATAAATCTTGCCCCGTATATATATGATGCTCATGCATTTTTTCTTTCGAAGCTTTACCTACCCCCGGAAAATCACCAATATCTAACTCCATCAATATTTTGTGTACATTATGATAATCAATTACAGTTAAGCCGTTTGGTTTGTTCATCCCACTAGCTAACTTTGCCAGAAATTTATTATAAGAGACACCTGCAGATGAAGTGAGTTGTGTCGCTTCAAAAATATCTCTTCGTATATATTGTGCAATATGAGAAGCAGGTAAATCCGGTCTGACAAGATGTGTAATATCTAGGTAGGCCTCATCCAATGAAAGTGGCTCAACTATATCAGTATAACTTTTAAATATATTCATGATCTGTTCTGACGCTTCCCTATAAGCTTCAAACCGAGGTCTCACATAATAACCATTTGGACAAAGTTTATGAGCCTGAGCGGTGGGCATTGCAGAATGGACGCCATATTTCCTTGCTTCATAAGACGCTGTAGAAACAACGCCTCTACCACTTGCTTTACCACCTACAATAACTGGTTTCCCCTTTAAATTAGGATTATCTCTCATTTCAACCTGTGCAAAAAAATAATCCATATCAATATGAATGATTCTTCTCTCTGACAATGACCTCACCTCCTCTTTTTACTATTTTTCAAATTTTACATTACTTATATCTTACAATTTACTATATTCTAATTCTTCAAATTTGCTCATAAAAAAAGAGTTAGTTCTAGCTATTAAAATACATACTGAACGTATCGTCAATATGTATGTTAATAGCAGAAGCCTAACTCTCTAATTAAAAACAATTTATGTTAAATATATGCTATTTTGCTTCTGTTTGTAAGTCTTGAAGTGAAGCTTTAGTGTAAAATATAATACCATCTTCTGTGTCTTCAATCAATTGCACATTTTTATTAAAAGCACCTGATAGAAAGTACAAATCCAACACACAGTATCCTATGTGAAAACATGCTATAAATATAAGCGATGAATATGCAAAGAAAGAAAATAATATGAATAGCGCACTTGTAATGATGACTAATGGAGCTAACATGATGCTGATGTACTGCCATTTTTTGAAATAAACATTTGGCATATGTGTTGTCATTAAACCTAATCGAATACGATACGTAGGTTTATTACCCTTTGCAAACATTCGAAACATAATGTTGTGAATAAATTCATGTAAAAAGTATACAACTGCAAAACCTATTATGCCAAGCAACAAATTTAAAACAATATTCTGTTCAATAATATGTGTCATAGAATAAGCTAATTTATAAGATACTAAAATGCTAATCATCACAATTGTAAATTGAAATAAGATAAAGCCTTCAAGCGCCTTTTTGCTCGAAAATAAATCAATTTTGAACATCAGTCAACCCTCCATGTCATTCGTTATTACCTAGAGTATACAACGATTATCTCCACTAATAAAGGGCTTTTCAAGAAAGTTAGTTGCTTGTAATTAAATTTTAACAAACTTACTCGATTTGCAATAATCTGCAATACTCAGTAAACAACTAATTAATTAATTTCACAATTACTATATATAATAAAACATCCCATTCACTTAATGATTTAAATCTAAAGTCTCTCAAATTGTGCAACAGTCTCAACATGTGTTGTATGTGGAAACATATCTACGGGTGTTATTTGCGTTAATTTATAATGACGTGCTAGTAATTGAGCATCACGTTGTTGTGTCGATGGATTGCAGGAAATGTAGACGATCTTTTTGGGTTTTAATTCCAATAATGTTTCCAAAAATGTTTCGTCACACCCTTTGCGAGGTGGATCAACCATTACTATATCTGGTTTAATTCCTTCTGATTCCCATTTTAAGATAACATCTTCGGCCTTGCCACAGACAAAAGTAGTATTTTCAAATTGGTTTATAGTCGCATTTAACTGCGCGTCCTTAATCGCTTCAGGAACAACTTCAACTCCATAAACATGTTTCGCTTTTGGAGCCATGTATAATCCTATAGTACCAATACCGCAATACGTATCAAGCACAACTTCTTCACCTTGTAGTTCAGCATATTCTATAGCACGCTGATATAACTTTTCAGTTTGAATGGAGTTAATTTGATAAAATGATTGGTCATTTATTTTGAATGTAACATCAGATAATGTATCTTCAATCTCATCTTTTCCATATAAAGTATATGAATTGTCTCCCATAATTACATTAGAATGTGTTGTATTTATATTTTGTTTAATACTGACAATTTCTGGGAAGTCCGCCACTAATCTATCTGTTATGATGTCACTTTGTTTAAATTTTTTGCCATTTGTGACAAAGATAACCATTAATTCTCTCGAATGGTGTCCAGTTCTAATAACTACATGACGCATTAATCCTTGCTTCTGACGTTCATTATAAATACTAACATTAAGTTCATTAAACCATACTTTAACTTTATTTATAACGTCTTGATGTAAACTATCTTGTATTAAACATTCATCCATGTCGATTATGTCATGACTACGTTGACGATAAAATCCAGTTATTACTTCATGCTCATTATTTTTACCTACTGGAATTTGTGATTTATTTCTGTAATACCAAGGATTATCCATTCCAATTGTATCGTGTATAACTACGTCTTTAAACCCTGCTTTTCGTTGAAATAAATTTATCACTTGTTCTTTTTTCATATCTAATTGTGATTGATAAGTCATATGCTGTAACTGACAACCACCACATTTATAATAATAGACACAAGGTGGTTCTACACGCGACTCACTTTGCTCTTTAATAGTCATTAATTTACCTATTGCAAAATTTTTCTTCACTTTAATTACTTTAAATTCAATAATTTCATCAATTAATGCATTAGGAACAAAAACAGGATAACGATCGAATTTCACAACACCATGACCTTCGTGCGTTAAATCTACAACTTTACCCTCTGCGACTTCATTTTTTTGAATTGTGTTCATTATTTCACCCCACATTAAAAGAGGTTAGGGAATATTTATAGACTGACCTAACCTCGTAGTTTATTCTATATTTTATTGTTCAACTATTTCTTCATTTTGTATATCACTTGGTGTAAACACTTCAATATGTTGTTTCAAATTCAAGAAATTACCTGGTAGTTTACCACCATATTCGCCATCTACATTAAGTTGCATATCAGTAAATGAGGAAATACTTATAGATTTCGCCTTCTTATAATGTACCTTTGGATGTTTCGTATGCTCACCTCTTGAAGCTAAAGTCATTATATGACCTAGTTCTGCAAGATTCGCCTTTTCAACGATAATCAAAGTAAAATAACCATCATCTAATTTTGCATCAGGTACTAATTTCTCAAAACCTGCCATTGAATTTGTCAAACCAAGTAAAAATAAAAGTGCTTCGCCTTGAAATAATTCGTCATCATATTCAATGCGGATATCTACTGCTTTCATCTGCGGTAACATTTCAAACCCTTTTATATAATATGCAAACGGTCCAACAATTGATTTTAATTTACTCGGTGTTTCATACGATACTTGAGTTAATTGTCCTCCTGCGGCTAAATTAATAAAATAGCGACTATTCATTTTCCCTATATCTACACGCGTAATGTGACCTTCAATGATAACATCAATCGCACTCATTATATCAGTAGGTAAATGTAACGCACGACCAAAATCATTAACAGTGCCCATTGGAATGATACCTAAACTCGGTCTATTGGCTTTTTCTGCTATACCATTGATAACTTCGTTTAAAGTGCCATCACCACCAGCGGCTATGAGTACATCGTAATTTTGTTCTAAACAACGTGTTGCTTCTGTTGTAGCATCTCCGACTTTTTCAGTTGCGTAAGCACTTGTTTCAAAACCTGCTTTTTCTAATTTAATTAAAACATCTGGTAAGGTGCGCTTAAAAAGTTCTTTTCCAGATGTTGGGTTATAAATGATTCTAGCTCGTTTTCTCATAATTTATCCCTCAACTTCGTATACTCATTAACTATATTAAATGATTTACATAGATGATAAAAGCATTTTACGTTAAATTTTAAAAGAAAATATATAACCATCCCTGGCAATGACTAGCATTGTTTGGATTATGAGCTTTACCTGAGCTTGCGTTCATGCATAAGTCCCACTAACTCTTAAAAGCGGAACACCTGAGTTTTTTCTCATGTGTAAGAGAAGTGCGACTTTAGCTATTTCAAATATAATGATTAAGGCTGAGACAATTAAATTGTCCCAGCCCACTAGTATTAGCAATAAAAGTTTCAGCACATATGATAATAATTTTGCAATTAATAAATATCTATGCGTGAACTATTATCTTTTATCTAATTCTTGTTTCAATAATTGATTGACTAGTTGTGGATTTGCTTGACCTTTCGAAGCTTTCATAATTTGACCAACTAAGAAGCCCATCGCTTTACCCTTACCATTTTTATAGTCTTCAATTGATTGTTCATTATTATCTAATGCTTCATTTACAAACTTCAGAAGCGTTGCCTCATCCGAGATTTGAACTAAGCCTTTATCTTCCATAATTTGCTTGGCATCCCCACCATTTTCGGCAAGTTCTGGGAATACTTTTTTAGCAATTTTACTACTCATTGTGCCGTCTTCGATTAATTTAATCATTCCAGCTAAGTTTTCAGGTGTAAGTTTAGTATCTAATAATTCAATTTGGTTCTTATTTAAATACTCGTTCACCCCGCCCATTAACCAGTTAGATGTTAATTTGACGTCAGCACCTTGTGCTACAGCACCTTCGAAGAAATCTGACATTTCTTTAGTAAGCGTAAGTACATGTGCATCATAAGCTGGTAAACCAAATTGGTTAACATATTTTTCTTTTCTTTCATCTGGTAATTCTGGAATTGTTTGGCGAACATGCTCTTTCCACTCATCATCAACGTATAAAGGAACAATATCTGGTTCCGGGAAGTAACGATAGTCATCAGAACCTTCTTTAACACGCATTAATAATGTTTTACCATTAGATTCATCAAATCTACGTGTTTCTTGAAGAATTTCCCCACCATTTAACAACTCTTCTTCCTGGCGTTTTTCTTCATATTCTAGACCTTTACGAACATACGTAAATGAATTTAGGTTTTTAAGTTCTGCTTTTGTACCAAACTCTTCTTGACCATATGGACGTAAAGAAATATTAGCATCACAACGTAGTGAACCTTCTTCCATTTTACAATCAGAAACGCCTGTGTATTGAATAATAGAACGTAATTTTTCTAAGTACGCGTACGCTTCTTGTGGTGAACGAATGTCTGGTTCAGATACGATTTCAATTAATGGCGTACCTTGTCTATTTAAATCAACTAAAGAATAGCCATCTTTATGTGTTGATTTACCAGCGTCTTCTTCCATGTGTAAACGTGTGATACCAATACGTTTTGTCTCTCCATCAACCTCGATATCAATATAGCCATTTTCACCAATTGGTTGGTCGAACTGTGATATTTGATATGCTTTTGGATTATCTGGATAGAAATAGTTTTTACGGTCAAATTTTGATTCCGTAGCAATTTCCATATTTAATGCCATTGATGCTCTCATAGCCCAATCAACTGCACGTTTATTTACTACTGGCAAGACACCAGGATATGCAAGGTCAATTACATTTGTATTTGAGTTTGGTTTCGCTCCAAAATGCGCTGGTGATGATGAGAACATTTTAGAATCTGTTTTCAACTCAACATGGACTTCTAGCCCAATAACTGTTTCAAAATGCATGATTTCCACTCCTTATAATTTTTCGTATTCATTATGAAAATTGAATTGTGTTTCGTATTGGTAAGCGACACGGTACAATGTTTTTTCATCAAAAGGTTTACCGATAAATTGTAAACCAATTGGTCGACCATTTGAGTGCCCACACGGTACAGATATACCTGGTAATCCTGCTAAGTTTACAGGCGTTGTTAATAAATCGTTCGCATACATTGTAAGTGGATCATCAATCTCTTCACCTAAATTAAATGCAGTAGTTGGTGTAGTAGGTCCTACTACAACATCATAATTTTCAAAAATACGATCAAAGTCGTTTTTAATTAAAGTTCTAACTTTTTGTGATTTTTTGTAGAAAGCATCATAATATCCTGAGCTTAATGCAAATGTACCTAAGAAGATACGACGTTTAACTTCTTCACCAAAACCTTCACTTCTGGACATTTTATATAATTCTTCTAATGAATTGGCTTCAGGTGAATGATAGCCATATCTTATACCATCAAAACGAGATAAGTTAGATGATGCTTCTGAAGATGCAATAACATAATAAGATGGAATACCATACTTCGTATTAGGTAATGAAACTTCTTCAACTGTTGCACCTAATGATTTCAGTGTTTCGACTGCTTCTTTAACTGAATCTTTAACCTCATCAGAAACACCTTCGCCTAAATATTCACTTGGTAAAGCTACTTTAAGACCTTTGATGTCTTTTCCTATGTCAGCTGTATAATCAGCTTCTTCAACAGGAGCACTTGTTGAATCATTTTCGTCAACACCTGTAATTGCCTCTAGCACTAGTGCATTATCTTTAACCGTACGTGTCAATGGACCAATTTGATCTAATGATGATGCAAATGCAACAAGACCAAAACGAGATACACGTCCATATGTTGGTTTTAGACCTACGATACCACAGTATGCAGCTGGTTGACGGATTGAGCCACCAGTATCTGAACCTAAACTAAACGGTACTAAGCCAGCTGCTACAGCTGCTGCTGAACCACCAGATGAACCACCTGGAACCGCGGTATGATCGAATGGATTCACTGTTTTTTTGTAATAAGATGTTTCTGTTGAACCACCCATTGCAAATTCATCCATATTCAATTTACCGATAAGTACCGCATTTTCATTATGTAACTTGTTCATTACAGTTGATTCATAAATCGGTACAAATCCTTCTAACATTTTACTAGCACAAGTTGTTTCCACACCTTCGGTAATAATGTTATCTTTAATTCCCATTGGGATACCAAATAACTTACCTTCCATTTGATCCTTAGCTTGTAATTCATCAAGCTCTTGTGCTTTCTTAATTGCATTTTCTTTATCTAACGCAAGAAATGATTTAATAGTTGGATCCGTTTCTTCAATTGCATCGTAAATGTCATTGACAATTTGTGATGGTTTTATTTCTTTGTTTTTGATTAAGCTGATTAAATTCTCCACAGATTCATAACGGATCGTCATCTTAAGCGTCCTCCTCATTCATGATAGATGGCACTTTAAATTGTCCATCTTCCGTCTCTTTAGCATTTTTTAATGCAAGTTCTTGGGGAATGCCCTCGACTGCTTTATCTTCACGTAATACATTTTGTAAATCTAATACATGATATGTTGGTTCAATATTACTTGTATCCGCTGTATCTATTTGGTTAGCAAAGTTTAAAATACTTTCTAAAGTGTTTTGCATTTCTGCAGTTTCATCTTCAGTAATTTGAAGTCTTGCTAAATTAGCGATGTGTTCAACTTCTTCTCGTGTAACTTTAGCCATTAAATAAAAGCCTCCTTTTTACTCATTCATTACAAAATTGTACCAAAATTCCGGTCAAAAATCTAAGTTTTTCAATAATATACGCAAATTAAAGCGTTTTAATTTACTAAAATGTACCATTTACTTTTTTAATTTTAATGGATTCATTAGCTTTATCTATAGGTTAATCATTTTAAACTGCATATTAAATCACAAAATTTTATAACAAGTGTATCATTACAACAAAAATATGTAAGCGCTTAACAATAGGTTGATAAACGCAATATATCTTTTAAAAATAAAAATAGTACTACTCTATTTATAAATTTTATTGTATAATCATTCATGTACAACAATTTAATAGATAAAGACAAAGGGAGATGATGAGCCATGCTGATTTTGGGCACTTCATTAGCTAATCAAGTTCATGCGAGTTGGCAAACTTATATTATGATCGTAATATATTTCATTATACTACTCGTTATTGGTTATTATGGGTATAAACAGTCTACAAGTAATTTAAGTGAATTTATGCTTGGAGGCAGAAGTATTGGTCCTTATGTCACCGCTCTTTCAGCTGGTGCATCGGATATGAGTGGTTGGATGATTATGGGATTACCTGGTTCTGTATATAGTACGGGGCTTTCAGCAATGTGGATAACAATCGGTCTCTCATTAGGCGCATATGTGAACTACTTTGTCGTAGCGCCTAGGTTAAGAGTTTATACTGAACTCGCAGGCGATGCGATTACATTACCAGATTTTTTCAAAAATAGACTGAATGATCAAAATAATTATATAAAAATTATTTCTGGTTTAATTATCGTAGTTTTCTTCACGCTGTATACACACTCTGGTTTTGTTTCAGGGGGCAAATTATTCGAAAGTGCTTTTGGTTTGAACTATCACTGGGGACTTATTATAGTAGCTGCTATTGTCATTTTTTATACTTTTTTTGGAGGTTACTTAGCTGTTTCTATTACAGATTTCTTCCAAGGAGTTATCATGTTAATTGCCATGGTCATGGTACCCATTGTTGCTCTCCTAGAGCTCAGTGGTTTGGATACATTTAGACAAGTAGCTGAAATGAAACCAACAAATATGAACTTATTTAAAGGTACAACAGTACTAGGGATTATTTCATTATTTGCTTGGGGCTTAGGCTATTTTGGTCAGCCACATATCATTGTTAGGTTTATGTCTATTAAAACACATAAATTGTTACCTAAAGCAAGGCGACTTGGCATTAGTTGGATGGTTATAGGTTTGTTAGGTGCTGTAGCAGTTGGGCTTACTGGTATTGCATTTGTTTCTGAGCGCAATATTCAATTAGAAGATCCTGAAACCCTATTTATTGTTATGAGTCAAATTTTATTCCACCCTCTTGTAGGTGGTTTCTTATTAGCAGCGATATTGGCTGCAATTATGAGCACAATATCATCTCAGTTACTTGTAACCTCTAGTTCATTAACTGAAGATTTTTATAAATTAATTCGTGGAGAAGATAAAGCCCGAGAACATGAAAAAGAATTCGTCTTAGTTGGTAGGTTATCTGTATTGTTAGTAGCCATTGTTGCTATTTGGATTGCTTGGTCACCAAATGATACTATTTTAAATTTAGTCGGAAATGCATGGGCAGGATTTGGCGCTGCTTTCAGTCCTTTAGTTATCTTCTCACTATACTGGAAAGGTTTATCACATGCAGGGGCTTTATCTGGCATGATTACAGGTGCAGTAGTTGTTATTATCTGGATTGCTTGGATAAAACCTTTAGCTACTATCAACGAAATATTTGGTATGTATGAAATCATACCTGGTTTCTTGACAAGTGTGATTGTAACTTACCTTGTTAGTAAATATACTAAAAAACCTGGAGATTTTGTCGAAAAAGATCTCAATAAAGTCAAACAACTTATTAAAGAATAAACACTTGCTAATTCTTTATATAATGTGAAGACGCCCTTCAAGATTGATATAAAGTTACCATCTTGAAGGGCGTTAATTTAATATATTCTATTTACTAATTATTATTTTTATAAATATGAACTTGCGGTTCTTTATCATCTTTTGATTTACTGATTAAGGCTTTGGGATTATTACCATCCTTAATATGAATTTCATATTCATCAATATCATCAAAATATTTTTCTGCTTGTTCTGTCACATACTGAGTGATACCAATTGTTTCTGCTTTACCATAGTAATCAATTGGTACATCGACAGACAATTGTTTTGCTTCTTTTTTATCGAATTTAACCGTTCCTACTGCTTGAGTAAAGTTATTAAAATAAGTTTGCAAGTCATCATTAAACTGTTTAAAATCATTATTTAAGTTTTCATCTAAATCAGCCGCTTCTTGTGAAGGTAATAAGACTGTCTTTTGATTAATATCTTTCCAGTCATTGATACGAGTTTTACTTTCTTCAACAGTTGTACCTGCAATAAACTCTCCAGGTACAATAGAATTTTCTCCAGTTTGTCTGTAGATTGCAAAATGGATTGGTATTTCTTTTAAATCTTTATGCTCACGAATTCTAGATAGAATTTCTCCTGCCATTTGCTTGCCTTGCTTTTTAA
Source organism: Staphylococcus sp. KG4-3 (assembly GCF_033597815.2). Lineage (NCBI taxonomy): Bacteria > Bacillati > Bacillota > Bacilli > Caryophanales > Staphylococcaceae > Staphylococcus > Staphylococcus halotolerans. The sequence continues at coordinate 1,910,915 of NZ_CP166245.1, forward strand.
TTTCTTTATCATCTAAATCTTCACTATAAGTTTCGCCATCTTTTTCTTTTTGATAATAGTATGTACTATTCATTGCTAAACCTATTGTCATACCTTTGATTTTTTTACCTTTAGTATCACCGCTACCATAAAAATCCTGCTCTAAAATGTTAGATAAATAGGCTGGGGAATTTTTAGCAATTTTTTCAGGGTCTGTCTCACCATTATGAGAAGGATTAAGCCCTAAATTCTCATTTGCTTTTTTCTCTTTACGCTCATCTTCATCCATCTTATCTACTTCAGATTTCGTATACTTCGGACTTAAAAATGCGTTAATTGTGGATTTATCTAAGTATTGGCCATCTTGATATAAATATTCGTCAGTTGGGAATACGCTTTTACTTAAATCTAAAAGGCCATTTTCAAAGTCTTCTCCATTATAACTATTAGCCATATTATCTTGTAATAATCCTCGAGCCTGACTTTCTTTAAAAGGTAAAATTGTTCTGTAGTTATCACCTTGTACATTTTTATCAGTTGCGATTTCTTTTACAGAACCTGATTCTTGTTGCTGTTCATTACCCTTTGATTTTTCTTTTGGTTTCTCTTCGTTTTGACCACATGCTGATAATACAAAAATTGCTGAAATGATTAATATTATCGTTCTTTTCATGCATTATCTCCTCTATCCCTCAATTTCTTTTTGTTTCTGAACAAAGTCTTCTTCAGACCAAATGTCGGTACCGAATTTTTCTGCTTTAGTTAGCTTAGATCCAGCATCCTCACCTGCAATGACCAAATCTGTACTTTTAGTAACACTATTTGTTACTTTTGCACCTTGTAACGCTAACCATTTTGATGCTTCATTTCGTGTCATTTGATACAGCTTACCAGTAAGGACAATTGTTTTATCTTTAAATTCAGGATGTCCTTCAAGTTCACTTGTCTTAACACCTTTATAAGTCATATTAACATTTTTAGCTTTTAATTTTTCAATCAGTGCACGAATATCTTCATTTTCTAAATAAGTCACTACTGATTGTGCTAATTTATGTCCAATATCGTGGATTGCTATCAAATCTTCTTCTGTAACATCAAACAACTTATCCATGGTACTATATTTTTCTGCAATGACTTGACTTGCTTTCACACCTAGATGTCTTATACCTAATCCAAACAATAATTGTTCAAGAGAATTAGATTTTGCTAATTCGATAGCTTTAAGCAGGTTATCGATTTTTTTCTCACCCATGCGATCAAGTGGTTCTAAGTCCGCTTTCGTAAGGTAGAAAATATCAGCTACATCTTTTATCAGTTCATTTTCATATAATTGTTGAATAATTTTTGTGCCTAGACCGTCAATGTTCATAGCTTGTCTAGAAACAAAATGTATTAAACCTTCTACTAATTGTGCTTGGCATTTCGGATTGATACAGCGTAATGCAACCTCGCCTTCAATCCTTACTAACTCATGATCACAACTAGGACAATGTGTAGGCATATTATATTGTTCTGCATTTTCAGGACGTCTATCTAACACGCTCTTGATAACTTCAGGGATAATATCTCCAGCTTTTTTAATGACAACACTGTCACCAATCCTAATATCTTTCTCATGTATCAAATCTTCATTATGTAACGAAGCGCGAGAAACAGTTGTTCCTGCAACTTTTACCGGTTCCAGTATTGCTGTTGGTGTCACAACACCCGTTCTACCAATACTTAACTCAATATCTAACAACTCTGTTATTACTTCTTCTGCAGGGAATTTATATGCAATAGCCCAACGCGGTGATTTTTGGGTAAATCCAAGTTCTTCTTGTTGTTCTAAAGCATTCACTTTAATAACAATACCATCAATATCATATGGCAAATCTTCTCGTTGTTCTGTCCATTTTTCGATATATGCTAACACTTCGTCTATCGTTTGAACACGTTGGCGTGCTTGATTTGTTTTAAATCCTAATTGGTCTAACTCATCTAACGCTTCGCTTTGAGTATCTGCGTTAAATTGCGTAAAATCATTCACACTATATAAAAAGACGCTTAATTTACGTTTAGCTGCAAGTTTAGAATCTAATTGTCTTAGCGAACCTGCAGCTGCGTTTCTTGGATTTGCAAAAGGCTGTTCATCATTTTCTGCCTTAGCTTCATTCAAATTAAAAAATGATTTTCTAGGCATATACGCCTCACCACGAACTTCAAATGTTCTAGGTTCATTAATTTTTAAAGGAATAGCGTGAATGGTTTTTAAGTTTTCTGTTATATCTTCACCTGTTGTACCATCGCCACGTGTTAACCCTTGGACAAATCTTCCATTTTCATATTTTAATGACACAGCTAAACCATCTATTTTTAATTCACACATATACTCCACATCACCAATGTTGTCACGTATACGTTGATCAAACTTCCTTAAATCTTCCTCGTTAAATGCATTACCTAAACTAAGCATAGGGGTATCATGTTGCACTTTCTCAAATGTCGATTGCGCACTACCACCTACTCTCACTGTAGGTGAATCCTCTGTTCGATATTCAGGATGAGTTGTTTCAATATCTATTAACTCGTGTAACAACTTATCGTACTCGCTATCTGGCACGGATGGATTATCTTGAACATAATATTCATAACTATATTGATTTAATAATTCATGTAATTCATTTACACGCGATTGCAAATCAGCCACTTGTTACTCCCCCTTCTTCTCAATTGGTGCGAATTGTGCTAGTAAACGTTTTGGTCCTTCTGATTTAAAGATAATATCTAATTCTACCGAACCATTTTTTTCTTTCACATTACTAACCATACCCTCACCCCAAGATTTATGCATCACTTTATCGCCAACATTCCAATTAGTTGTTGCTTGAGCTTTTCTTGAAGCAGTAGTTTTTTGGCTATGTGCTCTTTTAGCGGGTTGTTTCGTAGCTGATTGGAAACGATTTCCTTGACTTTGAGATGTAGACTTACGCTTAGACTCATTTTCTAATAAATCTTCAGGAATTTCTCTTAAGAATCTAGATGCCATATTAGACTGCGGTCTACCAAATAACATTCTAGATGTAGCATGTGTTAAGTATAATGTTTCTTCTGCACGTGTAATAGCCACATAACAAATACGTCTTTCTTCTTGCATTTCATGTTCATCATCACTTTTAATCGCTCTAATATGTGGGAATAGCGATTCTTCCATCCCCATTATAAAAACAATCGGGAATTCTAAACCTTTAGCCGAATGCATTGTCATCAACGTTATACCATTTTCAATTTGTGCTTCATCTATATCAGCAACTAATGATAAGTCAGTAAGGAAATTTATCAAAGATTGTTCTTCTAACGGAGTATTTTCTTCATAATCTTTTGGCACAGACATGAACTCATCAATATTTTCTAATCTACTTCTAGATTCTAATGTTTGTTCACGCTCTAACATTTCACGATAACCTGATTTCTCTAATACTTCATTTACAATCTCTGTAATTTCTAAAAATTCTTGCTGTTTGATGATGTTTTGCATCGTATCATAAAAAGTTATGCATTCTTGTGTTACTTTTTTAGATAAACCTATAAAATCAACTTCTGCTAATGCATCAAACATGCTCAAATCATTTTGTACGGCATAAGCTTGAATTTTATCTACTGAAGATGGACCAATACCACGTTTTGGAATATTGATAACACGACGTAAGCTAATATCGTCATTACTGTTTGCAATTATTCTTAAGTAACTTAATAAATCTTTAATTTCTTTTCTATCGTAGAACTTTTGGCCCCCGACCATAGTATAAGGGATATTAGATTTCATAAAAGTTTCTTCCAAAACACGTGATTGTGCATTGGTACGATATAGTATTGCCATATCTTGATATTTCTTACCATTTCGTTGATGCTTCATGATTTCACGTACAACATATTCTGCTTCATCGCGTTCAGTTGTTGCTTCGTAGTAATGAATTTTATCTCCATCTGTATTGCCTGTCCATAACCCCTTAGGTTTACGCTCTGAATTATTTTTAATAACTTCATTCGCTGCATTTAATATATTTTTAGTAGAACGATAATTTTGTTCTAAGAAAATTGTTTTTGCTTCAGGATAATCTTCTTCAAATGACAAGATGTTTTGGATGTCTGCCCCACGCCAACCGTAAATTGATTGATCAGAATCTCCCACTACACATAAATTTTTGAATTTTGATGCTAATAATTTCACTAATGTATATTGCGCTTTATTCGTATCTTGATACTCATCCACATGGATGTATTGGAATTTGTTTTGATAATAATCTAATACTTCTGGAACACGCTCAAATAATCGAATTGTCACCATAATTAAATCATCAAAGTCTAGTGCTTCATTTCTTGAAAGTTGACGTTGATAACCTTTATATACAGTCGCAACCATTTGCGTATGATAGTCATTTGCTTCTTTTTGCGCATCCTCAGGTGTCTTTAATTCATTTTTCAAATTACTAATTGCGCCTATAAACATTCTAGGTTCAAATTTTTTACTATCTATATTTTCATTTTTTAAAACATCTTTAATAACTGATTTTTGGTCAGTTGGATCAATAATTGTAAAGTTTCTTTCAATACCAATACGATCCGCGTCTCTTCTAAGAATTCTCACACACATTGAGTGGAACGTTGACATCCAAATAACTTCAGCTTGTTCACCAACTAAAGTTTGGACACGTTCTTTCATTTCCTTAGCTGCTTTATTTGTAAAAGTAATCGCTAAAACATTATACGGAGACACTCCCTTTTCATCTAACAAATAAGCAATACGGTGTGTTAAGACACGCGTTTTACCTGAACCCGCGCCTGCCATTATAAGTAATGGGCCCTCTGTTGTACGTACTGCCTGGCTTTGCTCATCATTCATTTTATTAACTAATGCATTCATTTATGTGTCTCCTTTATCTTAACTGTTTTTAGTGCTTTATTTATATCTTCATAAATAATGTTGCCGACGATGATTGTATCAGCCACAGAAGCCATTGCCTCTGCTTCTTCATAATCACTAATACCACCACCATAAAATAATTGTGTATTAGATAATGAATAAGCTGCTGCTTCTACCATATCAACTTCTCCATAAACACCACTATATTCAATATACATAACCGGTAATTTATAAATATCATTAATCATTTGTGCATATGCTTCAATATCTTCTGTTGTTATTTGTGTGTTAGCTTGTGTTAATTTTGCCACTTTACAATCGGGGTTTAGTACAACATAACCTTCGAATACTATTTCTTCAAAATCGATTAAATACCCATAATTTTTCAGTGCTTCTAAGAGCATACCATTATGAAACTTTACATCCATGCTATTTAACACTGTAGGTATAAAATATAAATCAAACCCTGGCACGATACTCTCTAAATTTGAAAATTCAAATATTAACGGTACGGAATGAGTATTAACTTTTTTCATTAAGTGTGAAACGTTATCTTCGGTAACATTATCTGTACCACCTATCATAATAGCATCGGTTCCAGACCTACAAATTAACCCTAAATCCTCGTCACTAATTGGCTTTGCAGGATCTAATTTAAAAATATGTTTCCACTTTTTAATCTCATTCATAACATGTTACTCCTTCTTTTAGCATACATTTGATTATAGCATTTTTATGCTATGAGTTCTAAAATGATGTAGAAAAAATCACCCCGAATTTTCGAAGTGATTTGTTTATTTTAATTTCATTTTTCATTTAAACGATAGTAACTTTCTAAATTAGTATCTTGTTCATCAATAATTTTGGCAAGCGGTTTACCAACATAACGAAGATGCCATGCCTCATATGCATAACCTGTTTCATGTGATTGACCTTTTGGGTATCTAATAATAAAGCCATAGTCTGATGCATTTTGTGCTATCCAATGACCTTCTTTAGTTTTCTCAAAATCTTTATGAAAGTCATCTAACGGTTTATTGGTACCAACATCAAATGCAAGACCTGTTTGATGTTCTGAGTGCCCAGGTTTTGCAGTATATTGATGTGCAACTTTTTCACCATCTTTTTTCTCATATTCTTTCACTACTTTTTGTTGTTCACTATAACTTCGATAACCGCTAGAAAATTTTAAATCTAATTGATCTGTTTCACCTTTAGCTAATAATTTATTAAAATTTTGTTTCGCTATTTTATCTTCACCTGGATGGTATTGTGGAGGGAGTTTATATTTTTTATTTACAATTACATGACCATTAACACGTGTAACTCCTTGTGTTTTATTAATGATTGGCAAGGCATTGGTAGGTTTTACAATACTCGATTTAGTTGGTGTGTATGAATTCGAAAATACTGCCAAAACAATTCCAAATATAAGGCCTAATAATAATATTATTATTATCAAACCAAATAACAATTTTTTAAACATAAAGTTACTTCCTTTCACTCAATTACACAAGTCAATTCAATGACTATTATATTTATTCGTTGTTACCTTTCAATTACCTTACTTTATTTTTATAAACATTTAAACCAAGTTTTATAATATGTATACATTTAAAAAAGGCTTTTTAATAGTTTCAATGATATTCCTTATAAAAACAAAAAAGCTAACGACAAAGATGTTAAACATCTTATCGTTAGCTCAAATAAGCCAAATCTTTTATTTTCTAATTTGCGAAATCGTTAATCGGCCGTTTCTATGTTCATGCGCTCTAGAATCATCGTATAAGCATCATTACCCCATTGTAATGATCTTTTCACACGTGAAATAGTTGCAGTTGATGCACCAGACTCTTGTTCAATGGTTGCATACGTATAGCCTTGTTTAATCATTTTTGCTACTTGTAACCGCTGTGATAATGACTGAATTTCATTAACAGTACATAAATCATCAAAGAACTGATAACATTCTTCTCTATTTTCTAGTGTTAAAATAGCATCAAACAATTCATCTAATGCTTTCCCTTTTAGTTTTTCTATTTGCATTTAAAACAACCCCTGTATTTTTCAATTTAATCTCAGTTTAACGTACTAATACATTAAAGTGTAACGATTTCACTTGAAAAATTCAATTATTCTAAACCGGCTCTTTGGAAAATTGTATCTACTTGGTTTAAATGGTGTTTAGGATTGAAACATTCATCTAAATCTTCTTTAGTCAATAACTCTGTAATTGACTCATCTTGTTCAATTAAAGTTCTAAACGGTGTCTTTGTTTCCCAAGATTCCATTGCCTTTGGTTGTACTTTATCATATGCAGCTTCACGAGCCAAACCTTTATTTATTAAAGCAAGTAATACTCGTTGTGAATAAATTAAACCAAATGTTTTATCGATATTATCAAGCATATTATCTTCAAATACTGTTAATCTTTCTACAATATTAGTGAAACGATTCAATCCATAATCTAATGCAATTGTAACATCTGGCAACATGATTCGTTCAGCAGATGAATGTGAGATATCACGTTCATGCCACAATGGCACGTTCTCATATGCAGTTGTTACGTAACCTCTAATTACACGTGCGATACCAGTAATGTTTTCTGAACCAATTGGATTACGTTTATGTGGCATTGCAGAAGATCCTTTTTGACCTTTCGCGAATGCTTCTTCAACTTCACGCGTTTCAGTTTTTTGCAAGTTACGTATTTCTACAGCGAATTTTTCCATTGATGTACTAATTAAAGCAAGTGTCGCAATATAATAAGCATGTCGATCACGTTGTAATGTTTGTGTTGAAACTGGGGCTGCGTCTAGTCCTAAATGTTCACAAACATATGCTTCAATTTCAGGTGGAATATTTGCAAAAGTACCTACTGCACCACTCATTTTACCAACTTCTATTTCTTCTCTTACACGTTTAAAACGTTCTAAATTACGTTTCATTTCTGTGTACCATAGTGCCATCTTAACACCAAATGTTGTTGGTTCAGCATGTACGCCATGTGTACGTCCCATCATTAATGTATATTTATAGTCTTTTGCTTTTTTCGCTAATACTTCAATAAAACGTTCTAAATCTTTTTCAATAATATCGTTTGCTTGTTTAATAACATAACTTAACGCAGTGTCTACAACATCTGTTGATGTCAAACCATAGTGTACCCATTTACGTTCTTCGCCAAGCGTTTCTGATACTTGTCTTGTAAATGCAACAACATCATGACGTGTTTCTTGTTCGATTTCTTGTGCACGCGTCACATCAACCTTAGCATTTTGACGTATTTTTTTAACATCTTCTGCAGGTATATCTCCTAATTTACTCCATGCTTCACACGCAAGGATTTCTACCTCTAACCACGCCTCATAGCGGTTTTGATCAGTCCAAATATTAGACATTTCTTCTCTAGAATAACGTTCAATCATTGAAATAAGCTCCTATCATACATAATTTTTGTTAATATTACGCCTTAAAACATGTACATTAAAACATAATTTTAAATAAAAGTTCGTGTTTATCCTTTTCATTATTAGTTTAACAGAATTCTTATGAAAAGTATAAACCTTTTCAACTATCTGCATAAAAAATTTAAGTGCCGATAAAAACAACCGTTATGGACATGTAATTCCATAACGGTTTACCAATCATTATTGTAAAATTTTACCAACGAATTCTATTTCTTGCTTATACACTTCAAAAGTTCCATCTTCATTCTCTTTATAAAGTGGTTTTTCAAAGCGCTTCACAGGTGTGTACCCTGCATCACGCATGCGTTGCAAACAATCTTGAATTGTTTCATTTTCTTCTACTTTAAATTTTTGCTGTTTTTTCATATGCTTTCAACTTCATCCGTATCATATTGTTTAAGCTTTTTACTTCTAACACCTTTCGCCCAGAAACCACCGTGAATTGTACGAGGTTCATACGCTACAATAAATGCTTTTTCATCTATTTGTTTAATGGTCTCTATTAACTTAAATTCAAAACGTCGTGGCGTTAAAATTTGTAAAATTAATCGATTTCCATCACGACCATAAGCTGTATAGTGCGTTACACCGTAACCTAAATCTCTTAATTGTCGTGGTAAATCTAACTCATATTCAGATGAGGTAACGTTAACGACAGTATAACCTAGCGCTAATTTCTCTTCTATTTTCATACCTACAATAATCCCAATTGAAAACCCAAAGGCATATGCAAATACATTTTGAATTTGATCTAAACTAGACATTACCATGCCTAATCCAACGACGTATACAAGAACTTCTAAAAAGCTGACAATTGCAGCTACATAGCGATAACCTTTAAGTGTTAATATTGTTCTCATTGTAAGACACGTTACATAGGCAACGTTTATAATAAAAATCGCTAAAACCATTAACCATGGGTTAGATGTTATCACTGACATGACCATTTTCCTTTCTGATATCAAATTCAAGTTATTTTACCAACATCTTTTTATTTTGTCACTAAAAATATTTAGAACTTAATCAATTTTTTGGCCAAGTATATCTTGTATATGCTAACTCTCTTTTATGTGCAGTTTTAATATAATGATTTTCTATTATAGTCTTTACATCACTAGGTACTGATTTACCTTCTAAATAATCATCGATATCATTATAACTTACACCTAGCGCTTCTTCATCAGGTAACTGGGGTTTATCTTCTTCTAAATCAGCAGTTGGCACTTTTTCATAAAGATGTTTGGGCGCACCTAAATATTTTAATAGTTGCTTACCTTGTCTTTTATTTAAACCAAATAAAGGTGCAATATCTGCAGCGCCATCTCCATATTTAGTGTAAAAACCTGTTATATTCTCAGCAGAATGATCCGTACCTACAACGATGCCTCTTTTGTTAGATGCAATTGAAAATTGAACTTTCATACGCTCTCTAGCTTTCTCATTGCCTTTTTGAAAATCTGTCAAAGTAATTCCAGCATCTTTAAGGGATTGTACACTTTGATCCACTGCAGGTTTAATATTTATAGTTTTGATTTCATCTGGCTGAATATAGGTTAATGCATCTTCAACCTCTGAAGCATCTTTTTGCTCCCCATAAGGTAACTTGACCGCTATAAATTCACATGAATTACCTTCTTCTCTTAATTCTTCAACTGCCATTTGACACAATTTCCCTGCTAATGTTGAATCTTGGCCACCTGAAATTCCTAATACTAATGCTTGTACAAAGGAATGGGATTGTACATAACTTTTTATAAAATGAATAATCTGTTTTGTTTCAATTTTACTTTCTATTTCAGGTTTCACTTTCATTTCTCTAACAACAATATCTTGTAGGTTACTCATTTTCTTCCTCCATCTCTTTAACGTGTTCAGCAACTTCAAAAATACGTTTGTGTTTATTTTCCCAACATGCTGTACTTAAATCTACTGGGTATTCTTGTGGATTTAAATGACGTTTATTTTCATCCCATAAGTAATCAAGACTATTTCTTAAATACGTTTGTGCCTCACTCTCACTTGGCATTTCGTAAACTAGTTGACCATTTTTAAAAATATCATGATGTAAATCTTTTGCGATAAATGTTTTTATAAATTTCATTTTATAGGTATGAACTGGATGGAATAGTTTTAAAGGCGATTCTTCATATGGATCCTCATGATCAAGCGTAATGTAGTCACCTTCAGCTTTATTCGTTTTTTTATTGATAATACGGTAAACATTTTTCTTACCTGGTGTTGTAACTTTTTCAGCATTATTAGAAAGCTTAATACGATCCACATACTCACCATTATTATCTTCTACTGCAACCAATTTATAAACTGCGCCTAATGCAGGTTGATCAAAACCAGTTATGAGTTTTGTTCCGACACCCCATGAATCGACTTTTGCGCCTTGTGATTTCAAACTAGTAATTGTCTGCTCGTCTAAATCATTCGAAGCGATAATTTTAGCATTAGGAAATCCAGCTTCATCTAGCATACGACGTGCTTCTTTTGATAAATATGCTATGTCCCCAGAGTCCAAACGAATGCCCACGAAATTAATTTTATCACCTAATTCTTTAGCAACTTTAATTGCTGTCGGCACACCAGATTTTAATGTATGGAACGTATCAACTAAGAACACACAATCTTTATGACGCTCAGCATATTTTTTAAACGCAATATATTCATCACCATATGTTTGTACCATGGCATGCGCATGTGTTCCTGAAACAGGGATACCAAATAATTTTCCTGCTCGTACATTACTTGTAGAGTTAAATCCACCAATGTAAGCAGCTCGAGCTCCCCATAATGCTGCATCTGCTTCTTGTGCTCGACGCGTACCAAATTCCATTAACATATCTTCATGTGCTACTTGTCTAATTCTACTCGCCTTTGTCGTTATTAATGTATGGAAATTAACGATATTTAATAGCATCGTTTCTATTAATTGTGCTTGTATTAAGGGCGCCTCGACTCTTAATAACGGTTCATTACCAAAGCAAAGTTCCCCTTCTTGCATTGAACGAATATTGCCAGTAAATTTTAAAGTTTTTAAATAACTTAGAAAATCTTGTTGGTAACCAATAGATTTTAAATAATCGATATCTGATTCTGAGAAGTGAAAACCATTAATGTAATCAATGACACGTTTCAACCCGTTAAAAACAGCATACCCACTATCAAAAGGCATATTTCTAAAATATAAATCAAATACTGCCATACGTTCATGAATCCCATCATTCCAATAACTTTCTGCCATATTTATTTGATATAAATCGTTATGCAATACTAACGTATCGTCTTCAAATTGGTACACAACCATCTCTCCAATCGGCTTTTCCATTAGTTTAGCATAAATGAAAGCTTGATAGCACATGAAAGAGGACTTAAATATACTGGAAAATTCAACATAAGATTATATTTTTTTCATATACAATTTAATCTATGATTTAAATTTGTTTAAAATGTGACATGACTAACGACAATGTCGTGACATTTATATGATATAAGATTATAAAAACTCAAAAATGATTTATAATCTTAATTGAGGTGTTTATATGTTAAAAGAAGCAAAATCCTTCATCGACACGATGTATAAAGAATTAAATTATGATAATCAAAGCATTTCAAAAAGAATTAAAGAAGTTGAGTATGCCATTGAAGAAACCGGAACTTATGAACATACTGCAGAAGAATTAACTTATGGAACGAAAATGGCTTGGCGTAATTCCAATCGCTGTATTGGACGATTTTTTTGGGATTCATTAACTGTTGTTGATGCAAGACACATACAATCTGAAAATGAGTTTATTAATGCAATAGAAAACCATATTGCAACAGCGACAAATAACGGAAAAATAAAACCCTATATCACAATATTCTCGAAGGATAATCCTCCTCAAATATTTAATAATCAATTAATCAGATATGCAGGTTATGAAGATATAGGTGACCCCGCAGAGAAAAGCATTACCCAACTTGCTGAACATCTTGGCTGGCATGGTTCACATACTGACTTCGATATTTTACCTTTAATTTATAAAATGCCTAATGAGGCAATGAAATATCATGAATATCAACCACACTTAATCAAAGAAGTTATAATTGAACATGACCATTTTCCAAAATTACAGCAACTTGGATTAAAATGGTACGCGGTACCAATCATATCTAGCATGGATCTAAAGATTGGCGGTATTACATATCCAACTGCACCATTTAATGGTTGGTATATGGTAAATGAAATAGCTGTACGTAATTTTACAGACTCTTATCGTTATAATTTATTAGAAAGTGTTGCAGAAGCGTTTGAATTTGATACACTAAAGAATAATTCTTTCAATAAAGATCGCACACTTGTCGAATTGAATTATGCAGTTTATCACTCCTTTAAAAAATCTGGGGTATCTATTGTTGATCATCTCACTGCATCGAAGCAATTTGAAAGATTCGAACTAAACGAAACAAGAAATGGTAGAGAAGTTACTGGTAAATGGTCATGGTTAGCTCCTCCCCTGTCACCCACATTAGTATCCAATTATCATCACGGATATAAAAATGTTATGAAAGAGCCTAATTTCTTTTATAAAAAAACAGAAGCTAATGGTTGTCCATTTCATTAACGACCCTACCACACACATATAAACAAGGGGTAACGTCAAATGAAACTTTATTATTTAGGTCCAAAAGGAACTTTTTCCTACTTAGCTGCAACACAATATCAATCAGAAACAGACATAGATTATGTATCAAAGTCTAATTTATATGAGGTAGTTGCGGCTGTATCTGAAGACAACGATAGCATAGCTGTTGTGCCAATTGAAAATTCAATAGAGGGTACTATCAATATCGTTGCAGATGCATTAACACAACAAAATATTTACGCACAAGGCGAACTACATTTAGATATTCAATTTGCATTATATGGTGTTGATGGCGCTTCTGTGAACGATATTTCAAAAGTTTATTCTATTGGACCTGCCATTAGTCAAACTAGTAAATATATCCAATCATATGGTTTCGAGATTGATTACGTAGATAGCACAATTAAAAGCTTAGATATGATTAAGAATGGCGTCGGTGCTATTGCACCACTTGGCAGTGGAGAAACGTATGGCTATTCACCTATAGAGCAAAATATAGAAGATTATCCACATAACGTTACTCGCTTTTTAGTCGTTAGTAACCAACCACGTCATATAGAAAATGCTAGCGATACTATGTTACTTATAACTCCTCAGTTCGATAAGCCAGGGTTATTAGCTAGTATATTAAATACGTTTGTATTGTTTAATATTAACTTATCTTGGATAGAATCTAGACCATTAAAAACTCAACTAGGTATGTATCACTTTTTTGTCCAAGCAGACACACCAATAACAGAAGATTTATCTAAAGTAATTAAAATTCTCAATACTTTAGACTTCCAAGTTACTATAATAGGTTCATTTGACAAATTGAATTAGTACAAGCTAATTAGCAACAGGATATTTCATAATTCAATATTTAATATAAATTAAAAAACGCTATTAAACTAAGTTATTTATCGTCAAAAAAGACTATTCAATGGTAAATATCATAATACCGACATCGTCTCCCCTGACTTTGTCGGTATTTTTTGTCTATTTTATATTCACTACATTCTGAACAGCTGCTATTTACAAACTAAATTGATTTAACTTGATATATATTAAAAAAGCACACCGTACCACAGTGTTACGTTGAGTAACTTTGATACGATATGCTTTCTATATAATATAAATGATTCTTATTTTTTATTTCAATGGCAATGGTTTTGTAACATCAATACCTAACACTGGTGGTACTAAGAAATACACAACTAGGACAATTACAACTATACTTAATAAATTGACCCAAAAACCTACAGATGCCATCTTCTTGATGCTTATTCTACCCGTACCAAATACAATAGCATTTGGTGGTGTTCCAACCGGTAACATATATGCACAATTAGCAGCCATGGCTGCTGGTACCATAAGTAACAACGGATGCACATTTACTGCAACTGAAAGTGTTGCCAAAATAGGTAAAATCATTGTAGCTGTTGCTGTATTTGATGTAATTTCAGTTAAGAACAAAACAAATATTGTGATTACAAGAACAATAATCAATGGACTTACACCTTCGATTAATTTCAATTGTTCACCAAGCCAATTTGCCAACCCGCTTTCTGAAATACCTTTTGCTAAAGCTAAACCCCCACCAAACAGTATTAAAACGCCCCAAGGTAATTCTTTAGCAACTTCCCAATCTATAATCCTCTTATGTTTTTCTTTATTGTTAGAAGGAATAAGAAATAACAAAACAGATATAAACATTGCAATTGTGCCATCAGCAACTCCAGAAGTAACTGACCAATTTTTTAATAAAAATTCTCTACTGATCCACAGGAAACTGGCAAGTAAGAATATAACTGAAACAATTTTTTCTTCATACTTCATTTTACCTAATTCATTTAATTTTTCTTTTATCAATTTTTGTCCGCCAGGTAATTCTTTCATATCATGCTTAAATGCAATATAACGAATATATATCCAAACCAAAAAGAGTAATACAATTACTGTTGGCACACCAATAATCATCCATTTAGCAAAACTAATTTCTTCACCAAATGCTGATTGATATTGCCCTTTTAAAATTATTAAAGGCGGTGTGCCAATCAGTGTACCAAGTCCTCCGATTGTTCCTGCGTAACCAATTGCAAGCACAAGAGATTGTTCAAATTTAGATATACTTTCCGGTTTAGTATTTTGACTTTTTAATTCATTTGCTTCTTTTATAATCGCAAGACCAATAGGTATCATTATCATCACGGCCGCTGTATTAGAAACAAACATTGATAAAAATCCAGTAGCAATCATAAAGCCTAATAAAATCTTCCCAGTACTTGTACCAAGTGTATTAATAATAGATAAAGCAACACGAGTATGTAAATTCCATCTTTCCATCGCTATAGCTAAAATAAAACCACCTAAGAATAAGAAAATAATATCATTACCGTATTGAGCTGAAACTTCTTCTGGATTCAACACATGTCCAATTGGTAATAAAATCAATGGCAACAAACTAGTTGCAGCAATGGGTATCGCTTCAGTAATCCACCAAGTCGCTATCCAAAGTGTGATTGCTAAAACATAAACACCCTTACCCGATAAATCATCCGGATGAAATAGTAATAACGTTAACGCAAATAACAATGGTCCCAATATTAAACCTGTTAATTGGCCGGCATTATATGACTTCTTTTCCTTTTTGTTTGAAAAAAACTTCAAATAATGTGATTGTCTCATATCCCCTTTATTCAAATCATTCATAATGTCTTCCCCCTTTTAATTATTATCTGAATATTCATAATAATTTATTAGAGTATAACATAATATATTTTAAATAGGGTTAGCATTTTTAATCGCTTATATAAAGAATATTTATGATTTTATTTCAAAAATATAATCATTCCACACGAACTTTTCTTATTTTAATATCACAACCTTTATTATTAAATAGTAGTAATGCTTCTATATCTTGTAAATGCATACTTTGGGATGAATGATCAAAAATATTATCAGCTATAAGTACAGCTTGATGTTTAACCTCGTTATAACTTTGAATGCGTATTGATTCTTTATCCATTTCTCCAATGAAACTATTTTGATAAATATTTAAATTACTGCCAGCTTGCGTCCCGCGCTCTATACCTTTTAAGTCTTTAGCATTTTTACCGTCTTTAACTGCTAAAAATCTTATACCACCAGCGCAATTTTTAAATATATTGTGATGAATATAAGTATTTTTTGATTTCAACGGTGTAAGTGCGTATTGATTCAATCCATCAAATGTATTATAGCGGATATGAATATTTTGATAATATTGATCATAGCGACTGGCATGTGAGCCAATTGCACGATTCCAACTTTGCATTGTTGGTGTATCTGAATCACCAAAATAACAGCGCTCTATAATTACATTTTTAGTAATTGTTCCATCAGTAGCACCAAATTTAGGAAAAGCGCCCGGAACCTGTATATCTATCTGAACTGCTTCAGAGAAAAAACGAGTTCCATCTATATCTCTAAAACCTAAAAACTTACAATTATTGATATATAATCCATTGACACCACATGCATCTAAGCAATGCCCACCTACAACATCTTTAAAAGTTACATTTTGTATCTGAATATCTTCTGCGTGTCCCATGCACACCGTTGTATTATTATATGGATATTTGAAACCATTCATATCAAATGTCCCACCAGATATGTGAATATGACTATTACCGTTATACCCATAATACAATTTAAATCTGCGTCCATTTTTCAACAATGTATCTTTTCCACATCTTTTAAGTACTGCCGCTTCATCTAGTAACAGCGTTGTTGAATCATATATAACCAGTGGTTTACGTATATGATACTCACCTTCTGGTACGAATATAGTCGTTGGTTTATGCTTCTTAGCATAATTTAGCGCTTTTTGCATCGCTCTTGTATCTGCGTATTTACTTTTCCCTTTTAAACCAAATTGTTTTGCATTAATTATCATATGCTAATTCCTTTCTCAGCTATTACTTTATAATAAACAAAAATGATATCTTTCAAACGCATTTACGCTCCCTTTATTGATTGAGCGACTTAGTATATAATTACTTTTATATTGTTTATTGGGAGTGTTTTTATCTTATGAAAAAAAGCGCATTAATCGTAGTTGACTACTCGAATGACTTTGTAGCTGACAACGGAAAATTAACTTGTGGCCTTCCAGGTCAGCAAATTGAAAACTATATTGTTGAACGAATTGAAGTGTACAATAAAAAGCAACACGATATCTTTTTCATGATGGATTTACATTATGAAGAAAATAAATATCACCCAGAAAGTAATTTATTCCCTCCACATAATATTATTGGTACTGTTGGTAGAGAACTCTATGGCAAAGTGAATGATATCTATCAAAATATTTTGTTTAATGATCACATACATTACCTAGATAAAACACGTTATGATGCTTTCTGTGGGACCTCTTTAGATTTAATGCTAAGAGAGAGAAATATTACACACTTGGAATTTGTCGGAGTATGTACAGATATTTGCGTGCTTCATTCAGCAATTAGCGCTTATAATCTAGGGTACGCAATAACTATTTCACATCGTGGGGTTGCTTCCTTTAATCCTTCGGGGCACGCATGGGCTTTAGATCATTTTAAAAATTCACTAGGTGCTGTAGTAGAATAACTATGCAAAATCGTGCTAGAATAATAATAACTATATAAATAAGGAGAATTTAGATATGGCAAAAACTTATATTTTCGGACATAAAAATCCAGACACAGACGCAATTTCATCTGCTATTATCATGGCAGATTTCGAACAACAAACAGGTAACACTGAAGCTACAGCATACCGTTTAGGCGAAGTAGGACCTGAAACACAATATGCTTTAGATCATTTTAATGTAACTGCACCAGCGTTACTTAATGATGATTTATCCGATCAAAAAGTAATTCTAGTAGACCATAATGAATTCCAACAAAGTGCTGATTCAATTAATGATGCTACAATTCACCACGTGGTCGACCATCACAGAATTTCTAACTTTGAAACGGCAGCACCATTATACTACCGTTCTGAACCAGTTGGTTGTACAGCTACAATTTTATACAAAATGTATCAAGAACGTGGTTTTGAAATCAAACCAGAGATTGCTGGATTAATGGTATCAGCAATTATCTCAGATAGCCTATTGTTCAAATCACCTACTTGTACAGAAGAAGATATAAAAGCCGCTGAAGCATTAAAATCAATTGCTGGTGTTGACCTAGAAACTTATGGTTTAGAAATGTTAAAAGCTGGCGCTTCTACTAAAGAAAAATCAGCAACAGACATTTTAACTATGGATGCGAAGTCATTCAACATGGGTGACTATGTAACTCGTATCGCACAAGTTAATACTGTTGATATTGATGAAGTATTTGCACGTCAAGAAGAATTGGAAAAAGAAATGTTAGAAGTAAGCGCTAATGAAAAATATGATTTATTTGTATTAGTTGTTACAGACATTATTAATAGCGACTCTAAAATCTTAGTAGTTGGTGCTGAAAAAGATAAAGTTGGCATTGCTTTCAATGTAGAGCTTGATAATAATACTGCATTTTTACCTGGTGTTGTATCACGTAAAAAGCAAGTAGTTCCACAAATCACAGAGGCTTTAAACTAATAAAACGCCTTTAAATTAGTACAGTTTTAAGGTGATTTTAATTAAATATCTAGATTTAAAAATTCATTATACTGGAGCATAGTTCATATGTTCCAGTTTTTTATCACTTATACCTATGAAACGCATCTATCATACTAGGAGGAATATATTTGAATTCAATAGAGCAAACTTTCCACAATAGTACTCAATATTTTAAAACACACGTTACTAAAGATTTAAAATTCAGAAGAAAACAACTTAAGCTTTTAGGTAAAAGTATCAAAAATCATGAAGACACCTTATTAGAGGCTTTTCAAAAAGATTTAGGTAAGAATAAAGTTGAAGCTTATGCTACAGAAATCGGCTTCACTTTAAAAAATATTAAAAATGCTCGTAAAGAGCTAAAAAATTGGGCTAAAAGGAAACAAGTCAATACGCCTATTTATATGTTTCCAACTAAAAGCTATATCCTAAAAGAGCCTTATGGCACAGTTTTAATAATTGGACCTTTTAATTACCCTTTCCAATTATTAATTGAGCCACTTATTGGCGCTATAGCAGCTGGAAATACTGCCATACTCAAACCTTCTGAATTCACGCCAAACATCTCAGAAGTTATTAAACATATAATCGAAGATGTATTCGATTCTGAATATATTAGTATTTGTGAAGGTGATGCTGAAACTACGCAATCATTAATTCAATTACCATTTGACTATATCTTTTTCACAGGTAGCGAACAAGTTGGTAAAATTGTGTATCAAGCAGCAAGTAAAAATTTAACTCCTGTAACGTTAGAACTTGGCGGTAAATCTCCAGTAATTGTTGATGAAACAGCAAATATTAAAGTCGCAAGTGAACGTATCAGTTTTGGAAAATTTACAAATGCTGGACAAACTTGTGTTGCTCCTGACTATATACTTGTGAATCGTAAAGTGAAGGATGAATTAATCGCTGCGCTAAAAAAAACCATTACCGAATTTTACGGTAACGACATTCAGGAAAGCCCTGATTTTGGACGTATTGTAAATCATAAACACTTTAGTCGTTTAGATAATTTATTAAAGATTCATCATGCTGAGATTGCCTTTGGTGGTAAATCAAACAAAGATGAAAGGTACATTGCTCCTACACTATTAGATGGTATTACTTTTAATGCTAAAATAATGGAAGACGAAATTTTCGGTCCTATTTTACCAATCATTACGTATGATGATTTTGATGAAGCTATTGATTTTATACGTTCCAAACCTAAACCGCTAAGTTTATATTTGTTTAGCGAAGATGAAAATGCAACAGAACGTGTATTAAATGAAATATCATTTGGTGGGGGCGCAATTAACGATACCTTGATGCAATTGGCAAATTCAAACTTACCATTTGGTGGTGTTGGCGCATCTGGTATTGGTCAATACCATGGTAAATACAGTTTCGATACATTTAGTCATGACAAATCATATATTTTTAAATCAACTCGACTTGAATCTAGTTTATTGTTCCCGCCATACAAAGGTAAATTTAAATATATTAAGACCTTCTTTAATAAGTAACTCTGTTTATGAAAGTTCTATAACATAAAAATGCGCCTTCCCATTACATTTGGGAAAGGCGCATTTTTATGTTATTAAGTTAGTAATTGAGTCATTTAACAAACTTCCAATTTTATATTTCTTTTAAAAACTGTACACAAACACCTTCAGGCGCAGTGTGTTTATCGTCTACTTTTTCTAGTTCACCTGTTACTTTATCACGTCTAAATACAGTAAGTGCATAATCACCTTCTTGGTGTGCACATACTAAATAATCATCTGAATCAGTAATGTTAAAATCACGTGGAAACTCCCCGCCACTTGATACAATATCCACTAATGAAATCATGTCGCCTTCATCAGCCACTTTGAAAATAGCAATACTATCGTGACCTCGATTACTAATATATAAGAATTTTTGATCTTTTGATAATCTCACTGCTGCTAATTTTGTATCGCCTTCAAAGTTTTCTGGTATCGTCAAATGACGTTCTATTTCTGTAAATTTACCATCTTCATATTTTACTGTACTTACAATATTTGATATTTCATGAACTACATAGGCATATTCACCATTTTCATGGAAGGTAATATGTCTAGGTCCATCACCTGGTTCAAAATCAAACACAGCATATTCACTGTATCCTTCATCACCAAACTCATATGTCACTAATTTGTCCGTACCTAAGTCCATCGCCACTACATATTTTTTATCTGGTGTAATATCCATAAAATGAATATGTGCATGATCTTGTCGCTCTGACGGACCAGTTGGAAAATCATGCGCTAATTCCTGTATAAGTCGAACAATTTCTCCCGTATATGGATTTGCTTCATATATACGCGCTAATCCTGCACCATAAACAGTTTCAAAAATATATTTACCATCTGGCGATACTGCAACATAACAACCAGTACCAGCTGTTGACGCTAAACATTTATTAATGAGGCTTAACTTGCCATCTTCCTCTATTTTAAGACTAGCGATACCACAGTTGTCGCCCTCTCTATTTATTGCATATAAAAATGAATTATGTTGATTTAAATAAGTTGAGGCTTCTAGTTCATAACCAGTTTCAACTTCAATTATTTTCCCTGTTTGTTCATCAAGTTGGAAACGGTAGACCCCTTTACCTTCTTTTTTTGTATAAGTACCGATATAACCTATCGTCATTATGAAAACCCCTCCATATTATGATAGTTTCATTTTAATAGAGATTTATTACAAATACAATATAATGAATTATCACTTCACTAAATCGAACATATGTTCTATAATGATATAGAGGTGATAAAATGATTCCGAAAGAATTTAAGAACGAAACTGATTATAGAAATATCCCTAGAGAATATTTAAATCCAAATATACCCAAAGGTCGTGGCATGGTTAAATGGCAACCCTTCGCTACCTTACCGGAACAATTCGAAACCATACAGCAATATTTGATTGATCAAAATAAAATTGATCGCCCAACGCTATCGGACGATCAATTGAATGAACTTAACTTACAACTTCATCAAGCACTACATACAGAACAACATATCACAATTGAATATTACCAATCCGGATGGCTAGAACACATAACATTAAAAATTAAGAATATAGACATGGTTCACATGTATTTAGAAGGCTATTCGCTAAACAAATCAGAAGTTATTAAATTATCACTTTTTGATATCACTCGCATTAATCCATATAATCCATAACTCCTAAGTTCTTATACTACAAAATCTCATACTTAGACTTATTTCACTAATATAACTTTGGGGAGTTCAACTAAGCTCATGTTTATTACGAAAGAACAACTAATTGTCTCATCAAATAATCACTACCGATATTCATAAAAAAAATAGAACACTCTAAAGTGTTCTATTAATAATTTAATTATTAGATTCGATATCTGAAACAATCTCTTTTGTTTTACTTTCAATATCTTCAAAGTCTTTTTTGAAAATATAAGCGAACACAACTGCACCAATTCCTGCTGCTAATGATACAGTAAGGATTGTACCGAATACAAATTTAAATAAACCTTTAATAAAATTCCACATTCTGTTTCACCTCAATAAATTATTAACATATCCATTATTAATGATAGCATACTTAAAAGCATCAATAAATATATACCCACTTTTCACTACTTTAATTTAAATATTATTATAGTAATAATATGATATTATTGTAGTAATGCTTTAAGTTATAATTAAATACTGTATATTAATTACTACCTTTAATACTTTAATAATAACAGAACTCTTAGAAAGATTACATTTATTAGTCATATTAGAAAAAGGAGTGGGAAAGGAATCTAATTTATTTAAAAATATTTCACGGTCCCACCCCAACAAAATTCACTAGAATTAATATGGATAAATAGTTTAACTGGGCTGACGCTCATGCTAATATCCCACTAACTCTATATAATACTTAAAGCTGAGACAATTAATTTGTCCCAGCCGCTTAGTCAATTACTTGCCCCACCAAGTACTCATTGCATCTCTAACAGTATCATAATAATTTGCCATTGCAATCACCTCATTTTAATTTAAAAATAAATAACCAGTCGTCGTTGTTATACTTAATAATAACGACAAGCATCGTATAATACAATTAACGTGGGGTTACAATATAGTTACAAATTTGTAAGATTACACAACTAAAATAGGAGTTTTACATTATGCAAAAAGTAAAAACAGATATATTAACTCACCGCGGGTCACATTTTGATTTAGGTGTACAAACTGCTCAATGGATGCAACAAACACCATTATTAAAAAATAGAGAAAAAGAATGGAAAAAACGTATGCCTCGTTTCGATATCCACATAAAGGAAACATATGATATCTTCCAAACCTACGCACCTCAAATTTGGGAAGAAATCAGAGGTATGCAAGAAGTCCTTAATCTACCAACAAATCAAATGATATTAAACTTTGCACACTATCGTTTTACACCACTAAAAAATAGTGGCTGTACGGTGTATTTAGGACAAGACTACATGGTAAGAAATTATGACTATCACCCTGCAACTTATGATGGTCGTTATCAGCTTTTCCAACCAAATGATGGAGGTCTAGCACAAATTGGTCCAACATCTCGCGTGACTGGTAGAATGGATGGTATGAATGAAGCTGGACTATCTATGGGGTATAACTTTATGCATAGAAAACATCCAGGCGATGGCTTCGTATGCTATATGATTGGCAGACTCATTTTACAATATTGTAAAGACGTACCAGAGGCAATTCAATTATTGAAAGAAATTCCACATAGAAGTTCATTTAGCTATATTGTCATGGATAAGCACTTAAATCACGCCATAATCGAGGTTTCTCCTAGATCACTTGATGTAAGGTATGATCATACATGTACGAACCATTTCAAATTGCTAACTCATGAAAATAGAAACTATACAAAAGAGTCTAAAGAACGTTTAGATAGACTTTTAAAACAAACACCGAATGGCCTGGATAAAATGCACGCATTTGAATTATTTAATAATCCAGAATTTGAAATATATAGTAAATTATTTAAAAGTTGGTCTGGTACAATTCATACAACTATGTATGAACCACAGTCACTTAAAGCATACATGACTTTAGGTGAAAATAATACACCTGCAGTAATTGATTTTCAACAATGGCTAAACGGACAGTCACTAGATATTCATTCCCTTTATGGACATATAGACACTGATTTGACCTTTGCCAGTTATTAAATATATGTTAAATATGATAATAAGTTAGAAAAATAGCTATGAAGTCATCTATCAATATAGATTTCTCCATAGCTATTATAATATACAGTCTATTAATTAATATGAATATCACCGTGTACAGTATAGAATTCTAAAATATTATCACCTTCTCCAACTCTATCGTTATCGAAACTCTTATTATTGACTTTTTCTACGCCATCATCAGGATTTAATTTCAATAACGTATTATCTGGTTTTTTATTGTAAGACATAATAATATCACCATTTTGACTAGAAGCTTTAAATGCAGAATCAATGTCCATACGATCTAATTGGATATGACCACTTTGGGCAAGCAATACAGAGTTTTTAATTAGTGCATTTTCAGCATATATACTCGCTTCTTTTGTTTTAATATTAGCATTAACAATTTTACTATCACTAATATGGATAGGTGACTTCAAACCTCTATACAACAATTGTTCAATTTTTGAATTTTGCACATAAACACGACTACCAGTTCTATCCTTCATATTAAAGTCGACTTTATCAACTTCGATATTTTGAAGTTTAATATTGCGTGCCTTGCTCGAAACTTTCAATTCCTTTAATTTCTCATTTGGTATGGTGATTTTCATTTTAGCCTTAATTTGTCTAAATGGGTTATAATTCAAGCCATAATTATCAACTCGATTACTAGTTTCTTTCAACTTTAATGATTGCTTATCTTTATTTATATCTACTTTCTGTTGGCCTTTATAATGAATTGCAAACTTATTTCCTTTTGTAATCGTTACATTACTAGAGCGGCTGTCAATATCTAAATGCTTTACTTCCGCATCATTATACGTTTTATCAATAACATTAAGTTTATTGTTTTGCTTTTCAAAACCAAACCAAGTAATACAGCCTAAGGTAAAACACACGATAAATAATGCTAAACCACTAAAAAATAATTTCCTCATTCATTTGCACTTCCTTTAATCGTCTTGATATTCCAACGTAAGTATTTTAGTATCAAACGATAAACGAATTGAGCTAATTTCGCAATGGTCACAAATAATACAATACCTAAACCAGTAAATGAAAACGCAAAAAGATAATTACTAATTGCTAAACTGAACATATTATATAATGAGCCATGAATAATTAATAAAATCGGGCTAATTGCTAAAAACAATGCAACTAAAAGTAACACGAACATAAAACTGCCAATAAATATCATTGGTATCAAGATAATGATTAAAGACAAAATCCCCATACCTAGTGAGGCCATAATAGCTCTAAGAATTGATTTAGCATTTGGCCTATACTCTGCAGAAACAATTGCATTTTTTGCTTTAATTTCTTTTCCAATTTTTTTAGGTGATTCTAATGCACCTATAATTTGATATTCATTTTTCCCCTCTCTTTCTTGATCAAAGAAGTATTGCTCATACTCATACATGACGCTATCTCGTTCTGCGCTTGGTATGCTACTTAATTCTTGTTCAAGTTCATTCAAGAAAGTGATTTTATCCAAGTTATCTACCGCCATTCTAATTCTAGATTCGAATCAAAATATTTTATGTAATATCTAAGAATAACGTATTGCATAAGATTGTCATTCATTAGATTTTTAAATCCTTCATTTTTTGTAGAATTCAATTTTCTTTATTTTATCATGTTTACACACAATAGATAACTTTATTTGATTAACTTTGTCTCTATAAGTAATAACTTTATATGATTTATGTAACTTCTTACTCTTATAATGTTCACCTAATTTATTAATTACGCTTTGTATATCGCCATCTATATTTGCATTAAAATTAGTCTCAATTGTCGTATCTTTAACGAGCGTGATACCTTTCATGTAACCGTCTTTTTTATTTACTTTAAATGTTAAATGAGGTTCGTGCCCTTTTATATAAAAACTATGATTTTTCATTACGATATGATTATATGCTGTATATTTTTGGTCATCTATTTGTGTGTCTAATTTCATATTATCGATAGTTAACTGAGATAAATTCGTAGATTGCGTATAATTAATGTAATTCACAATTAAGATAGTCCCTGTCCCCATTGTCATAAAGAGAGTAAATATTAATAATTTAAATGGTCTATTATGTAAATTCAATATTGTTGTCACACTCCATATATTTAATAAAAGACAAATCTGATATTTTTAATTATCAGGTTAACTTGAAATCAAATTTATTTTTTCTAAGTATTTAAAATTTTCTTTCATATTAAAAATTGATATAATAATAACTAATACGCTAAAGGGGGAAATATTATGACAAGTTTAGAAACTTATTTCAAAAACAGTCAACCGCTTGATCAATATATCGAAGCTATGACTGAAAACAAAGAGAATTTGTTAACGATTTACAATTCTTTCTCTTTACCAGAAGAGGATAATCGAATTGAAAAAATTAAATCATTAAACTATTCCAAAGTCTTAGTCATCACTGAAGATTGGTGTGGGGATGCCATGATGAATGTCCCAATTTTAAAACATATTAGTGAAACTTTAAATTTAGAAGTTCGAGTATTCCATCGCGATGAGAACACTGATTTAATAGATCAGTATTTAACAAATGGAACCGCTCGTTCAATACCTATTTTCGTTTTCTTAAATGATGCTTATGAACAACAAACAGTTTGGGGGCCCCGTGCAAGACAAGTGCAGCATTTTGTAGATGAAGCACGTTCAAACGTTCCAGCAAAGGACGATCCAACTTTTGAAGACAAGTCTGCTGAAGCACATACAATTATGATGAATCGTTACAAAACTGATTCTCAATTATGGAAATATGTTTATGATTCCATATTAGATAAGTTAATCATAAAATAAAAAGACGTATGAATGATGCTGTTTAACTGCACATTCATACGTCTTTCTTTTAACTCTTTTATTAGTTATCCATTGTTAAATATCTTTCTTAGATGAATAGAATAAATTAACAATAAACAAGATAACGATCGACGCTGAAGTTATAAACCATTGCCAATTCGTAAATGTGTAATCACCTGAAGTTGTTTTTGAAGTTAAATAGCTAAATGGAATATATTTTAATGAATCTTGTATATTGTCTCCAATTTTAGGAATCATAGGCAAGAATGGTTCCGCAAATGGAACAATTAACACTAAGAATACACCAAGCGTAAATATAAGTGCTGTCTTAGGTACGATAAGTGAAAATAAATATAAAAGTAATCCAAAGAATAAATGGAACATTAAAAAGAACCATAATAGTTCAAAAATCTTTTTAGTTTTAATATTGTCCCCATCAACGAAACCTTGAACAATAAGTACAAACGCAACTAATACAGCTGTAATCAATACTGCAATTAAAATAATCGAAATCACTTTTGCAATAATATAACCAATACGGTTAGAAGTTTTATTCATGTAAAGTTGAATTGTACCTTGTGAAATATCACGTGTAATTGTTTTGATTACAAATAGCAAGCCCATAATTGAAAAGAACCAACTACCTATTGTAAGTAATGTATTGCCATTCATTTCATCTGCCTGTTGTAAAAATAAAATTATGAAGCCAACCATTGGTAACAATGTTAGAAGCAACGCTAAATACGTTAATGGACTTTTAAAAATGCTGAACATATCATATTTTACGAGTTGTAAACTATTCATTATTGACCACCTTTCTGATTAATATTGAAGTAAGTATCACGCAATGAACTTTTACGTGTTTCAATAAATTTCGGATAAACGTCTTTGTTCGCTAAACCTTTAAGAACATTTTTATAACTATTTTGAGCTTTTATAATAATTTCTCCGCTCGCTTGTTGTGTTTGAATTACATCAAACTCTTCATTTAAGAATGTTGCAGCAGTATCGAAATCTTTATCTTCAAACAGTATTACTGTAGAGTCAGAAGGTGTCCCTTCTTTCATATCTACATCTTGAACAAATTTACCGTCTCGTAAGAATACTGCTCTATCGCAAATTAATTCTATATCCTCCAACTTATGACTAGAAATTAAAATTTTCATTTCTAATTCTTTCACAAGTGATTGAATTGTTTTTAAAACATCAATGGAACCATCTGGATCCATACCATTTGTAGGTTCATCAAGAATTAAATACTTCGGCTTATTCATTAATGAAACAGCGATTGCCAATTTTTGTTTCATACCCATAGAGTATTTTTTAACTTTTTTCTTAACATAAGGTCTCATACCAAATGCATCGATAATTTGGTCTGCATATTTTTTGTCGAATCCTTTACCTAAAACATTCGCAAAAAGTTTTAAATTATATAATCCTGATTTATTATCATACAGTTTGGGATGTTCAATTAAGTAACCGATATTTTCTTTATTACCTGTTTTTACATCCCCTTTATAATTGATAATATTTCCATTCATAACTTTCATAAGTGTTGTTTTACCGACACCATTTTTACCTATTAAGCCAACAATTTGGCTCTGACCAAAATCAAAATCAATATGGTCTAAAACATTGTTATTACCATACGTTTTAGTAATATTCTTTAATTCCATAAATGCGCCTCCCTTTGAGATTAATTTATTTTTTTATATTGAATGAAATAATTAGTAATAAAAAACAGAATACTCATTACTAAAAATCCATAGTTAAACATCGGTTCTAAATAATCCAATTCTCTTATATTAAAGTTAAATACTGCGATAAGACCAACAGCAACCAGTATGACAAAAACCGGTATAATAATAAACATCGTTAGTAAATATATCAAATAAGAAATATACTCAGATTTTTGTTCAGTATACCTTTTAAATGCTATAGGTATAGCAAAGAAGTTAATTGTTATGTAAGAGTAAGGCACCATAACATTCAAATTTAATTGGTCCGCAGAAACGTTAGAATCCGGTATATTGTATAGAGATAATATAGCTGCTCCTATTAATGTAAACATAATTACCGTTACATAGTTTGCATTAAGTAGAGCGTTTTTTGAAACTGGTAAACTCGCAAAAAAATCGTATGACATTTTGTGTCCTAATTTACTATTGAATCTAAACGCATGTCCAGAATCAACGATAGATATGAACAATAATATCATCGCAACTGCTGAATAAATTGATTTAGTAAGTAAAGTATCATTTCCAATCACTAATTGTAATGGTGAAAATAACAATAACACCGAATAAATAATTATAGTCCATTTACGTAATTTTATATTTCTAATAAGTAAATTTTTCATCTAATGGCCCTCCTCACTATGAAATGCCATCATTTTCAAATTCAATTTTGTGTAGCCCTTTTTCGAGGAAAACCATTAATTCTTCAATTTTCGGTCTAGTTATTGCTACCTCATTACCAAATATTTCTTTAAACACATTTGCATGTGTTGTAAGCGCCGTATAGCCGGTTTTATTATATTCTATATAATATGCTAAGGACGCCAACTCATCGTCTATCTGATTTGAATCACCTTTTACAATTTGAAACTTATTCAAAATATCATCTAAAAAATCATTAAACACAATTTCACCATCTTTTAAATACACTAAGTAATCAGCAATTTTCTCTAAATCTGAAATAATGTGCGTGGAAATAAATACAGTTTTATTTTCATCGATGAGTTCTTGTTGAATGATATCTAAAACTTCATTTCGAACAATCGGATCTAAACCAGAAGTAGGTTCGTCTAAAATAAATAATTCTGCATGATGGCTAAAAGCAATCGCAATAGATAATTTCATTTTCATACCTGTTGAGAAAGTTTTAATCTTTTTATCCCGAACTAAATTAAATTTTTTAAGAAAATAATTGAAACGCGTATTATCCCACTTTTTGTAAAAAGGAGCGATATATTTTTCAATTTTGTTAACTGTCCACTTGTCATTTAAATACAGCTCTGAATAAATAAAACCTATTCTATTTTTGATTTCTTCAGCGTTATCTTTCATCTGTTTATTAAAAACTAAGATTTCTCCTTGTTCTGGTTCAATTAAATCCATAATTAATCTAATGAGTGTCGTTTTGCCAACACCGTTTGCGCCAATAAATCCTGTGACAAATCCTTGAGGAACTTCAAAAGAAATATCATTCAACTTGAATTCTTTATGCTGATAATTAACAGCATTTAATTCTATAGCATTCATTCCTCGTCCTCCTCAAAGATCATCTCTAGAATTTCTTGTAGCTCAGGCAATGACATGCCGATTGTCTTAGCTTCTTTGCTCATTGATTTAGCTAATGACTCAATCACGATGAATTGTTTTTCTTTCAGAATGGAACTATCTTGTTCTTTTACAAATGTACCTTTACCTCTGATTGTAAAGACAAAGCCATCTTTTTCTAAGTCTTCGTATGCACGCTTAGTGGTTATCACGCTAACGCTTAAATCTTGTGCTAATTCACGCATAGAAGGTAAATGTTCACCTGGAACTACGTATCCTTTTAAAATATTCTCTTTAATTTGTTGCTTGATTTGTTCATAAATAGGGCTTTCACTACTATTTTTCAAAAGTATTTTCACGGACGTCCTCCCTTGCAACTGTATATACACAATATATACAATATATACACACTTGTAAAGAGAAAATTAGAAATTAATTGCATGCTTTTTAATTTTGTAAATTTGAAACACTAAATATTATATTTGAGATTCATATACAAAATTAAAAGACTATATTATGAAAGAAAACAAATTTTTGTCGTTTTCATAAATATAGTCTTTATAATAACTTTTACTTCTGTTAGTCATTTTTCTTTTTTCGTCTATTATTGTTACGATTAATAAACGCGCAAACTATAAACATTATAGCTGCGATTAATAATTTTATGCCAGAACTTTCATGTCCTGTAGCTTGCAAGTAATACCCCACCACAAACAAGACAATAGCAATAATTACAAATATCTTTGTTAAATATTTCATCCATTTCACCTCAAAACAATTTTCATTATACCAAATTATGTTAAATATTTCTAAATCACTATTGTTTCATTTAATTTTGTTGATTTTTATTTTCTCGCTACCATATTTCAAGCAATAAAATATATTGTTTGCAGTCATTAAAATATGATGATAAAATTATTAATGTATCCACGGATTATATTACACAACCCCAAGTCTGATGACGCAGACTTGGGGTCTTTTGTGTGTAAGGCCACCTATTTGTCTTTCCATTTATTTTCTAACCAAACACGGAATACAACAAGTAAGCTACCTGTTAACAAAGTTGTTATGATTTCTTGCCACCACGTGATCATATTACACCTCCCACAGAAAAAAGTACCATGTAGGATTTCGATGGCCTAACCATATTCTAACATAAAACAGAACACATGTTCGTATAAAACTATAGTTTTTTTATTTTCCCGTCAAATCTTTGCGCTATGCTTTAATTTCAAGCTGTTTCGCGATAATATAATAGTATCCTGAAATAGTAAAGAGAGGTTGACCAACATATGAATCCTTTAGCTTTAGATTTGAATGAAAAATTATCTAAATCAAACCCAGAAATAGCAGATATGCTATCAGACCTTGGAAAATTAATGTATTATCCGAAAGGTATTTTATCTCAGTCTGCTGAAGCAAAATCTACAAAATATAATGCAACAATTGGTATGGCTACTTATAAAGACAGTAAAATGTATGCTAATACATTAAATGATGTTTTTACAGAGCTTACTCCTGATGAAATCTTTCCATACGCTCCTCCTCAAGGTATTGAATCACTCCGTGATTTATGGCAACAAAAAATGTTAAAAGAAAACCCAGATTTAGATCCGAGCGACATGACTAAACCAATCCTTACTAATGCTTTAACACATGGTTTATCATTAGTAGCCGACATGTTTGTTGATAGTGGTGATACATTACTATTACCAACTCATAATTGGGGGAATTATAAACTTGTATATAGCGCTAGACATAACGCTGATATCGAAACATATGATATCTTTGATGAAGATGGCCATTTTACAACTGATAACTTTGTTGATACTTTGGATAACTACCAAAAAGATAAAGTAGTTTTAATTTTAAACTATCCTAATAATCCAACAGGCTACACACCTACTAAAGAAGAAGTTAGTACAATAGTTGCTGCTATCAAAACATTAGCAGAACGTGGTAC
Source organism: Staphylococcus sp. KG4-3 (assembly GCF_033597815.2). Lineage (NCBI taxonomy): Bacteria > Bacillati > Bacillota > Bacilli > Caryophanales > Staphylococcaceae > Staphylococcus > Staphylococcus halotolerans. The sequence continues at coordinate 1,942,780 of NZ_CP166245.1, forward strand.
AAATGTTATTGCCTTGGTAGATGATGCTTATTATGGTTTATTTTATGAAGACGTATATACACAATCACTATTTACTGCTTTAACAAATTTACATTTAGATAATGTATTGCCAATCCGCTTAGATGGTGCTACAAAAGAATTCTTTGCTTGGGGGCTTCGAGTTGGATTCATTAGCTTTGGCGTCTCAAATGAAACGACTAAACACGTTCTTGAAGAAAAAGTAAAAGGATTAATTAGAAGTAACATCTCAAGTGGACCAATGCCTTCTCAAAGTGCTGTTAAATATGTTTTAGAACACCCTGAAACTTTCGAAAATGAAATACAACACAATATTGATACACTACAAGCGAGATATGAAATTACTAAGTCAGTAGTTTATGACGAGCAATATGCTCCTTATTGGCAAGTGTATGACTTTAATTCTGGATATTTCATGGCGTTAAAAGTTCATAGTGTAGATCCTGAACAATTGCGTTTACATTTAATAGAAACGTATTCAATTGGTATAATCGCGTTAAATGGTACTGATATACGTATCGCGTTCAGTTGTGTCGAAAAAGACGACATCCCACATGTATTTGATACAATTGCAAAAGCAATCTCAGAATTACAAGAATAATTTATTAATTTAAAATAACATTAAAGAGGGGCAATGAAAGTTTAAACTTTCATTGCCCCTCTTTTTTCATAATTGAAAAGTCCTACAACCATTGTAAATATTACTAACTAGTGTCCACCCCAGCAGGAGTGCCGCAACACCGACTTTTGCTAAAAAATCTTTCGTTATGCTCATCCAACTCGAACAAGATCAACGATGTATTAAAATAGCCCAAAACATCTTTTTATGTTATGAGCTTATTAAATTCGTTATATCTATTGATGTTGTTTAAGTATACGTGACATTTCTTCAATTTTACCAGCATGTAGTGGAATATGAATTGCATTGAGTACTAATAATTCATTTAGTGTACTGCAACCAGCAATAGTTTCTGTCAATTCTTGTTCTAACTGTTCATCAGTTAAGCTTCTCGCACGGTCTGGTAATGTTTTTAAATGTTCAAATATTTCATCAACGGTAGGAATATCTTCATCTCCCCACTTTTCTGGTGAAGAACCATATCCAAATAAACTTGTATATTTAGCAATATCTACTTCGTTTTGTTCACATAATGATAATGCACTTTCAAATATCGTAAGTACATGTCCATATTGCCAATGAATTGTATTTGGAAAGGCAGCAATCTTATCATCTAATACCTGCTCGTTACTCCAATTATCGTATCCTGATATTAAATAGTTAATACCTAAATCGATAACTTCATAAACTGTTGGTTTTGTCATAATTAAACTTCCTTTCGTCTTTCAAAAATTTAAGTACACTTAAAATCATGTATAAGAACCGCTTCTAATTATACTTACATACTTTACCCTAAACTATAATTAAATATTCACATAATAAAATGCTTTATAAAATCAAACTGATTTTTCAAAATTTATGTACTTAAAAATAAAATTCCTATCTCTTCATTATAGTAAGTTAATACTAGTACAAAGACTAAGGCTGAGACAATTAAAAATTTGTCCCAGCCTCTATAGATTTTACTACATATAATTTATTAATGTTATCAAAAGAAGTCCCATGCAATTTAATTAAATATCTATATTGAACTTTACATCATGCCTGGCATTCCGCCCATACCTGCTTGAGCGTCGTTACTACTTTCTTCTGGAATATTAGCAACCACTGCTTCTGTAGTAAGGAACATTGCAGCAACACTTGCAGCATGTTGTAGTGATGAGCGTGTTACTTTAGTAGGGTCAACAATACCAGCTTCTAACATGTTTACCCATTCATTCGTAGCCGCATTGAAACCAACGCCTACGTCTGCATTTTTAAGTCTTTCAACTATAATTGAACCTTCTAAACCAGCATTTTCAGCAATTTGGCGTACCGGTGCTTCTAAAGCTTTCAATACAATATTAATACCAGTTGCTATATCGCCTTCAGCTTCAATTTTAGAAACTTTATCGTAAATATTCATGAAGGCAGTTCCTCCACCAGCTACGATACCTTCTTCAACAGCAGCTCTTGTAGAGTTTAACGCATCTTCAATACGTAATTTACGTTCTTTCAATTCTGTTTCGCTTGCTGCACCAACTTTAATTACAGCTACTCCACCTGCTAATTTAGCTAAACGCTCTTGTAGTTTTTCTTTATCGAACTCAGAATCTGTTTCTTCAATTTGAGCTTTAATTTGGCTTACACGTGCATCAATATTATTTTGATCTCCATCACCATCAACAATAGTTGTATTGTCTTTTGTAATTTCAGCTTTATTTGATGTACCTAACATATCAATTGTAGCGTCTTTAATATCTAATCCTAAATCATCTGTAATTACTTGTGCGCCTGTTAAAATCGCTAAGTCTTCTAACATTGCTTTACGACGATCACCGAAACCAGGAGCTTTAACAGCAACAGCAGTAAATGTACCACGCATACGATTTAATACTATATTTGTTAATGCGTCACCTTCCACATCGTCAGCTACGATTAAGATCGGACGGTTTGATTGAACAACCTGTTCTAATAGCGGTAAAATGTCTTGGAATGATGAAATCTTTTTATCAGTTATTAAAATATAAGGTTTTTCAAGTTCTGCAACCATTTTATCTGAATCTGTTACCATGTATGGTGATTGATAACCACGATCAAATTGCATACCTTCTACAACTTCTAATTCTGTGTTAAAACCACTGGATTCTTCAATGGTAATAACGCCGTCGTTACCAACTTTTTCCATAGCTTCAGAAATATATTTACCGATTTCTTCATCAGCAGCAGAAATTGAACCAACTTGAGCAATTTCATTTTTATTATCTACATTTTGAGAAATATCATGTAATGCATCAATAGCTACTTCTACAGCTTTATCAATACCTTGACGTAAACCTACTGGATTTGCACCACTAGTAACATTCTTCAATCCTTCTTGTATCATAGCTTGTGCTAAAACAGTCGCAGTTGTTGTTCCGTCACCAGCAATTTCATTTGTTTTGTTAGCTACTTCTTGAACTAATTTTGCACCCATGTTTTCATAAGGATCTTCTAACTCAATTTCTTTAGCAATTGTCACACCATCATTTGTGATAAGCGGTGATGTATATTCTTTATCCAATACTACATTACGCCCTTTTGGTCCAATTGTAACTTTAACGGCATTAGCTAATTTATCTACACCTCTTAACATAGATTGACGTGCGTCTTCAGAGAATTTTAAATCTTTCGCCATATTACTTATACCTCCATGATGTTTTATTGATTTATTTGAAATTATCAGAATTTATTTATAATTTTTTATGCTTCAATAATAGCTAAAATATCTTCTTCATTTACGATTAAATAAGTTTCGTCTCCACGTTTTACTTCTGTTCCAGCGAATTGTTGGAATACTACATTATCGCCTTCATTTACTTCAGGAGCAACTCGAGTACCATCTTCTAAAATACGCCCTGCACCTACTGCAATTACCGTACCTTCGTTGGATTTCTCTTTCGCGCTATCAGTTAATACAATACCGCTCTTTGTTGTTTGCTCTTGTTCTGATTTTTGAATAATTACTCGGTTACCTAATGGCTTTAACATTGATTGTTCCTCCTTAAAAAGAATAAAATTTTTTAGCACTTAAAGTGAATGAGTGCTAATGTACTTCTATAATAATCAAAGTTGGTCAATATTTCAAGTTAAAACTATTCAGCTAAATTTTGTATAAAACACTATTTTACGATAAAATAAGGTATCATTTAATTTTTGGAGGTTCATTATGTCTCGTTTATGGGTGTCCATATTGACATTGGTTATATATGGCCTAGCACAATTTGGTGTAATCATTTTACAATTGTCTGGTCTATTTAATAACTATAGTGGCAAAGAACTTGTCTTTGCGCAAATTTATACACAAGTTATATTATTTATTATTGCATCTTTCATAATTATTATAATTAATCATTTTATCGCTAACCCTACTTCTTTAGAACAGCAACCCAAAGAAAAGAAAAGATACGCTATTGGATGGGCGCTTGTTGGTTATTTTGTAGTAATGATTTATCAAATTATTGCTAATATGATTAATATCTATTTATTAGGCGCACCTCAATCTAGTCCAAACACAGAGAGACTGATGAAAGTAGCTCAAGAAATTCCTATATTCATTATATTAATTTCAGTAGTTGGTCCTATTTTAGAAGAATTTGTTTTTAGAAAAGTGATTTTCGGTGAAATTTATAATATAATTCAAGCGAATAAAACTATTAGATTTTTAATTGCAGGGATTGTGAGTTCAATTATTTTTAGTGCTGCCCATTCAGACCCTTCCTTTTTTATCATTTACTTTGGTATGGGTATGATTTTCTCAGCATTATATGTTTATACTAAACGAATTTGGGTTCCTATTTTAGTACATATTATGCAAAATGGTTTTGTAGTTATAATTCAAGTATTAGTAGGACCAGAAAAAATAAAAGAAATACAGGAATCTGCTTCATTTATTTTCAACTTTTTATTTTAACCATTATCAAACATTAAAGGGAAGAAGCTATGACATCATTTTATGTCATAGCTTCTTCCCTTTTTTATGTTTTGATTATTATTTGTTATCTTTTTTATTTCTTCTATTGACGAAATATCCTAAGACCATACCAATAAAGATAATTATCATTGCTGTGATTAAAGCAAATAGTGTACGTTCAAATTTAACATCAATTTCATTTTTAGATTGTCCATTTGTAGTATGTGTCAATTCATCCTCACTACTTGAATGATATTCGTATTTACCTGATGATTGTTGTCTTTTAGGGTTTTTTAAATCTGGCATTGAGCCAATTTCACCTGTAATCAATGCTAATACTTGGTTATCTAAATTTTTATAATAATCACTAGATTTTAAAACATTAAAATATTGGAATTTAAAATAATTTGTGCCTTTTTGTAATTCATTTAAAAATGCATTATCTGCAAAGGTTTGGCGCCTTAAAATCGACGAAATCTCTCTATCAGTTACTGTTTTAGCACTAGAACTCAGCTGCTTAACCTGATTAACTACAAAAGGATTATATTTAAACGAACCAGTAGACATTTGATCAAATCTATTTATTAATTGTTTTTCGTTCGATTGAGGTTTTTCGCTTTTGGCTAAATCACCATAACTCACTGAAGCTCCACCACTTGCAAACTCATGATGACTAGAACTTCCATATTGATGCTCATTTTTATTATCATTATTGTAATTAATCGCATTGTTAGTTGTATTTGAATCATTATTATCGGTGTTAGAGCCTGAACTTAGAGTTCCATTTGAACCTCCTTGACCATTAGGTTTAGAAGGTCTTGTATTATCTACTTCAGGATTATTGGGACTGTTTGAACCACCATGGCTACCGTCATTGGGGTTATTTGTATTATCTTCGTCATGAGGAGGGTCTGGGTCTTCTGAACCTCCACTACTTGGATTGTCTGGATTTGGCTGATTGTCTCCTCCATCTCCATTATCTGGCTTATCTGGATTTGGTTGATTGTCTCCTCCATCTCCATTACCTGGCTTATCCGGATTTGGCTGATTGTCTCCCCCATCTCCATTATCTGGCTTATCTGGATTTGGTTGATTATCTCCAGTGTCTCCATTATCTGGATTATCCGGATTTGGTTGATTATCTCCAGTGTCCCCATTATCCGGATTATCTGGATTTGGTTGATTATCTCCAGTGTCTCCATTATCTGGCTTATCTGGATTTGGTTGGTTATCTCCAGTGTCCCCATTATCCGAATTATCTGGACTTGGTTGATTATCTCCAGTGTCCCCATTATCCGGATTATCTGGATTTGGTTGATTATCTCCTCCGTCTCCATTATCTGGCTCATCCGGATTTGGTTGATTGTCTCCAGTGTCCCCATTATCCGGGTTATCTGGATTTGGTTGATTGTCTCCTCCATCTCCATTATCTGGCTTATCCGGATTTGGTTGATTGTCTCCAGTGTCCCCATTATCCGGGTTATCTGGATTTGGTTGATTATCTCCAGTGTCCCCATTATCTGGCTTATCTGGGTTTGGTTGATTGTCTCCACTGTCTCCATTATCTGGCTTATCCGGATTTGGTTGGTTGTCTCCTCCATCTCCATTATCTGGCTTATCCGGATTTGGCTGATTGTCTCCAGTATCCCCATTATCTGGCTTGTCCGGATTTGGTTGATTATCTCCAGTGTCCCCATTATCTGGCTTATCCGGATTTGGTTGGTTGTCTCCAGTGTCTCCATTATCTGGGTTGTCCGGATTTGGTTGATTATCTCCAGTGTCCCCATTATCTGGGCTGTCAGGGGTCGGAGTATTATCTCCATCATCCCCATTATTTGGTTCAGCTGAGGTTTGTTGATTGTCTGCGTTGTCTTCAGTACTTTGCTTATCTGTATTCGATTGATTTTGTTCAGTTAAATTACTATTATCTTCTAGTCTTTCAGAATTACTTAATGCATTATTGTTGGGATTTTGATTATCAGAAGTATTTTGCATTTCTTCATTATTTTGAACTGTTTCAGTTGAAACAATGTCACTACTTTGATCTGATTGAGCCTGATTAAGTACTTCAGATTGCGGCGTTTCACCTGAGCTGTTATCAATTCCTAGATTAGTTGTATCATCGCTTTGTATTGTATTCCCTGCTCTTGAACTATCTGTATGATTTTTAGGATCAGAATGAATTGGCTTTTTATTTGATTGGTTTGGGGTTTCATTTGTTAGTTTTTCATTAAGTTGTTGTTCAGCAGCGTGAGTTTGGCTAGAAATAAATGTTGTGCTTAAAGCTATAGCAAAGCTGGACATCACAAGTTTATGCGAAAAATACCATTTCATAGATTCACCTCCAAAATTCATATTTTTTACATTCATATATAGTATATAAGAAAAAGACCTATTTTTCATCAAAACCAATTTATTGAAAACAAATATTAATCCTTTTGAAAATTTATGTAAAATCCTATTTACAAACTATGGTATAATTATTATACTTACTATATAAAATAAATTGATATAAAGGAGCATTCACAATGGGATTATTTAGTAAAAAAGACTCAACATTGGAAACTTTTCAAAATGCAATAGAAACGAGACGTACTATTTATAGTTTAGATCAAGAGATTTCAATCTCTGATAGCGAAGTAGAAGATATTATCGAGCATGCTATTAAACATGTTCCATCATCATTTAACTCACAATCCACACGTATTGTATTACTTTTAAATGATAACCATAACAAATTCTGGGATATCGCTAAACAAGAACTTAAAAACGCTATGGGCGAAGACCGTGATTTCCAAGCAACTTCTGACAAAGTAGATAACTTCAAACATTCTCATGGTACAATTCTTTACTTTGAAGACCAAGATGTTATCGAAGGGTTACAAAATCAAATGCCTAACTATGCAGAAAATTTTGCCATCTGGTCTAGCCAAACAAATGCAATGCACCAATTTGCAATTTGGACAGCTTTAAGTACTGTAGGTGTTGGTGCTTCATTACAGCATTACAATCCACTTGTTGATGTTGCCGTTTCTGAAGCTTTTGAAATACCTAAAACATGGAAGCTTGTAGCGCAAATGCCTTTCGGTAATGTTCGTGATGAGGCTGGAGAGAAAGAATTCCATGATATAAGCAAACGCTTTTTAGTTAGAAAATAATTACTTTTACTTACTTCATTAGTATTTAATTGAGAAATAAGAGGTCGAGCATATAAATGCTTCGACCTCTTTTAATATCAAATGATTTAACTCAATAAATTTAAGGAAATGAAATTTATATCTTATTTCCACCAAAACTAATAAGTTCAATTTTACGCACATAAATAACATGCTTATAAACTCCATTTCATTCTCCAACTTAATTCTAAATAAAAAAAACAAATATCTTCACTAGTTACTACAACTATTTTCCACCGCAGTTTATTCCTTTCTAAAGTTATTAATCTAAAACAGCTACTAATTTTGAATTATCAGAATATTTTTAGTATATTGATGCTAACAATAATTTAAGGGGCGATAAAAATGAATATAGAAATTTTTCAATTTAAAATCGAACCGGCAAATGTTTCATTAAATGAAGAAAACATCGTTAATTGGTTTTCTAAATTTGTAACCCCAGAAACTGATGTCGTTGTATTACCAGAAATGTGGAATAATGGATATGCTTTACCTCAGCTAAAAGAACTAGCTGACAATCAACTATCACGTAGCTTTGAGTTTATATCAAAGCTTGCGATTCAATATGATGTTGATATAATTGCAGGCTCTGTTTCAAATGCTATGAAAGATGATGTGTATAATACTGCATTTGCAGTTTCAAAAAATGGCTATTTAATCAATAGTTATGACAAAGTTCATTTAGTTCCTATGTTAAACGAGCCTACGTTCTTAACTGCTGGTAACGCTGTACCTGAAGCATTTAATTTAACTAATGGCATTAAAGCCACGCAAATTATTTGCTATGATTTACGTTTCCCTGAATTATTACGCTACCCTGCTCGAAAAGATGCAGAAATAGCTTTTTATGTAGCACAATGGCCTCAAGCAAGGGTGAGTCATTGGATAGCACTCTTAAAAGCACGTGCTATTGAAAATGACATGTTTGTAATAGGATGTAATGCATGTGGGGACGATGGACAAACAGAATATGCTGGTCATTCTATCGTAATTAATCCAAATGGTGAAATAATTGCGCAATTAGAAGGTAAGCCGGATCACATTTCATGTAATATCGACTTAGATGAAGTTACTACTCAAAGAGAAAACATTCCAGTTTTCAAAAATCTTCGCCCTCATTTATATAAATAAATAACAAAATAAAAACCGTGAGCTTGGGAGGGACTCACGGTTTTTGTAACTTATTATTAAGGGAATGTTTTTTACAGTTATTTCTCTATCTATTTTTGGGGATGTTATTAATTATGAAAAAATTTAGTGAATTTACCGATTAAAATGATAAATTGAATGATGTTTACGATAGCTTACATGTTAATACTTTAAATCGCCTCTGTTGTAGGCAATGTTAAAAATGATATTTGAATTGAGACTGGGAATGTTCTACGAATTCAAATTCGGGATTGCTTAATAAAATTAAGCGCGTTGTGTACCTGAAAGTATTATTTTACGAAATCACTAATCATTGCTGAGAAATGGTTTGTCACTACATCAGCCTCCTCTTGCTTGTAATCAATTAATTGAAAAACGAGAACTTAACTTGTAACTATAACAACTATACGAAGAAAGTACAGTTACAATATCAGTGTGTTAATCAGACTCCTGCTCAAAAGTCTAATCAACGTTATCATTCAAACAAAAATCCAAACAAAATTTTGATTAAATGATTTGTAAAATGTAATCACTTCTTTGTGATACAAGTACATTTAACCATGATTTTTTAAATTAATGTTAAAAATTCCCTAACTCGTTAGTTTTTATTCCTAAATGTAAGCATAAATATGATAAAATTAGTCAGATAAATATTTTAAACAGTTAGGAATTGAAAATATACAGTTAAGCAATAAGACGCATAAAATTTAATTAAAATTGTATAATACGAGTAAGGAGAGAAAAGCCAATGAGTAAATTTATTGATACTAAAATAGACAACTTTGCTAAAAATCTTCAATTACGCAACAATTTAGATCATATAGAATATTTAAAAATGCGTTTAGGCATGCAAGTTTTAGTAAATAATTTCTTTAAAGCAATTGTTATTTATGGTGTTTCAATCCTTTGTCATATGTTTTTATACACACTAACTGTTCATTTATCATTTTTTATAATTAGACACTTTGCGCATGGCGCACATGCTAAAAACTCTTTAGCTTGTTATATAGAAAGTCTAATTTATTTTGTTTTACTACCTTGGATAGTCGGGTATATACAAGTCCCATCTCTACTAATGTATCCATTAGCTTTAATTGGATTAATCATAATTAGTATATATGCACCTTCTGCTACTAAAAAGCAGCCTATACCTGAACAACTAAGAAAAGGTAAAAAGATTAAATCAATATGTGTAACATTAATCTTGTTATTAATTTCGCTCTTTTTAAATGAGCCCTACCAACAATTAGTATTATTAGGTATTATTATTATATCTGTTTTGCAGTTCCGTATATTTTTTCCTAAGGAGGATCATTAATAATGAATGTTATAAAATCTATTTCAAAATCTATCTCAAAATCTATTTCAAATTATTTCGCTAAAGTTTTTGCTTCTATAGGTTCAATATCTACTGTCAATCCTTGTTTTGGTTTTACTGATGAATCTGAAATTCCAAAAGAATTAACAGATCTTTACGAATAACAGTTTTGTAGAAAGTGTGTATAATATGTCATTTTTGTATTCTATGTTTTTCTCATTATTACAAGTAATTATTTTATTTTATAATATGAAGCTTATTAGCGGTATTCGTTATACTAAAAGGGATTTTATTTCAATTATTGGAATAATAATCCCTTCAAACATTTTATTTTTTATTTTTTCTTCTGAAGCCGTAATATTTTTATTTTTTATGAGCACAATATTTATGTATTATAAAAACAAGTTTATAGGTGTCGTTACATCATTAATCTGTTTTTTTATTTTATACATGGCTAACTTTACAAGTTTATGGTTAAGTAGTGTGATTGTAAATGCAATTGGTATTGATTATGCATACATGTTGTTTGTAGCTATTTCATTTACTATATTCTCTATAATTTACGCGTATATAGCAAAATTCTTTATTAAACAATTATCAGTTTCAGACTTATCATTAAATAAAATATATTTGACATTGGTAAACTTATTTTTATTAACTATCTTAGGTTTAATTTATTTTTATTTACCAAACAGAGATGTATCATTTGGTGACGCTCAGTTTATTTCGATTATATATGCAGTTGTTATTATTACCACTGCTATTCTTATCATTACAATTTCTTTTAGTATTATTCGCCAAATTCAATATAAGCGAAATATGCAGGAAATCGAAAATTATTATAAATATACGTTACAGATTGAAAAAATCAATAATGAAATGCGTAAATTCAGACATGATTATGTCAATATACTTTCTACCCTCTCTGACTTTATCAGAGAAGAAGATATGGAAGGTCTAAGAGATTACTTTCATTCTGAAATATTACCCATGCAAGATAGTATGCAAATGAATGCAATTAAAATCAATGGTATTGAAAACTTGCATGTTCGTGAAATTAAAGGTTTGTTAACTACTAAAATACTTCAAGCTCAAGAAAAAAATATTCGCATCAGCATCGAGGTCCCAGAACCAATCGAAAAAATCGATATGCCTATTATAAATTTAAGTAGAGTAATCGGTATATTACTTGATAATGCAATTGAAGCTTCTGAAAAAATCACTGAAGAACCACTTATTCGTATCGCTTTTATTAAAAATGAAGACACATCCGTGACATTTATCGTTATGAATAAGTGTGAACCAGATATGCCAAAAGTACATACTCTTTTCCAAGAAAACTTTTCTACTAAAGGAAAAAACCGTGGACTTGGATTATCCACATTAAAAGAATTGACTGATTCAACAACAAATGTTTTATTAGATACAACTATTGATAACAACTACTTTATTCAAAAAGTGGAAATCTTAAATTCTGATTCATAAGGATGTGTTACTATGAAAATATTCATTTGCGAAGATGATGAAAGACAACGTGAACATATGGTCTCAATTATAAATAACTATATTATGATTGAAGAAAAACCAATGGAAATTGAAGTCGCAACAGCTGATCCTTATGACATTTTAGAACGCTCAAAGAACATTAATGATATAGGATGTTACTTTTTAGATATTCAACTAGATGCTGACATCAATGGTATCAAGCTTGCAAGTGAAATACGCAAACATGATCCGGTTGGTAATATTATTTTTGTTACAAGTCATAGTGAACTGACATACTTAACATTTGTCTACAAGGTTGCAGCAATGGATTTCATTTTCAAAGATGATCCAGACGAATTAAAATCAAGAGTGATTGATTGCTTAGAAACATCTGAATCACGATTAAAACTACTTTCAAAAGAAAGTAGTGTTGAAACAATAGAATTAAAACGTGGTAGCAATTCTATTTATGTACAATATGACGATGTAATGTTCTTCGAATCATCTAGTAAATCCCATCGTTTAATTGCACATCTCGATAATCGTCAAATCGAATTCTATGGAAACCTAAAAGAAATTGATCAGTTAGATAAACGTTTCTTTAGATGTCATAATAGTTTCGTAGTAAATAGACACAATATCGAGTCCATCGACTCTAAATCACGCGTAGTTTATTTTAAAAACAATGAACATTGTTATGCATCTGTAAGAAATGTTAAAAAGATATAATACATAAAAAGCTGAGCATGTAATTAAATACATGCTCAGCTTTTTATTGCTTTATTCACTTCTTCTAAAGTTGGAATACTTGATATCGCTCCGTATTTAGTAGTAACCTTTGCAGCTACGTAATTACTAAATTCAAGTATCCTTTCACCTTCACTTTTCAATACTGTTATCACGTCTGTACTTTCAGAAATTAATAATTTGCTAATTAAGGCACCTATAAATGCATCACCTGCACCTGTAGTATCAATGGCTTTAACTTTAAATCCTTGTTGAGAAATTTCAATCCCGTCTTTAAAATATATGACTGCGCCATCAGCGCCTTTCGTATAAATCACTGCATTTACATTTCCTTGGAACAACCATTGTATAGCTTGTTTTTCGTCTGCAATTCCAGTTACAAATTCCAATTCTTCATCAGATATTTTGACGATATGTGCTGATGGAATAAATTCATGGATTGCTGACTTACAATCCGCTTCATTTTCCCATAATGGTAATCTCACATTAGGATCAAACACAATTGTTCCCCCTGCATTTGTCACTTTTTCAATCAATTTCTTATGTGCATATTTCATAGGACTTTCCACTAAATCAACTGAACAGAAATGCAACATATCATTTTCAGTTACATTGATAGTACTTACTGCATCTATACTGTACAACATGTCAGCAGATGGTTTCCTATAAAATGAAAAGTCTCTTTCACCGTCTTTAGTTAAACTCACAAATGCTAAGGCGGTATTGGCTTCATCAGTGCGACTCACATAATGGGTACCTACACCTATATTCTCTAACGTTTCCACAATTAAATCACCAAATGCATCTTGTCCTAATTGTGTGACCATTTCAGCATTGCCACCCAGTTTTGTTGCTGTACAAGCCACATTACATGGTGCTCCCCCGACTTGTCGAGTAAACTTTTCTACATCTTTTAATTTAGAATCTGTAGTATTCGGTATAAAATCAATTAAAGCCTCTCCAATTGCTAGTAGACGTTTCATATAGTGTCACCTTTCAAATCATATTTTGTAAATTTTAAATAGGCTTGGCCTGATTCAGTAGATGTTTTAATGCCTGTTGCGTTTTCATCAGTAAATATTCTTGTCGTCATCACACGTTCACCGTCATTACAGAAAATTTCAACACTAGAAGTATCTACAAATAATTGTAGTTTTGATAACGGAGTATCTAAATAAGTACTCCTCGTTGTTCCTTCAACAGGTTCTGGTAATGGACCACTTTCACTACGGTCTAATGTTAATTTTTGTTCTCTCTTATTGTACGTAATTAGTGTAGATTCAGTCTTAGATGTTCGTACTTCAAAGTAAACTTCTGTCGCCTCATTTTCCAAAATATCAATGATTAATTCAAACTGTTTACCTTCATATGGATGTAATTGTCTAGTGAATTTATTAGCATAACCTAGTGCCGTTTCTTCATTTGTGCGAAGTTTTTCAAGTGCTTTTATTGGACGCTGCTTTAAATTGCCTGACTCAATTGTTAATACACGTGGGATAGTTAAACAATGCGCCCAACCATCGGCATCTGAAGGATAGTTGATTTCTGGTAAACCCATCCATCCAATTAGTATGCGTTGTCCATTTTCATCTAAGAATGTCTGAGGAGCATAAAAATCAAAACCATAATCTAATTCATGAAAATCACCATGGTTCATAGTTAAATTATTAATGTCATACTGGCCCATAATATATCCAGATTGATAAATATTCTTAAAACGCTCCCCTTCTGAATCTATACCTTGAGGACAAAATAGTAACATATCATAACCATTTAAATTAAAGTAATCTGGACACTCCCACATATAACCAAAATCATCTAGATTCGTTTGTATCTCTCCTTGAAACTCCCAGTTTACGATATCTGTTGAACGATATTGCAGAATTCTCCCTTGTTTTTTAATATTTTGTGCAGCTATCATTGCGTAATAAATTCCATCTTGAACATGTACCTTAGGATCTCTAAAATGTTGAGTATATCCAAAGGGCGGTTCTGATATCACCGCTTTAGGAAATTTATTTATCGATCCATCTTTAGCCATTTTTGCTATATGTTGTGTAGAAATTCTATTCCAATCACTATCACGGTGGTTTGCTGTATACATATAATATAAATGATCATGATATTCAAATGCACTGCCACTATACACACCATGACTATCGTCTTTTGTATCAGGTTTAATCGTTGGACCAATAGCTTCAAAATCCACAAGATCCTTACTTTGATATGTATACCAATATTTCAGTCCATGTACAGGTCCTAAAGGAAACCATTGATGAGATACATAATAATTCCCCTTAAAATAGATAAGCCCATTAGGATCATTTAACAATCCTATTTGGGGTTGTATATGAAAAGTTTGTCTATATTCTGACTGTTTAACTTGTTCAGTTAATGATTCAATCGTTTGTTGATCAATATCTTCATATCTTTGATAACGTTGTTCTTTTGTCCACTCCGTCATGGTGCGTATCCTCCTATTTAAAAAATAACCTCATTTAAATGGTACCGGTTCCATAATATACTTTTTCATCATACCATTTTTCTTTTAATTTTTAAATGATTGTTCAACATCAATAATAATGCGCTGTTCAATTTCTTGATGTTGTATCATCTGATTTAGTTTGTCCATAGCTACACTACCTGCAAATTCAAAATTGTAATTTATGGTATGGATAGAGGGAGACACAATATCAGTTACTGGATCTCCACCAAATCCAACAATATACTTTTCATGCTTATGTGGCGTGTGTTCTGAATTATATTTATGTATGGCTAAGGCAATTGAATCCGTAGCCCCAACAATTGCGTCATAATGAGGGCAATCTTGCAACGCTTCTACAACATCGATCATCGCCTCTTGATAATTAAATGATGTTAGTGAAATATGAGGTTGTATATCGTGTAATTCTAAACCCGCAATCAGACCTTCTTTACGTTGAACACCTACAGCAATATCACTTTCTGTCACACCAAAGAATTTAATATGTTTATAACCTTTTTGACCTAACATATCACCAACCAAGTATCCAGCTTGATAATCATTATGAATGATGCAATGTAAATCATTATGTGCTTGACCAACGATAATCACAGGAACATTTATTTTATTAATAACTTCTAAATGTTTATCTGTGATCTCTGTTGCCATAAAGACAATACCATCTACCTTACTTCTATTAAACGTTTCAAGGGCATCAATTTCTAATTGAGTATTAAGATTTGTATAATTTAGAAGCAAACTATAATTCAATTGATCACAAATCATTTTGACTCCTTTAATTGTTTCATCAACAGCAAAAGAGTTCATTCTAGGTATAATTGCCCCTATCATATTAGTTCTACGCGCACGTAAACTTTGTGCAAATTGATTAGGCTGATAGTCATTTTCGCGAATGATTTTATCTAATCTTTGTTTTGTTTTTAAACTTACCGATCCATTATTTAAGTATCTCGACACTGTGCTTTTTGAAACGCCAGCAATCTTAGCTATATCAGCAATGTTCTTCATATTTTCTCACTCTCATTAATTAGCTATTATAAACAATACTTATTTTATCATAATGCAATCGCTTTAAATACTATTTAAATCTACGTTTATAGAAAGGTTAAAACTTACTAATAGTATCTCTAAATAAGTGATATATAAATTGAGATTTTAATATGATATAGTTGTGGAAATAACAACCTTAAGGAGCGATATACCATGAATAAAGGTAAATTGTACACCTTTATAATATTAAGTATTTGTATAATAGTTATTGTTGTTTCTTTGCCATTTTTACTTAAAAATGGTAGTTACTCAGCAATTTTTTCAGCCTTTATCCCTATAATGATATTAATTATTTACTTTATCTTTAAAGCTAAAGGCACTAATAAAGATAAAGATTAACAATGTTTATTGGTTATATAGTTATTCAGTTTAATGTAGGCAAAACATGACAAAAACTGTAAGGCTAAATCTATTAAATTTATTTTTACTCATTGTTTTAATATTAGCGTTAAATACTAATACCTTTGAATCTTTTTCTATTTATTTGGTCATTGTTCTATCGATAATAATTTTAATAATTGGAATCTATGCATTAATTACAAATATTAAAAAAACAAAATTTTGACTACAAAATATATAATAAATTCAAATAATAAAAAGACTTAAAATAAAAATGATCGAACTCAGAGCATAGCTATGAATTCAATCATTTTTATTTTAATTATTATGTTGTCTAATTGACTAAGTGAAGTTCACTTGCAGTCTCAATCTCAACTATTACTATTAATTAAGCTTTTTGAATTGTGATTGTCCATGATGCATCATCTAATTGTTCATAATTAGTAACTGGATAGCCTTGCTCAGCTGCCCAATTTGGTAAAGCTTCAGTTGCTTGAGTACAATCAAAATCTATTTTTAATTCATCACCATTATCTAACGTATTCATTTTCTTTTGTGCTTCTATTAACGGGAATGGACAAACCATTCCAACTGTACCTAACTCGTGTACCATAATTTGTGCCTCCTATATTAATTATATTGTTTGCGTTTGTGACGTTACAGTTTCGTTAGAAGTTTGCTTCTGCGCTTTTTTCATAGGTCTGATAAACACAAAATAACTCATTGTCCAAGCTCCTAAAATCATTGAAGCAAGCGCAATCCAACCTTTCCATGACATCGTTGCTGTTTCTACTAGTCCATTACCTATTGAACAACCACCTGCTACTGAAGCGCCAAATCCCATAAGCACGCCGCCAATAATACTATTACGAATAGTTTTTGTATCTGGCAATCTCCATTTAAACTCTCTTGCCCCTTTAGCCGCAATATAAGATCCTAGGAATATCCCAAGAACTAAGAAAACACCCCAGTCTAATAATTTCAAATCACCAGTTACAAAAAACTGTACTAGATTAGCGGATGGTGTTGTAATACCTAGTCCATACATTCTTCCTGTCGACTCACTTACAGGCCATGCAATTAAAGCAATGAGCCCTACTGCAATAGCAGCAACAAATGGGTGGTATTTCTTTTCAAATAAATAATGCCGCAAACCTGTGAATTTCTGTTTTAATTTAGGAACAGCAAATTTAGGTTTCGGTTTGCGTAAAGTTTTGACTACAAAAAACACTGTGATAAATGTAAGTATTGCTACCCAAATCCATGTCGGTATCCCTGTAGTTTGTGACATACTTGTATTAACATTTGTAGGCTTATTTAAACCATCCATTAATGGTAATAATAATCCATATTTCGTAGCTGCCGAAGTAAATGCATAGGCGATGAGTGCCATCCAACTGCCTATTAAACCTTCACCTGCTCTATACCATGTACCGGTTGCACATCCGCCAGCTAATATAATACCTAAACCAAATATAAATGAACCTATTACTGTTCCAATAATAGGATAAGTTGACTCAGGTATTTGTACTAAACCAGTAGAAGTCAAAATGAGCAATCCTATACTTTGAACTGTAATTGCTATAAGTAATGCATAAAACATTTTGTTACTCTTTTGAATATACATATCTCTAAATCCACCAGCCAGACAAAACCGTGTTCTTTGCATAACAAAGCCTAAAAGACTTCCCACAATAATGCCGCTGATTATTAACCAAGTCATATTAATAACCTCTTTCCCGATAAAATCAATAAGATTAATAATATTAGAAATCGTATAAAATTTCAACCTTGCAACTCATAAATTTTTAATTTTCTACTAACTTATATAGTAACAGTATTTCCAAATTAAAATTAAACATCCATAAAAAAAAGTTTTTTATAAACACAGCACACTGAGTGTATTACTGTATCTATAAAAAACTAACTAATCATTTTTTATTTATTGCTATAATTTTTCATAAAAAATAATAGCGATTGTAATTCAATACCTAAATCAATATGATGAACTTGAACGTCTGATGGAGTTAGCACACGACTTGGTGTAAAGTTAAGTATCCCTTTAACACCTGAATCTACTAATACATCAGCTACGTTTTGAGCTGCTTCTTCAGGCGTAGTCAATATCACTACATCTATATCTTCTTGTGTTAATATTTCCTTTATTTTATCAAATGGACTTACTGTCACTTTACCTATTTGTGTCCCAATAACCTCTTCACGAATATCAAATGCTTCAGTTATAGTCATTTCATCATGTATTGAAAAGTTATATGTTAATAATGCTTTACCTAAGTTCCCTACACCTACAATTGCAATTTTAATCTCGTCATTTTCGCTAATTTCATTTTTAAAAAAATGTAATAAGCTATCAATATTATAGCCATAGCCTTTCTTGCCTAACTCGCCAAAATAAGAAAAATCTCTTCGAATTGTCGCAGAATCAATATTTAAGCCCTCGCTGATGGCTTTAGAATTAACTCTATCAATGCCTTTAGATTTTAATGTATTGACGAATCTATAATATAACGGTAAACGTTTCAATGTGGCACGAGGAATCTTTTCGCTTTGATTAGCCAAGATCATTTCCCCCTATTTCATTATCTGTTATTCATTAATCTTATAATCACTACAACATTATACATGACTGAATAATAAAAATAAACAATGATAGTTTTAACAACACGCTGAATACTGTAGAATGATAATGAATAGAGAGGTGCAAAATCAGATGATATTATTACAACTCAATGATTTAACTAAATCATTCGACGGCGAAGATATTTTTAATAATGTGGATTTTGAAGTTAAAACTGGGGAACGCATTGGTATTGTAGGTCGTAATGGCGCCGGAAAATCTACATTAATGAAAATAATTGCTGGTGTTGAAGATTATGATAGTGGTCATATTTCTAAGAGTAAAAATTTGAAACTTGGTTATTTAACACAGCAAATGACATTAAATACAGATCAAACTGTATTTGAAGAAATGTCTAAGCCGTTTGAGGCAATGAAAAATTTAGAACAAGAAATGAAATTGGAAACAGATTGGTTAGCACAACATGCGAATGAGTATGATACTGAGGCATATAAATCTCATATCGATCGCTATGAAGCGTTATCAAATCAATTTGAACAACAAGATGGCTATCAATATGAAAGCAAAATTAAAACAGTCTTACACGGATTGAATTTTAGTGAAGCGGATTTCGACCGACCTATCAACGACTTTAGCGGTGGTCAAAAAACAAGATTATCTTTGGCACAAATGTTACTAAGCGAACCTGATTTATTACTTTTAGACGAACCCACCAACCATTTAGATATGGAAACGACCCAATGGTTAGAAAGTTATTTAAATTACTTTAAAGGTGCCATCGTAATTATTAGTCATGATAGATATTTCTTAGATAAAATTGTGACTCAAATTTATGACGTTGCACTTGGTGATGTTCAACATTATGTAGGCAATTATGCTCAGTTTATTAATCAAAGAGATAAATATTATGAAAAACGTATGCAAGAATATGAGAATCAACAAGCTGAAATTAAACGATTAGAGACTTTTGTCGATAAAAATATTGCCCGCGCTTCAACTACAGGTATGGCTAAGAGCCGTAGGAAAATGTTGGAAAAGATTGAACGTATAAATAAACCTATGATTGATGCTAAAAGTGCCAACATTCAATTTGAATTTGATCGTAATACTGGTAATGATGTCTTCCATATAAAAAATTTAGAAATCGGCTATGAGTCTCCGATTACTAAAGGAATCACTTTTGAAGTAACAAAAGGAGATCATATTGCAATTATCGGACCTAATGGCATTGGGAAATCAACTTTAATAAAAACCATTGCCAATATACAAAATGCATTAAATGGGACAATCACTACCGGTGCCAACTTAAAAATTGGTTATTATGATCAAAAACAAGCCGAATTTAAATCAAATAAAACAATACTTGATTACTTATGGGACCAATACCCTACTATGAATGAAAAAGACATTCGCGCTGTTTTAGGTCGTTTTCTATTTGTACAAGAAGACGTTAAAAAAATAATTAACGATTTATCGGGTGGAGAGAAGGCACGTTTACAGCTTGCTTTATTAATGCTTGAGCGAAACAATGTACTCATTTTAGATGAACCTACAAACCATTTAGATATAGATTCAAAAGAAATGTTAGAACAAGCTTTAGCAAACTTTAAAGGCACAATCCTATTTGTATCTCATGACCGTTATTTTATTAATGAATTAGCCAATAAAGTTTACGATTTAGATTCTGAGGGTGGCACAATGTATCTAGGGAATTATCAATATTACATTGAAAAAACTGAGGAAAAAGCAGCATTAAAAGCAAAAGAAGAATTAGAAAATCCAACAGTAGATGATACGGTTATCAAACAAAATGACTCATATATTGATCAAAAACAACAAAAACGTGAACAACGTCAAATCGAACGTCAAATTGAAACATGTGAATTAAATATAGAAACCTATGAAGAAGAAATAAATGATATTAATCATCAACTTACCTTGCCAGACGTATACTCTGATCCTGAAAAAGCAAATTCCTTAGCAATTTCAAAATCAGAAATCGAACAAAAACTAGAACAAGTCATGGCCGAATGGGCAGAATTACAAGAAAAGTTAATATAAATCCTTATTCAAAACAAAAGTTAAAGTAGAATTTTCTACTTTAACTTTTTTTCTTAGCATGAACTACACAATAACTATTCACATTATTCACCCCATAACAAAGGCTATCCACAAAGTTATCCTAGTTATCCACAAGTAAAAAGTAATCTTTTTTTGCGTATAAAATTCAGATAATAGCTTATATCCACATATTTTACCCAAACTTATCCACAACTTGTGCACTATTTGTTGATAAGTACGCATGTTCTCTATTGACATTAGATTATTTTGTCTTATGTAATATATTATCTCAGTTTGTTAAATTTTAGCGATAATGTCATAATTATCTCATAGCTATTTACATATTAATAAAGGGAGTAATACAACATGCCAACAATTTTTTGGTTCTTCATAGCTTTTCTTTTATTGGGTACTGCATTGATGATTATCTCACCCATTGTCGCCAACAAAAAACTTATGCACGATATCAAACCTTTATGGGCTAATAAACGTCCTTTAGAAAACTTTATTAGACCGAATCATACTTATCGTTATCAATTTGATACATATAAACACAAATTTAACAGTGCAACATTGACAGATGAAAAAACGTGGTCAGATTTAAATCTTGATAGCGTATTTCATAATATGAATTTTAACTTTACAGCTATTGGTGAAATGAGACTTTTTGCAACTTTAAAAAATATGTTTCAAGTAACAGACGCTAAACTTCTTTATAATTTTACAACTAACATAGATTTCAGAAATGAAATATCACTGTATTTAGCGCAAATCGGAAAAGCAATCTACCCTACTTTTCCAGATCAAATCTCATCGATTAAGCGCAATAACTTTTTTATGCTTTGTACTTACTTACCATTAATTTTTATAATTCTATCCATTTTCACACCTAGTATTGGCATAACTTTAACTATTTTTTCCGCAATTTTTAATATGATGTTAAGTGGCTTCTTAAAAAAGACCTATGAACAAGATTTAAATTCAATGTTCTACACGTCAACGGTTATTAAAAAAGCTTATGCCATCCAACAACACGAACTTGCGCCTAATTTAGATGTTGACTTTAAACATTTTATTACTGCACGCAAATTTAGTGGATTGTTAGGTCGTGTGAACTCAAACGACGAAACATCTGTGTTTTCGTTATTATTCAAATTAATCTTTATGGTGGATTACCATCTATTTCATTTAATTCAAAACAGTTTTAAAAAGTATGAAGATGAAGTAATGGCGTGTTATGAATACATCGCTAATATTGATAATCACTACGCCGTTGCTTTATGGAGAGAAACTCTAGATCATTATACAGTTCCTCAGGTTATAGAAAAAGATGTTATTCATTTTGAACAATTAACACATCCATTGATTAATGATGCAGTACCAAACAATTTAGCAATAGACAATCATATCTTACTAACTGGTTCAAATGCATCGGGTAAGTCCACATTTATGAAAGCTGTTGCACTAAACATCGTATTATCACAAACAGTTAACACTGCTACAGCTGAAGAATTTAGGTATAAACCCGGTATGGTTTATACTTCAATGGTAAACCAAGATGATATCTTAACAGGTGATAGTTATTTCATGACTGAAATCAAATCTATTAAACGTCTATTTGATATCACTACAACTGAAAAAGTTTATTGTTTTATTGATGAAATTTTTAAAGGTACAAATACAACTGAGCGTATTGCTGCATCAGAGTCTGTTCTAAGTTATCTTGATCAACTTAAAGGCTATACTGTCATTGCCGCTACGCATGATATTGAACTCTCTTCTTTATTAGACAATATATATTCAAACTATCATTTTAACGAGTCTATAACTGAGGATAATATTTCCTTCGACTTTAAGATTAAGCAAGGTAAAGCTGACACCCGAAATGCGATAGAATTACTTAGGATTATGGCATTTCCAAAGAAAATTTATAATCGAGCAAAGTCAACAGCAAACCGTAATACTTAATTTAAAATTGTTTTTTCGTTTCATTTGATATTGCTTATAACTACAAATAGAGAGGATGGATACATAACCCGCCCTCTCTATTTGGATAAATTAAGCATATTTATTATAAAGATTCGATTTTAAATTCATGATTTATTCCGCATTAACCATCCACGTAACACCAAATGGATCATTAAACATACCATAGAAATCTGACCATTCTGTTTTACCTAACGGCATCGTCACTTCACATCCTGCTGCTACCGCTTTATCAAAGAAAGCTTTTGCTGTTTCTTTTTCCGCTTCATTCGAACCATCAAATGTAAATGTAACAATCGCGCCACTATTATCTATTTTCTTGTTCTTCCACGTGTCACTACAATAGAATGTTTCGCCAAGTATATTAAATGAGGCGTTCATCGTAAAATCTGCGTCTACTTGATATTCCTCAGGCATATTTGCGAACATTTCATGATCTCCACCTACACGTTGTATATCCGTTGCACCAAAATGTTCTTCATAAAAATTTAACGCGGCTAAACTATTTTGAAAATTAAAATATTGAACTGCTTTCATTATTAACTTCCTCCTTGTGGTGTTAAACATCAACACATATTAAATCAATTATTTGAATCTCTATAAACTACCTATACCCATATTCTGTTGTTATAAAGTTTAGAATTTTAAATTTTTGTACTACAACCTTAAATAGTTAAAAACTTAAAGAGCAACAATCAATTTATCTAACATCTATAAATCTGATAAACACAAAAAAGTCCAAGACATTTATTGATATCCAGGACCTTTTTGAAAGTAACTACCTAATATTAAATTGATAATTTTCACTAATTATTTAACTGTAAATGATTCAATATCTAAACTATTAACACCATTCAATGTCATATCTGCTCTAACACCAGCATTATATAAATAGTGAGCCGCTGCACCAATCATAGCAGCATTATCTGTACATAATTTAGGGCTTGGTATTGAGAGTGTGATATTATGACTTTCACAAGCTTCAGATAATGCAGATCTTAAACCTTTATTACTCGCTACACCACCCGCGACTATAAGTTGATTTACATTATAAGCTTCACATGCTGATATAGATTTGCCAACTAATACTTCAACCACACTATTTTGAAAACTTGTGGCAACATCCGCTTCGTTAATTTCTTCACCTTTTTGTCGAACGTTATGAAGTTTGTTTATTACTGCACTTTTTAATCCACTAAAACTAAAATCATAACTATCTTTGTCTAACCATACCCTTGGAAAATCATAACTATCTTGACCCTGAGCTGCTAATTTATCAACTTGTGGCCCCCCTGGATAACTAAGCCCGATGGTTCTAGCTACTTTGTCATATGCTTCACCTACGGCATCATCTCTAGTTTCACCAATAACCTCAAAGTTCAAATGATCTTTCATATAAATTAACTCTGTATGTCCACCCGAAACGATTAAAGACATGACTGGAAACTGGAGTGGCTTTTCTAAATGATTCGCGTATATATGACCTGCTATATGATGAACTGGAATTAATGGTTTGTCATATGCAAATGCTAATGCTTTCGCAGCATTTATACCGACTAGCAACGCTCCTATTAATCCAGGACCTTGCGTGACTGCTACTGCATCAACCTGCAGCATTGTTACATCAGCAGTGTTCAACGCTTCATCAATAGTAGTTGTGATACCTTCAACATGGTGCCTACTCGCTACTTCTGGTACGACGCCCCCAAATCTTTTATGGCTTTCAATCTGACTTAGGACGATATTACTCAGTATATCTGTTCCATTTTTAATAACACTGACACTTGTTTCATCACAACTGGATTCAATTGCTAATATTATTGTCGTCTCATTCATTTAAATTCACCCACATAACTATTGCATCCTCACCTTCACCATAATAATTTTTTCGCTTACCACCATATTGAAAGCCTAAGTTTGTATAAACATGTTGTGCAATTTCATTATCCACACGCACTTCTAAACTCATTACTTCACATTTAGTTTGTACATAACTCATTGCATATTTAAGTAATAATTGTCCAAGCCCATAACCTCTATATACTTCATCAATAGCAACCGTAGTTATTTGTGCTTGATCTATAACAATCCAAACACCTATATAGCCAATTATTTTTTCATTAAATTCTATAATGAAGTAATGTGCAAATTCATTTTTTTCCACTTCATGATAAAATGCATCAATTGACCAACTGCTATCATTAAAACTATTTCTTTCTATATCAAATACTTGAGGGACATCTCCCAAATTCATTAACCGAATATTTAACTCTTGTTCTGTTGGTTTAACCAATTTCTTTCAGCCTCGGACACTTTAATATAGTTTGGTTTAAATTGATGTACATCAGTTGGTTGGTCTATGAGTGCTTGCATATACTTGGCTTGTGGTAAATTTGGAATACAAGTGCTATCTAATAGAGCTTCTAACTTTTCGCTATCTGTTCCAATAAATTTATATGGTTCAGCTAGTTCGTGTAATATAACTAACAGGCTCTTAATTGTAATATATTGGTCTTTTATAATTTGTTTTAGTTGTCCATTTTCGTTTTTATAAACGCCTGTATAAACAGCTTCACGTCGCGCATCAAATATAGGTACAATTAAACCAGCTTCTTCAGGTGCTGTTGCAGCAAGTGCTTTCAATGAAGATACACCATATAGTTCAGCATTTAAAGCATAGGCTAACGTTTTCGCTACAGTAACTCCAATTCTCAGACCAGTATATGAACCTGGTCCTTCTGCTACAATAATGGCATCTATGTCTTCCTTTGCTATTTGACTGCCAGTAATCACTTTGGAAATAGCTGGCATCAACTGAACCGAATGATTTGTTTTCTCGTTAGTATTTATCTCGTTTAACACTTTATTATCTTGTGTTACGGCAACGGATAAAGGTTGATTGGACGTATCAATTAGCAGATAGTTCACGTTCAACATCCTCCTTAATTCTAAGATAATGCTCCCCTTGAGCATCTATAGTTATCGTGCGCTCAGTAGTATTCTCTGTTTGAATGTTAATAGATAAATAATAATCAGGTAAAAATTCTGCTATAAATTGGCTCCATTCAATCAAAATTACGGCGTCATCTTCAAAATATTCTTCAAATCCTAAATCTTCTTCTGAATCTTCTAATCTATAACAATCCATATGATGTAATTTTAAATCTGTACCTTGATATGACTTTATTATATTAAACGTTGGAGAATTAATGTTTCGCTTTACACCTAAAGCTTTTCCGATGTATTGGCTTAAAGTTGTCTTTCCAGCACCTAAGTCTCCGTTTAGTAAAATTAAGTCACCGGCAGATAGATATTTTGTTAACACCTCACCAAAATGTGACATGTCATTGATATTATTAATTTTTATCATTGTCCTCTCCCTTTTTTAGCGACACTTCCAAATTCATTTGGATTAGTGTCGCTTATGCATTGGCTTTAAGCTAAGGCGGTACTTTTTATACTTCCAAATTCATTTGGATTAGTGTCGCTTATGCATTGGCTTTAAGCTAAGGCGGTCCTTGTTACACTTCCAAATTTATTTGGATTAGTGTCGCTTATGCATTGGCTTTAAGCTAAGGCGGTCCTTGTTATACTTCCAAATTCATTTGGATTAGTGTCGCTTATGCATTGGCTTTAAGCTAAGGCGGTCCTTTTTACACTTCCAAATTCATTTGGATTAGTGTCGCTTATGCATTGGCTTTAAGCTAAGGCGGCCCTTGTTATACTTCCAAATTCATTTGGATTAGTGGCGCTTATGCATTAGTAGTCACTGTTGAATAATAAACTTTGCAAGCTTAAACAAAAATTTTGCGTCTATACATTCTTATAATTTTTTATCTACATAAAATTAACTATTATAGTTTAACAAATTTTTTCCAATATTACTTCAAAGTGAAACAAGTTCTTACTAAATTAGAATAGTTTGAATTGATAGAAAATTACAAAAAGTTGTTGACATCGCCAATGTGATGTAGTAAATTTAATTTATCAAATTTTTAGACATTTCAAACAAATCAAAAAATAAACCATTCTATCGAGAGGAGTATAATAAAATGACCAAATATACAATGCAATATCAACCGACAACTTCAAATATTTTAGTCATTTTATTATGCTCATAGGACTGGAACTTTAGTAAAGAAACTACTAAACGTTTAAGTCCTTATTCTAGTTGAATGGGACTTAAAAGCGTCCCAATTATTTATTGGGACGCTTTTTTATTTTCAATTTTATGGGGGAATTAGATATGAGAAGCGATATGATCAAAAAAGGAGATCAGCAAGCTCCAGCAAGAAGTCTTTTGCACGCTACTGGTGCATTAGAAAAACCAACAGATATGAACAAGCCCTTCGTGGCAATTTGTAATTCGTATATCGATATTGTCCCAGGACATGTACATCTGAGAGAATTAGCAGATATTGCCAAAGAAGCAATTCGTGAAGCAGGCGCAATTCCCTTTGAATTTGACACAATCGGCGTAGATGATGGCATCGCAATGGGCCATATTGGAATGAGATATTCCCTACCCTCTAGAGAAATCATCGCAGACGCAGCAGAAACTGTAATTAATGCACACTGGTTTGATGGCGTATTTTACATTCCAAACTGCGACAAAATAACACCTGGCATGTTATTAGCTGCAGTAAGAACAAATGTCCCAGCAATCTTTTGTTCAGGAGGACCTATGAAAGCAGGATTATCTTCTGAAGGAAAAGCCTTAACACTATCATCAATGTTTGAAGCAGTAGGCGCTTTTAAAGATGGTTCAATTTCAAAAGAAGAATTCTTAGATATGGAACAAAATGCATGCCCTACCTGTGGTTCATGTTCTGGAATGTTCACAGCCAATTCAATGAACTGTTTAATGGAAGTATTAGGTCTTTCCCTTCCATACAATGGTACAGCATTAGCAGTGAGTGAACAACGCAGAGAAATGATTAGAGAAGCAGCATTTAAATTAGTAGATAATATTAAAAACGATTTAAAACCAAAAGATATCGTAACACGTGAAGCCATTGATGACGCATTCGCATTAGACATGGCGATGGGTGGTTCAACAAATACTGTATTACACACACTTGCAATCGCTAATGAAGCCGGTATTGATTATGATTTAACACGAATCAATGAAATTGCCAAGAAGACACCTTATCTTTCAAAAATTGCACCTAGCTCTTCATATTCAATGCATGATGTACACGAAGCTGGTGGCGTTCCTGCAATCATCAATGAATTGTTCAAAAAAGAAGGCACACTTCATCCAGACAGAATAACAGCTACAGGCAAAACATTACGAGAAAATAATGAAGACAAGGCGATTTTAAACAGTGATGTTATTAGGCATCTTGATAACCCTTATGATAAACAAGGTGGCTTATCCATTTTATACGGTAATATAGCGCCAAAGGGTGCAGTTATAAAAGTTGGTGGAGTTGACCCATCTATTAAAGTATTTAAAGGTAAAGCAATTTGTTTTGATTCACACGATGAAGCAGTTGAAGCAATTGATAATCATATTGTTCGTGAAGGTCATGTAGTTGTTATTAGATACGAAGGCCCTAAAGGTGGTCCTGGAATGCCAGAAATGTTAGCCCCTACTTCCTCAATTGTAGGTAGAGGATTAGGTAAAGATGTAGCTTTAATAACAGATGGCCGTTTCTCAGGAGCAACACGTGGTATCGCAGTAGGTCATGTATCTCCAGAAGCGGCTTCAGGTGGCCCAATTGGACTCATCAAAGATGGTGATGAAATTACAATTGATTTAACAAATAGAACCTTAGACGTTGAAGTATCAACTGAAACATTAGAAGCTAGAAAACAAGATTTAAAACCATTTAAAGCAAAAGTAAAAACAGGTTATCTTGCACGTTACACTGCTTTAGTAACAAGCGCTAATACAGGCGGAATCATGCAAGTACCAGAAAATCTAATTTAAGGAGTGAGCACTATGTCTAGACAAACTGAAACGCTTGAACAAGAAATGTCAGAAAATTTTGATTATTTAGAAGCCGCTGAAACTGTTGAACCTGAAGTTGAATTAGAACAAGAAACAATAGATGAAATGAAATCTGGTTCAGAATTGCTCGTTGAATCTCTTGCAAATGAAAAAGTAGATTTTATATTTGGATACCCTGGTGGTGCGGTTCTTCCGCTTTATGACACTTTTTATGAAGGTAAAATCAAGCATATTCTAGCAAGACATGAACAAGGTGCTACTCATGCAGCAGAAGGTTATGCACGTGTATCAGGCAATACTGGTGTAGTTGTTGTAACAAGTGGTCCAGGGGCAACAAATGCTATCACTGGTATCGCTGATGCTTATAGTGACTCGTTACCTTTGGTAGTAATCACTGGACAAGTAGCAACACCAGGCATAGGTAAAGATGCCTTCCAAGAAGCAGATTTACTTTCTATGACAACACCAATAACAAAACATAACTACCAAGTAAAAAATGTTAATGACATTCCTAAAATAATCCATGAAGCTTTCTATATCGCTAATAGTGGTAGAAAAGGCCCTGTCGTTATCGATTTTCCTAAAGATATGGGTATTTTATCAACTAACGCTCAAACCACAAACGAAATAGAATTACCAGGTTATACAGTGCCAAATCAACCAGCAAAGGAAGACATACAAAAACTTCGTGATTATTTAAAAAGCTCTAAAAAACCCGTTGTTCTTTCTGGTGCAGGCATTAACCATGCAAAAGCAAATGATGTATTTACTGAATTTATAAATAGACATCAATTACCAGTAGTTAGTACATTACTTGGTCTTGGTGCAATACCATATGAAAACCCCTATTTCTTGGGTATGGGCGGTATGCACGGATCATACGCCAGTAATATGGCATTAACTGAATGTGATTTACTCATCAACTTTGGTAGCCGCTTTGATGACCGTTTAGCTAGTAATCCAGATGAATTTGCGCCAAATGCTAAAATCGTTCACGTAGACATCGATCCATCAGAAATTAATAAAATAATCAAAGTAGATTTAGGCATTGTTGCAGATTGTAAAGCTACATTAGAGGCACTATTAGATTTTGATAGCTATTCAATTAAACATGGATCATGGTTAGAAACTTGTAACGAAAACAAAGTAAATCAACCTTTTGCCTATCAAGAAGATGAGCAAGGTGTTTTCTCCAAACCGCAACGTACAATTGAGTATATAGGTGAAATCACAAATGGAGATGCAATCGTAACAACTGATGTGGGTCAACATCAAATGTGGGTTGCTCAGTACTACCCATTCAAAGACCACGGGCAACTTGTAACAAGTGGTGGTTTAGGAACAATGGGGTTTGGTATCCCTGCTGCTATTGGAGCAAAACTTGCAGAACCTGATAAAACGGTTATTTGCTTTGTAGGCGATGGTGGTTTCCAAATGACCAACCAAGAAATGGCAATTTTAGAAGAATACAATCTTGATATAAAAATTGTAATTGTTAATAACGGTACGCTAGGTATGGTTAAACAATGGCAAGATAAGTTTTTCAATAAACGTTTCTCACATTCAGTATTTAATGGTCAACCGAACTTTTTAAAAATCGCTGAAGCATATAATGTCAAAGGATATATCGTTGATGATCCTGCACAATTAGAACAACAAATTGATGCGGCTTTCCAACATGATGGACCAGCACTAATAGATGTTCGTATTTCACCAATCGAACCAGTAACTCCTATGGTACCAAGTGGTAAAGCCAACCATGAGATGGAGGGACTATTATGAGAAGGACATTTAGAACTAAGGTAAGAGATAAAGCTGGTACATTAAATAGATTAACGAGTATTTTTGTTCGTAGACAATTTAACATCGTTACACTCTCTGCGACACCTACATTAGAGGAAGGTATATCTGATATAACTTTTGTAGCAGAAGTACCAGATACAGATGTATTACGTAATTTATTACAACAACTTGAAAAGCAAATTAACATCATAGATGTTGAAGATATTACCGAAACCAATACTTACAATAGAGAATTAGTATTGGTGAAATTACAAAAACCAATAAATCAACAAGACTTACAAAAAGTAATCAAACCTTATGATGCGCTAGTCTCTATATTGAAAAATGAAGATGAGTATACTTATCTTCAAGCTTCAGGCCCACAATATACGATGGATAATTTATTAGATGATCTATCATCATATAAAATTGAACAAGTTTCAAGAACTGGTTCAGCAGCTTTAGTATAGTTTTGAAACAACAATAACTAAATTTTAAAAAACATGGAGGATTTTATTATGACAACAGTTTATTATGACCAATCAGTAACGAAAGACGCTTTACAAGGTAAAAAAATAGCAGTCTTAGGCTATGGATCTCAAGGACACGCCCACGCTCAAAATTTAAAAGACAACGGTTATGACGTAATTATCGGTATCAGACATGGACGTTCTTTTGATAAAGCAAAAGATGACGGCTTCGAAGTATATCCTGTAAATGAAGCAGCAAAACAAGCTGATGTTATCATGGTACTTTTACCAGATGAAATCCAAGGACAAGTATATAAAGAAGAAGTTGCACCTAATTTAGAACCTAATAATGCATTAGTATTCGCTCATGGATTTAATATTCATTTCGGTGTTATCCAACCACCAGAAGACGTTGATGTATTCTTAGTTGCACCAAAAGGACCAGGACATTTAGTGCGTCGTACATTCGCTGAAGGCAGCGCAGTCCCTGCCCTATTCGCCGTTGAACAAGATGCTAGTGGTGAAGCCACTGATTTAGCATTAAGTTATGCCAAAGGTATCGGTGCTACACGTGCTGGTGTATTAGAAACTTCATTTAAAGAAGAAACTGAAACTGATTTATTTGGTGAACAAGCAGTTTTATGTGGTGGAACTACTAAATTAATTCAATCTGGTTTTGAAACATTAGTAGAAGCGGGTTATCAACCTGAAATTGCTTACTTCGAAGTGTTACATGAAATGAAACTTATCGTTGATCTAATGTATGAAGGCGGAATGGAAAACATGCGCTATTCAATTTCTAATACAGCAGAATTTGGCGACTATGTTTCTGGCCCACGTGTTATCACTCCAGATGTAAAAGATAATATGAAAGCTGTACTAGAAGATATTCAAAAAGGAAACTTCAGTGATCGCTTTATTAAAGATAATGAAAATAACTTTGAAGAATTCCATAAATTACGTGAAGAGCAACATGGACATCAAATCGAAGCAGTTGGTAGAGATCTTCGTGAAATGATGCCATTCATTAAATCTAAAAGTATTGAAAAATAAATAGACACTAAATTTATTAACTCGTGGTAAGAAGAATCTCATTAGGTATAATCATACTATAGTTTTCCCCTCTTTGAGATTCTTTAATACTTACGACTTAATAATTGTGTCTAAAATTTAGTAATAGGAGATGTTGAAAATGAGTAGCCATATTCAAATTTTTGATACAACACTTAGAGACGGTGAACAAACACCTGGAGTAAACTTTTCATTCGATGAAAGATTGAAGATAGCAAAACAATTGGAAAAATGGGGCGTCGATATTATAGAAGCAGGTTTTCCTGCATCAAGTACTGGTAGTTTCAAATCTGTTGAAGCAATATCTAGAGCATTAACTACAACTGCAGTTTGTGGATTAGCACGTTGTGTAAAGAAAGATATAGATGCTGTATATGAAGCGACAAAAGAAGCTGCAATACCGAGAATTCATGTTTTTATAGCGACTAGTCCAATACACCGAGATTCAAAATTAATGATGTCTAAAGAAGAAGTATTAGCTTCAATCAAAGAACATGTATCTTATGCGAAACAATACTTTGATGTCGTTCAATTTTCACCTGAAGATGCTACAAGAACAGAACCATCATTTTTAATCGAATGTGTTCAAACAGCTGTAGACGCCGGAGCCAGTGTTATCAACATACCTGATACTGTAGGATTCAGTTATCCTAAAGAATATGGCCAAATTTTCAAAACACTGCAAGAATCAATAACAACGAATCATGAAGTAATTTACAGTGCGCATTGTCATGATGACCTTGGACTTGCTGTTGCCAATAGTATGGCAGCAATTGAAAATGGTGCAAAACGCATCGAAGGTACATTAAATGGTATTGGGGAACGTGCAGGTAATACAGCTCTCGAGGAAGTTGCTCTCGGCCTTTACGTTCGACAAGATCATTACAATAATCAGACAAAAATCAACCTAGAAGAAACCAAACAAACTTCAGATTTAATTGCAAGATTTGCGGGTATTCGAGTTCCTAGAAATAAAGCTATTGTCGGGCAAAATGCATTCAGTCATGAATCTGGGATTCATCAAGATGGCGTTCTGAAAAATCCAGAAACATATGAAATTATGACTCCACAACTAGTTGGTGTGAAAACAACTGAACTACCTCTTGGTAAACTATCAGGTAAACATGCCTTTGCAGAAAAACTGACAGCTTTAGGATACGATGTAGAGCCTGAAGATCAAAAAGCTTTATTTAAACAGTTTAAAACAATTGCAGATAAGAAAAAATCAGTCACAGATCGTGATATTCATGCATTAATTCAAGGCACAGAGCATGAACAAAATGCTATATATAAAGTGGAAACGTTACAGTTACAATTTGTATCTAACGGACTACAAAGTGCCGTTGTCGTCATTAAAGATAAAGATGGTAATACTTATCAAGATTCAAGTATTGGTACAGGTTCAATTGTTTCAGTATACAACGCTGTTGATCGTATCTTTGATCGCAAGACAGAACTTATTGAATATCGCATAGATTCGGTAACTGAAGGTACTGATGCTCAAGCAGAAGTACATGTACAAATTAAGATAGATGATCAAATTGTTACTGGTGTAGGTATTGACCATGATATCTTATTAGCTTCTTGTAAATCATATGTTGAAGCACATGCTAAATATGTTGCAAATACACATGAGGAAGAAGGTATTCACTCATGAGCCATAAGATTGTAGCCCTTCCAGGAGATGGAATTGGACCTGAAATATTGAATGGTTCATTAGAAGTATTACAACAACTAAGTAAATCCTTTAATTTTGAGTATGATATAGAAACACATGATTTTGGTGGCATTGCCATTGATAACCACGGTGAACCACTTCCAGAATCAACATTAAATGCTTGCAAAAATGCAGACGCAATTCTATTAGGCGCTGTGGGTGGGCCTAATTGGACAGATCCTAATAATAGACCAGAACAAGGTTTATTAGGTATTCGTAAAGCATTAGGTCTGTTTGCAAATATACGCCCTACTACAGTTACAAATGGCACTAGTCATTTATCCCCTATTAAAGAAGAACGTGTTGCAGGTACAGATTTCATTTTAGTAAGAGAGTTAACTGGTGGTATCTACTTCGGTGAACCAAAAAAATTAAATGATAACGATGCGCTCGATTCATTAACCTATACCAGAGCTGAAATAGAAAGAATTGCTAGAGTTGGTTTTGATTTAGCTCAAAAACGCCATAAAAAATTAACTTCAGTAGATAAAGAAAATGTTTTATCCTCTAGTAAATTGTGGCGTCAAGTTATTAACGACGTCGCGGTTGAGTATCCTGAAGTTGAAGTGAATCATTTACTTGTTGATGCTTGTGCCATGCACTTAATAACTAACCCAGCCCAATTCGACGTAATAGTTACAGAAAATCTATTCGGTGATATTTTGAGTGATGAAGCATCTGTTATTCCAGGTTCTCTAGGCCTCTCACCTTCTGCAAGTTTCAGTGAACATGGACCTAGACTTTATGAACCTATACATGGCTCAGCACCTGATATTGCTAATCAAGATATTGCTAATCCATTTGGTATGCTACTATCTGTTGTAATGTGCCTTAGAGAAAGTTTAAACCAAAATAAGGCAGCTGATAAATTAGAAACAGTTATTTATCAATTAATTAAAGAAGGTAAAACAACACGCGATCTCAATGGTGATTATAATACATCTGATATTTTTAATTACGTTAAGAAAAATCTTTAAAAAAGGAGGAGATGTCATATGGGTAAAACACTATTTGACAAAGTTTGGAACAAACATGTCTTAACTGGTAAAGAAGGTGACCCACAGTTATTATATATAGATTTACATCTAATACATGAAGTCACATCTCCTCAAGCTTTTGAGGGATTAAGAATAAATAATAGACAACTACGCAGACCAGATTTAACTTATGCGACGCTTGACCATAATGTGCCAACTGTAGATATTTTTAATATTAAAGATGAAATTGCAAATAAACAAATTACGACTTTGCAAAATAATGCTAAGGCTTTTGGTGTTCATATATTTGATATGGGTTCAGATGAACAAGGTATTGTCCACATGGTTGGACCTGAAACAGGTTTAACACAACCAGGAAAAACTATAGTATGCGGAGATTCACACACTGCAACACATGGTGCATTTGGTGCAATTGCTTTCGGCATTGGTACTAGTGAAGTAGAACATGTTTTTGCTACACAATCACTTTGGCAAACCAAACCTAAGAACCTAAAAATTGAAGTCACTGGACAATTACCTACTGGTGTTTATGCAAAAGACATTATTCTATATCTAATTAACCAATAT
Organism: Staphylococcus sp. KG4-3; assembly: GCF_033597815.2. Taxonomy (NCBI): domain Bacteria; kingdom Bacillati; phylum Bacillota; class Bacilli; order Caryophanales; family Staphylococcaceae; genus Staphylococcus; species Staphylococcus halotolerans. Next base: position 1,978,322 of record NZ_CP166245.1, read on the forward strand.
GGTGTTGATTTTGGTACGGGATACGCATTAGAATTTGCTGGTGAAACAATTCAAAACTTATCTATGGAAGCGCGAATGACTATTTGTAACATGGCTATTGAAGCAGGTGCAAAATACGGTATGATGGCCCCTGACGAAACTACATTTGATTATGTTAAAGGACGTCCATATTCTACTAACTTTGAATATGATGTTGATTCTTGGCGTGAACTCTATACAGATGAAGACGCTGAATTTGATAGAGTCATTGAAATGGATGTATCTGATTTAGAACCTCAAGTTACATGGGGGACAAGCCCAGAAATGGGAGTTGGTTTCCATACACCTTTCCCTGAAATAAAGAATGTTAACGATGAGCGTGCTTATAATTATATGGGTCTTGAACCTGGTCAAAAAGCTGAAGATATTAATCTAGGTTATGTATTCTTAGGTTCATGTACAAATGCTCGTCTTTCTGACTTGGTTGAAGCTAGTCATATCGTAAAAGGAAATAAAGTACATCCAAATATTACAGCTATTGTGGTTCCAGGATCACGTACTGTAAAAATCGAAGCAGAAAAATTGGGTCTTGATAAAATTTTTAAAGAAGCAGGATTTGATTGGCGTGAACCTGGTTGTTCAATGTGTCTAGGTATGAACCCTGATCAAGTACCTGACGGCGTACATTGTGCATCAACTAGTAACCGAAACTTTGAAGGTCGTCAAGGTAAAGGTGCACGAACACACCTAGTTTCCCCTGCTATGGCAGCAGCTGCAGCAATTAACGGAAAATTTGTAGATGTAAGAAAGGTGGTTGTCTGATATGGAAATTAAACCTATTACTACTTATACAGGTAAAGTAGTTCCATTATTCCATGATAATATTGATACCGATCAAATTATACCTAAAGCACATTTGAAACGCATATCAAAATCAGGTTTCGGTCCTTTTGCATTTGATGAGTGGCGCTACCTAGATGATGGATCAGATAATCCAGACTTTAATCCAAATAAGCCTGAATATAAAGGGGCTTCAATCTTAATTACTGGTGAAAACTTTGGTTGTGGTTCAAGTCGTGAACACGCCGCTTGGGCCCTTAAAGATTATGGTTTTGATATTATTATTGCTGGTAGTTATAGTGATATATTTTATATGAATTGCACTAAAAATGCTATGTTACCAATAGTTTTAGATGAAAATACAAGAAAATATCTTGCACAAGCAAGTAAAATTACTGTAGATTTACCAAATCAAACAGTTTCTACATTAGACAAATCTTTTGATTTTGAAATCGATGAAACTTGGAAAAATAAGCTCGTTAATGGACTTGATGATATTGCATTGACTTTACAATACGAGGATGCAATTAAAGCCTATGAAACAGCAAAAACGTATTAAATAATTACTAAATTAATAAGTAAAGGTGTGAAATCATATGACTGTAAAAACTACTGTGTCTTCTAAAGATATCGATGAAGCTTATTTACAATTAAAAGATATTGCTAAAGAGACACCATTACAAAAAGATCATTATTTATCTCATAAATATGATTGTAATGTTTATCTTAAGCGTGAGGATTTACAATGGGTAAGGTCATTTAAACTTAGAGGTGCATATAACGCAATTATAGCGCTAAATGAAATTGATCGCCAAAACGGCATTACATGTGCTAGTGCTGGTAATCACGCTCAGGGTGTAGCATATACTGCTAGTAAGTTGAATTTAAATGCAGTGATTTTTATGCCAGTAACTACCCCATTACAAAAAATTAATCAAGTAAAATTCTTTGGTGGCAGTAATACTGAAGTAGTTTTAACTGGAGATACATTTGATGATTGCTTAAAAGAAGCTCTTGTTTACACAGAAGAAAATAACATGAACTTTATTGATCCTTTCAATAATATTTTTACAATTGCTGGACAAGGGACACTAGCAAAAGAAATACTTGAACAATCAAAAGAAGACGATATTCAATTTGATTATTTATTCGCTGCAATCGGTGGTGGCGGTTTAATTTCAGGCGTAGGTACTTACTTTAAAGAGCATGCTCCTGAGACTTCAATTATTGGTGTAGAACCTGCTGGTGCAAGTAGTATGTATGCCTCAGTAGTTTTAGAAAAACAAATTGTCACATTACCTGATATAGATAAATTTGTTGATGGCGCATCTGTAGCACGTGTTGGTCAAATCACATTTGATATTTGCAGAAATGTAGTTGATGACTATGTTCAAGTACATGAAGGTGCTGTTTGTTCCACTATTTTAGATATGTACTCAAAACAAGCCATTGTTGCAGAACCTGCTGGTGCGTTAAGCGTCGCAGCGCTTGATCAATATCAAGCAGAAATCAAAGGTAAGACAGTTGTATGTGTAGTTAGCGGTGGTAATAATGATATTAATCGAATGAAAGAAATTGAAGAACGTTCCTTATTATTCGAAGAAATGAAACATTATTTTATTTTAAATTTCCCACAACGCCCTGGTGCATTAAGAGAATTTGTTAATGAAGTCCTTGGACCTAAAGATGATATAACCAAATTTGAATATCTAAAAAAATCTTCTCAAAATACAGGCACAGTAATCATAGGTATTCAATTAAATAATCACAAAGACTTAGATAACTTAAAAGCAAATGTAGATGAGTTTGATAATTCTAATATTTATATTAAT